>CAYMML010000098.1:0-7847 GCA_964391515.1 uncultured Thermodesulfovibrio sp. | reverse complement strand
TCCTCTTTAAGAAAGAAGGGGCTTACCCTGCCGCTAACAGATGTAGTAATTGCTTCCATGGGCATTGAGTATAACCTTCCAGTTTTTACACAGGATCAGCACTTCAAAAAGATTCCCGGTGTAAGACTTTACAGGTTCTGAAACCTCTCTTCATCTATAAACCACAGCAATCCCTAATTGTGTAGCAAAAAAGGGTGTTTTGTTATATAATGAAATCAGGGAGGTAAAATAAAAAGGAAAGGGGGGTGTGTTATGGCAAAGGTGGACATGACACAAAAGGAGATGGAGGTTCTCAAGGAGATTCTCTGGTCTTACCTCGGTGATCTTCGGTTTGAGATTGCTGATACCGACAAGAAATCATGGCGTGATTATCTGAAGGGAAAGGAGGAGGTCATAAAGCAACTCCTCACGAAACTCGAAAAGGCCGGTTAGTGCCTTTTCATCTTCTTGAGAGGGTTGGGGAGTAATTCCCCTTCCCTTTTTATCCCACAACATCAGAAGTAGGGTGTATATTCCTTTATAACTATAATATAAAACCCGATACACAAAAGGCCTATAAGTATCAGTAGAAGAATTCCTTTTATCCTCGTTGTTCGGTCTGAAACGGGTATCTTTATCCCCAATTCTGCGGGGTTGATCTCTCTTTTTATTACCCTGCGAGCAAGGCTCCGCACCCAGTGTGGAGGGGGGTTGTTATGTAGGTACCGGCCGAAGTGATAATCAATCGTCTTTGTGTCACCTTCTGAGCCATACCAGTGGCGGTAGGCGATCTGGAAGAATCTGTATTCAGATATCTGGAGGATGGCCGAGGCGTCTGTAACCTTGGTGTCGTTGTTATTAACCCCGGAAGAGCCATCAGAGTGGTGGAAAAGCTCGGAGGAGATCAACTTATGGAGTGTTGTCCAGGGCATCCTGCACCCCTTTATTAAATTATATAAGATTTTTGCCGTCTCTGCAATACAATTACTTCAAAAATACCAATTTCCGGATATAATATACTGGTGAAGAAGACAGTTGCATTAATAACCATCCTGGTGCTTCTCCCTGTGGTTGTCTATTTTGTTCTCCCTTCCGACAAAAAGAGGATTAGAAACCTGATAATGGAGGGCAGGGAGGCTGCACTCAATAAGGATATCGACGGTGTTATGAGACATGTCTCCTACAATTACCGGGATCGGTACGGGTTTTCATACCTCTATCTGAAGGAGACTTTCAGAAATCTCTTTAAACGGGTGGATGCCTTTGAGATCGAGATAGACTCCCTCAGGATCAAGGTGGATGACAAGAAGGCAGAGGCAAGGTTCAACCTCGTTGTGAAGACCATAAAAGACGGTACCGAGGGTTACCTGATGGGTGGGGAGGGGTTTCCGGAGTCTGTGGTCTTCACACTTGAGAAGGAAAAGATGAAGTGGCAGGTAGTTGAGACCTATCTTCCTACCAGGGAAGGTATAGATTTCTGAGTTTCTTTGCCTCCTCTTTCAGCGAGGGTGCTTTTGCCGGTATCAGCATCCAGTCGGTGAACCTCTTTATTGAGAGTTTGCCGTTTTTGTCCAGTCTGAAGGATACAGCCCCATCCCGGTCTGTTCTGAATAAATTGATACCCTTGAGCCTCTCAAGTGTTGAACGGTGTGGGTGCCCGTAGGGGTTTCCCTTTCCGACGCTAATCACGGCGTAAGAAGGTGAAACGGCAGAGAGAAATCTCTTCGTTGATGAGGTATAACTTCCGTGATGTCCCACCTTGAGGATTTTGCTTCTTATGGGAATGCCTGACTCAAGTATTGATTCCTCACCGTCAGACTCAAGATCACCCGGAAACATTGCAGAGACCCCCGAATCGGTGTATTGCAATACAAGAGAGTTGTTATTTTCCTCATCACCATACCGTGGATAAAACCCCCTGTAGGGGTGTAAAACACTGAACAGCACATTCCGGTCCCTGAGAATATCTCCCCTCTCAAGGTGCCTTAGCCTTAAAGATGCAGGCAGCCCGTGATAATTTATCAACCCATTGTCCCATATCTCAACGGGGGGGGATTTTTCAATAATTTCAAACAATCCACCGGCATGGTCAGCACCGCCGTGGCTGAGCACTATTACCTCAGGTGCCTCTCTGCCCTTCAAGAGGCAGTACCGAAGCATCTCGCTACCGGTTCTGCCGGTATCTATGCCGATCAGTTTTCCTGTGGATGTCTTTATTACGGCAGCATCTCCCTGGCCGACATCAAGGAAGGTTATCTCAACCAGGGTGTTTTCTGCCTTTTGTAGAGAGACAAAAACGGGGGTAAGCCCAAAGAGCAGTATGGCCGTAGCGACGACAAACCGTCTCCTTATAAGCAGTAAGATACCGGTATAGATCAATAAAACCCCAAGGGGGGTGATCTGAAAGGAAGGAATGAGAAGGGGTGATGCCGTTGAAAAGAGTTTAACAAGGCTGTTTGTGCTATTTATCAATGTTTCTATAAGTCCCTGTAAAGGGAAGGCACCTGTTATGAGGGCAAGGAATGAGGTGGTAACAACAACGGGTAAGATTACGAAGCAGACAAGGGGTGTGATGAGGAGGTTCGTTATAAATCCAAAAGGCGGGATGTAGTGGAAGTAATAGAGGCTTAGCGGTAAAGTTCCAGTTATTGCGAAAAAGGTGATAGTAATAAACTTGATAACCGCTCTAATAATCGGGTTTTCTGAAAACCCCTGGTACTTTTCTGCGATCTCAAGCCCCGTGCCAATAGAGAAGACCGCCACGAAGGAGAGTTGGAAGGATGGCGTAAAAACTGCATCCGGGTTGATAACCGAAATAACGCTGAAGGCAAGGAGGAGTGCCCCCTTCCAGGCCCCCCTGGTGCCAAGGAGAAGAGATGCCATAAAGAAGGTGATCATGATAAAACTCCTCACTGCAGGCACCCTGAAACCTGACATCAGGAGGTAGAGGATGAGAAAGGGCAGGGTAAGTAGTGCGGTGATCTCGTTGATGCTGTACCTGCGGGTGAGCCTCTGCAGTGTGACCGCCGGAAGCAACCTGAAGGGCAGGCGAAAGAGGAAAAACAGGATCAGAGAGAGAAGACCGAAGTGTGTTCCGGATATGCTCATGAGATGTGAGAGACCGGCTCTTCTGTAATAATCGTACACCCTTTTCCCATCGTGGCTTCTGTAACCTATTGTGAGCGCTGTGATCACAGAAGCGGTCTCTTTCGAGAACCCACTCTGGATTATCCCGAGGAGTTTCCACCGGAGTGACTGGATTAGAGAGGTAAATGAGCGGGTGGTTCTTACCTTTACCGCACCTGCTGGTTTGATAGAAATGGTGTTTTTGATCCTTACATTGCCCGGGTTTTTCCTCGTCTCCCTGATCCTGACACTTCCCACACCGGTTACCTCCATGCCCGGTTTTAAGAGAAGTGGGGTGATGAGCACAGGGGAGAGATTTGAAGAAACCCCCTTAATCATGACGGGGGTGATATATCCGTCTTCAATCTTTTTGGGAAGGTCAGAGACGAGGGCGACAAAGGAGTATTTCCCATCCTTCATGAATTTCATATTGCCGGTGGAGTTACCATGCACGGTGATAGTAAAGATTGCTGAAAGGATAAATACTATAAGGGGAATCTTTTTCTTTTTTATTAAAAGGTAGGCTATGGCGGTTGAGGATAGTAAAAGTATAAGGATCGGAATGTATAAGGAGAGCCTTGCCGCAACGACCCCTGCAATTAGTGAGAAATGAAAGGCATGACTCTCACTTTTCACCCCCCTGAACCTCTCAGGCCTTGTTTTCTTCTTTTTCCGTCTTTCTTATTAACCGAGCGAGTCTTTTTGTTACCGCCTCAATCTTTTCCCTGTCCTTCCCCTCAGCCATTATTCTTATAAGCGGCTCGGTGCCTGATGGCCTTACAAGAAGCCTTCCTTCTGTGCCCAGTTCCTCTTCTGCATCTTTTATACCTCTGCGAACCGCCTCATGCCTTATAACGCCCTTCTTCTTCACCTTTACATTTTCAAGCACCTGTGGGTAAAGGAATATGTCTGAAACCAGATCCGAGAGTGTAATGGATTTTTTCTTGAGCAGGTACAGTACCTGAAGTGCCGTAATCGGGCCATCACCGGTTGAGTTGTAATCAAGGAAAACGATGTGCCCTGACTGTTCGCCCCCAAGGGTGTATCCACCTTCGAGCATCTTTTCCACCACATACCGGTCGCCCACCTTTGTCCTTAATACACTTATTCCCTTACGGTTCAGGTAATGCTCCATTCCCAGATTGCTCATTACCGTTGCAACCAGGGTATCACCTGAAAGGGCGTTTCTCTTCTTTAACTCTACCGCCATGGCGGCCATGATCTGATCTCCGTCAACAACCCTGCCTGATTCGTCGATAAAGAGCGTGCGGTCTGCATCACCATCGTGTGCCACTCCCACATGGGCACCAAGGCGGAGAACCTCCTCTTTCAATGATGTAAGATCGGTGGAGCCACAACAGTGGTTTATGTTTATTCCATCAGGGTGGTCGTTGATGGTGTGCACCTCTGCTCCTAATTCAGAGAGCAGTTCAGGTGTGATCTTGTAAGCAGAGCCATTGGCACAGTCCACCACCACCTTTAGACCCTCCAGATTACTCCCCCTTGGAATTGTTGATTTAACAAACTCAATGTATCTCCCGGAGGCATCCTCGAGCCGGTATGCCTTCCCGATCTGGTCACCTTCCGGTTTCCTTGATGGAAACGTACCATCAAGCACGAGAGACTCTATCTCTTGTTCCATCTGGTCAGGCAGTTTGTATCCGTCCGGCCCGAAAAACTTTATTCCGTTGTCATAGTATGGGTTGTGAGATGCTGATATAACGATACCGGCATCAAGCCTCATCGCCCTTGTAAGGTAGGCAACCCCCGGTGTGGGAAGCGGGCCGACAAGCAACACATTCATTCCCATTGAACAGATACCGGAGGTGAGGGCGCTCTCGATCATGTATCCCGATATCCTGGTGTCTTTCCCAATCAGAATCTTGTTTTGTCCGTGGCGTTTTTTCAGAACCTGTGCCGCCGCCATCCCTATCCTTAGAACCGTTTCAGGTGTCATGGGGTACTGGTTTACCGTGCCCCTCACGCCATCTGTGCCGAATAGTTTCATTTCCCCTCCTCAGGTAAGATTTCCGTTACCTCCACCTCAATTAGGTCGGTAGAGAGCCTCACCTTTTCGAAATCCCTGTTTACAGGCACCTCCATCTTTTTTTCTGAAAGTAACTGTTTCAGGTTGATCTCCTCGGTGGTGAGTTTCCTGATCCTCTTTATTATGCTTTCTGGTCCCTCTATCTTTATGACAGGGGGGGTAAAGGTGAGTTTGTACCTCTTTTTATCGAGCCCCTTTATTTTCGGCTGTACGGGAACCGTGCGGGTTGTCCTCCTGTCGAGGGTGACCTCCACGGCTGAAGGGGAGACATTGGATACACTGACAGCGGGTGGAACCTTGATGTTCTTTTTGAGTATGTTGTAGGTCTTTTTCCCCTTTTCCCCTCCCTTGAGGTCTATTACCACCCTGATGTCTGAGGGCTTTACTGCACGGAGGATCTGCTCACTACCGAACACGCTTACAGACACACTGTCGTATTCTTTGTGTAAAATCTCATAGCCTTCAGGTATGTTCAGATACTCTATGGGCACCTCGAAGGTCACCTCAGATGTGCCCCGGGCGGAGATGATGAACCACAGAAGAACTGCAAAGCCCAGTGACAGTAGTTTAAGGCCGAAATTGTGCGTAATAAGCCGTTTCATCGGGTCTTTTTCTCCGTGAACATCTCTGTAAGGATGTCTCGCAGTGTCCCCATATCAAGGGGAGATTCGATGTTACCGTCAACTGCAAGGGATATATGGCCGGTCTCTTCGGAGACGATCACCACAGCAGCGTCGGTCTCTTCTGTTATGCCTATTGCGGCACGGTGTCGTGTCCCCATGGAGCGGTCGATATCCCTGCGCAGTGTGAGTGGGAGAAAACAGCCAGCAGCAACTATCCTGTTTCCCCTTATAATGACAGCCCCGTCGTGTATAGGGGAAGCAGGGTGAAAGATGCTAAGCAGTATCTCCCTTGAGACCTTGGCATCAAGGGGGGTTCCCATTTCTACAAAATCATTTAGAGAGATGTCGCGTTCCAGGACTATGAGCGCCCCGATCTTTCTGTTACCAAGCGAGACTGCCGCCCTTACAAGTTCATCGATGGATTTGAACTCTGATGCGGATGTTATTGCCGGCAGGAAAGGGGTTTCTCCCATGCGGGCAAGCGCCTTCCTGATCTCCGGCTGAAACAGGATTATCATGGCAAGAACCACCTGAGCCCAGAAACTCTGGATTATCCAGTACATGGTGTGTAGTTCCAGATAGTCCGAGAGGAAGAGGGCGATAAGTAGCACCCCAAGCCCGATCAGCATCTGAACCGCTCGTGTCCCTTTGATCAGCAGCAGAAGGCGGTAGATGACGATCGTGACGATGAGGATATCCAGTGCATCCTGCCAGCGGATATGTCTTATAACCTCTATCATCTTCCCCGCATTTATTATATTAAAGTAACGGAGACTCTGTCCAAGATTTCAAAAGAAGAGGTTCTTTGAGTTATAATAATCCCTATGCTTTCGCCGGAAAAACAGTTAGAGATAATAAAAAGAGGAGCGGTAGAGATCATCCAGGAGGATGAACTCCTTGAAAAACTAAAGGAGAAAAGACCTCTCAGAGTAAAGGCCGGCTTTGATCCCACCGCACCGGATATCCACATCGGTCATACCGTGCTGCTTGAAAAGATGAGACAGTTTCAGGAGTTGGGTCATGAGGTGATATTCCTGATTGGTGACTTTACCGGTATGATAGGAGACCCCTCCGGTAAGAGCGAGACCAGAAAGCCGCTTACCAGGGAGGAGGTGCTTGAAAATGCAAAGACCTACAGAGAGCAGATATACAAGATACTTGACCCTGAAAAGACGAGGGTGGAGTTCAACTCATCCTGGATGAGCCGGATGAAGGCTGAGGAACTCATCAGGTTGACCGGCCATTACACGGTGGCAAGGATGCTTGAGCGGGAGGATTTCAAGCAGAGGTGGCAGTCACAGAGCCCCATAAGCATCCACGAGTTTCTGTACCCTCTAATACAGGGTTATGACTCTGTGGTGCTTGAGGCGGATGTGGAACTTGGCGGGACAGATCAGAAGTTCAACCTCCTTGTGGGCAGAGAACTCCAGAAGGAGTATGGCCAGAAACCCCAGTGCCTTGTGATGATGCCGCTCCTTGAGGGCACAGACGGCGTAAAAAAGATGAGCAAGAGCCTTGGCAATTATATCGGCATAACAGAGGCACCCTCAGAGATGTTCGGGAAGATAATGTCCATCTCCGATGAACTGATGATCAGGTACTACGAACTCCTGAGCCATATAAGCCTTGATGATTTTAAGAGGATGAAGGAGGATATGGCTGAGGGGAGACTGAACCCGAAGGAGGCAAAAGAGAAACTTGCCCTTGAGATAGTGGGAAGATACTGGGGGGAAGAAACGGCAAGGGAGGCACTTGAGGGGTTTGAGAGGGTGTTCAGCAGAAGGGAACTCCCTCAGGATATGCCCGAGATAGAGGTCGAGGCGGGTGACGATGGTCTATGGATACCCCAGATACTCAAGGATGCCGGGCTTTTTAGCAGTACAAGTGAGGTGATAAGGATGATCAGGCAAGGGGGGGTAAAGGTTAACGACGAAAGGGTTTCGGATACAAAGGCAAGGCTCATAAAGGGTGAGTATGTGATCAGGGCCGGAAAGAGGAGATTTCTGAAGGTTCGGATAAAATAATTACTTTTCATGTACTTTAACAGGCGGTGGTTATTTCCTCCCATTTTT
>CAYMML010000097.1:0-8053 GCA_964391515.1 uncultured Thermodesulfovibrio sp. | reverse complement strand
TGCTCCCAGATGATTGACCGTGCTCCTCTATCTGATTCCCTAACAGCCCTACCGCCTTTGTTTATCCAGGTCCTTAGCAAAAATATTCTAAAAATCATAAAGTTCCTGATTGAAAGACCACAAGTAAAGTATAACCTCTTTCAGATATATAGTCAAGGAAACTTGGACAATAAGTGTTAAAAATTATATGTTGTGGTGAGGTTTAGAAACTTATAAAAAAGGGGTGGCAGGTACCACCCCTGATTGAGTTGCTCCCTCTAATTCCCCAACCCTCTGAATAGTGGTTCATACTCAAGGTCGTCGTCTTCAAAGAAAAACTTTCTCTTTCCAAAGGCGGGCATCAGATCGTCAAGCCATAGTGCATCTTCATCATACTCTGCAAAAAATGGCTTCATAACCCATTCAGGGTTTCTGGCCTGCAGGAAGGTGAGGACTATGAAGTTGTATCCCTCCACCTGGGCAGGTCCAAGTATCTGTATCTTTCCAGGCGTTGTTGACATGACAGGGCCCCTAACCGTCCTGCCAAGCCCACTTACCTGCATAACCGCCTCACGGTATATCTGGTGTGCCCTGATTATTGGCACTCCAAAGTAGTGCTGTGCACCGGTATCCCTGACCATGAACATGTAGTAGGGGATACATCCGAGTTCAACCTGTTTCTGCCACATCTCCGCCCAAAGTTCAGGGTTATTGTTTATGTGCTTCAAAACGGGCGATTGGGTTCTGATCTCAGCACCCGTTTCACGTATCCTCGCTATTGCCTCCTGGACTTCACTCGTGGTGAGTTCTACGGGGTGGTTAAACTGTGCCATAAAGGCAAGGTGTTTTCCTGACTTGATGATCTTCCTGAACAGAGAAAGGAGTTCAGAGGAATCCTCGTCAGTGATAAACCTGTCTGGCCAGTATGTGAGCACTCTCGTTCCAAAACGGATATTCCTTATGTGTGAAAATTCACTGTCAAGAAGTGGCGTAAGGTAATCAGAAAGGGTGGATGCCTTCATTACAAGTGGATCACCGCCGGTAAACAGGACATCAGTTACCTCTTTATGCGATCTAAGGTACTCAAGGAGATCAGTGACATCCTTTGCCCCGATCTTTAACTCACTGTCACCTATAAACTGGGGCCATCTGAAACAGAAAGTGCAATAGGCATGGCAGGTCTGTCCTCTTGAAGGCAAAAACAGCACGGTCTGTTCGTATTTATGCTGGATGCCATTTAGTTTTCTGCCTTTGAAGTTAGGTATGTTATACTCAAGTTGCCCCGCAGGATGAGGGTTAAGTGATAACTGGATATCATGTGCCTTCTGTCTTATCTCTTCCTCATTCCCCTTTTTAACCACCTCTTTGAGCATGTTGTAGTGGTAATCAAGAAGCATCCCGCGCTGGGGGAAATTCAGGATGAACATGGGATCGTAGGGGACATCATTCCAGTTGATAAGATTTTCCACCACATAGTTGTTTGTCTTGAAGGGAAATACCCTTGATACAAGATCGATGTCAGAAATCATCTCCTCCGGGAGACGGTTTATCTCCGGTATCTCTCTGAAATTTCTTCTCGTATAAGCCTGATATCTCTTCATACCCTCGTGCCTCCTTTCTCGTTATTTCGGACGGTTCTCTTCATCAAGGAGGATGATTTTCGGAGGGAAATTGCCAATTTCTCCCTCCTCAAGATACCTCCATGAGAAGATAAAGACCCTGTCACCCACATTGCCCTTATGGGCGGTCGCCCCGTTAAGGCAGATTACCCTGCTCCCTCTCTTTCCAGGGATCACATAGGTCTCAAACCGCTCGCCATTATTGTAGTTGCTGATGAGCACCCATTCGTAGGGAACTATGTCCGCCATCTCCATCAACTCCTCATCAATCGTACAACTACCCTCGTAGTCAAGATTTGCCTCTGTGACTACACCCATATGGAGTTTTGATTTTAATATCTTACGGAATGGCATCTGAAGTGTTCACCTATAAAGTAGCCTAATAATATTATAAACAATTTGTGGTGGTTTTTTCTAACACATTGAAAATAAAAGAAATTTTTCAATATCATAAGTTAACTTCTCTTAATAACACATCGGTACAGGCGGATTTGATAAAATTAATCATGATAAAAGGGTATGTGGAAAGGCGGCAAATACTTGAGGATATATTCAGGGATTCACTTGCGGCCGTGGATCCCTACGAGATGACATTGAGCGTCCTTCGTGGTATTAATGTAGATGGGTACCGGCATATCTATGTGGTGGGCTTTGGAAAGGCGGCTTTCCCAATGGCACGTGCTGCCGAGAGTGTACTTGACAGGAAGATAAAAACTGGTCTTGTAATCACAAAAGAGGGGCACATTCCAGAAGGTGACCATCTCAGGGTTATTGAGGCATTAGAGGCCTCGCACCCTGTGCCTGACGAAAGAGGCCTGAAGGCAACCGGGAGGCTTACCGCTCTTGTAAGCAGGGCATCCCGGGATGATATGGTCGTTGTTCTTACTTCGGGTGGTGGTTCGGCTCTTTTTGTTGCACCTGTCGATGGTGTTTCTTTGAAGGAAAAACAGGAGGTTACATCCCTACTGCTTAACTCTGGTGCCGATATAGGGGAACTTAATACTGTAAGAAAACACCTCTCCCGTGTCAAAGGCGGGCGGTTAGCGGAGATCATATACCCTGCAAAACTGATTAATCTGATAGTTTCCGATGTGATAGGCGATCCCCTTGATGTGATCGCATCAGGACCCACGGTACCTGATCCGACCACATTTGAAGATGCCGTGGATGTACTGAAGAAATACGATCTTCTAAAAAGGGTGCCAGGGACGGTGAGGTACTATCTTGAAAGTGGTGTCAGGGGTGAGGTGAAGGAGACCCCCAAAAGCGGTTCGAAGGTCTTTAAGGGAGTGAGAAATATCATTATAGGATCAAACGGGAAGGCGATTGAAGGTGCCAAAAGGTCTGCCCGGGAGCATGGATTCAATGTCATGTTACTTACAGATAGACTTACCGGAGAGGCTCGGGAGGCTGGAAGGTACCTTGCTGAAAAGGCGGTTGAGGCAAAACGAAACTGTGATGACCTTCCACTCTGTATGATCTCTGGAGGTGAGACCACCGTTACCGTCAAGGGTGATGGCAGGGGAGGAAGAAATACCGAACTTGCCCTTTCTTTTGCATCGTACATAGATGGTATGGAAGGCCTGACGCTTCTTTCTGCCGGTACCGATGGAACCGACGGCCCTACAGATGCAGCAGGTGCCGTGGTTGATGGCAACACCATAAGCAGAGGCAGAGAAAAAGGGGTTAATTATAGAGAATATCTGGAGCGGAATGATTCCTATAGTTACTTTGAAATCACTGGTGAACTCCTGAAGACAGGGCCTACCGGAACAAATGTTATGGACATCCAGATCATACTGGTGGAATAATGAAGGTGATAATCTTTACCGACCTTGATGGAACCCTCCTTAGGGCGGATGATTACTCTTTTTCTGAGGCAAAAGAGGCGCTTTCTCTCATAAAAAGGCGGGGAATCCCGCTGGTTATCGTATCCAGTAAGACGAGGGCAGAGATAGAGGTTTACCGTGAAAAACTTGGAAATACGCACCCTTTTGTTTCAGAAAACGGTGGAGGGGTGTTTATACCCCTGGGCTACTTTGAAAATACCGATGGTGAGATGGTGGATCAGTACCGTCTGATCCGCCTTGGCAGGAGGTATGAGGAACTGAGAGAGGTCATAAGTGAGTTGAAGGCTGAGGGGTTCATGATCAGGGGGTTTGGGGATATGAGTATCGGGGAGTTGGCAAAGATTACAGGTCTTTCCCCGGAAGAGGCATCTCTTGCAAAACAGAGAGAGTTTGATGAGCCATTTATTTTCAGCGGCACAGAAGAGGATGTGAAGGAATTGAAAAAACGGATTGCTGAAAAAGGTTTAGCCATGACAAGGGGTGAGTTTTACCACCTCCTGGGAGGTACTGATAAGGGAAGGGCTGTAATGATACTTACAGAACTTTACACCGGGAAATATGGTAATATCCAGACGGTGGCGATTGGAGACAGCCTTAATGACCTTCCCATGTTTGAGGTTGTTGACCAGGCCTATCTCTTACAGAAGTTGGATGGAAGTTACGACAAAGGGGTTGATAGAGACCATATACAAAGGGTGCCAGCACCTGGCCCTGAGGGCTGGAACAAAACGGTGATCAATATAATTAAAGGATATGAAGAGCAGTAGAAAGGAAACGATAAACAGGATAAAAACCCTGTATGAAAGGGTGAGCCCTCTTATAGAAAGATATACCGGCCAGGTTTGTCCGGACTGTGATTATATATGCTGCAGGGCACGCCACTACAGATATGATGAGTATGACAGGGCTTTTTTGGAAGAACTTGGGGCGTGGAGGGCTCTGAATAACCCTTCTGATAATAAAGCCTCTGTCAGTGAGGATTCTTTATGCCCGATGCTTTCTGAGAGGGGTTGCAAACTCAAGAGGTGGCAGAGGCCATTCAGGTGCACCTGGTTTTTCTGTGACGAACTGTTGAGCAAGATGGATCGTGTTGCTGCTTACAGTGAGGAACAGGTTTTTGGTATCATAAGAGAGATTCAGTACCTGAGGGGAAGCCTCTTAAAAGGTGGGAGATAGAGTTGGAAGAAAAAGGTGAAACCAGAAACACAGAACTGCCTTATAGTTCAAAACCGGTCATGATGGTTTACCTTGAGATGCTGGGGGCATGGGCTCTTGATGAGATCAGAACCATGGGGAGTATGTTCATCTTTCTCGTAAGGAGCCTTTCTTATATTTTCAGACCGCCCTTCAAGTTTAAACTTCTTATAAGGCAGATAATGTTTTTTGGAAACCGGTCATTTCTGATCGTTGCCCTTACGGGTATGTTTGCCGGTATGGTTCTTGCCCTTCAGGGGTATTACACACTGAGGAAATTTGGATCTGAGGCGCTGCTTGGTCCTGCCGTAGCATTGAGTTTGATAAGAGAACTTGGTCCCGTCCTCTCTGCACTGATGGTCACCGGCAGGGCTGGCTCAGCGCTTACTGCAGAGATCGGTATAATGAGGATATCCGAACAGATAGATGCACTGCTTTCAATGGCACTGAGCCCCATGAGGTACCTGATAGTTCCAAATATTGTTGCAGCACTTATAACATTTCCGCTCCTTGGAGCAATATTTGATGTGGTAGGGATTTATGGTGGATGGCTTGTAGCGGTAAAACTACTTGGCCTTGGGTCTGGAACATATTTTTCTCAAATGGAGCAGTTTGTGGAGATGTCAGATGTATGGATGGGAATTGAGAAATCACTCTGTTTCGGCCTCCTGGTGAGTTGGGTGTGCTGCTATAAGGGGTACTATGCCGGATACGGGGCAAAGGGGGTAAGCAAGGCGACTACCGGTGCGGTGGTGCTTTCATCAGTTTTGATACTGGTCTTTGATTATTTTATAGGTTCACTCTGGCTGTGATTGACTTTTAATAAAAAGTACAACGGAAGTTCTTATGTCGGAGGCAGTTTGATAAACGGAGATAGAAGTGATAGAGATTAAGAATCTGAAAAAATCGTTTAACAAACAGGAAGTTTTGAAGGGGGTGAACCTGAAAATTAATTATGGTGAACTCCTTGCCATAGTCGGGCAGAGCGGTGTGGGAAAGAGTGTTCTGTTAAAGTTACTGATAGGAATACATATGCCTGACGAGGGGGAGATTTTGATTGAAGGCGAAGATATTCAGAAGATATGCCAGGACGATGTATGCAGTTTAAGAGAAAGGTTTGGGGTGGTGTTCCAGGGAGGTGCCCTCTTTGACTCAATGACGGTCTTTGAGAATGTGGCTTTTCCACTTGAGGAGAGAACCAAAATGGATAAGGATGAGATAAAGGAGAGGGTGCTAAAAGGGCTTGAAGAGGTGGGATTAAGGGGTATCGAGGAGAAGTACCCTGCAGAACTGAGCGGGGGGATGAAAAAGAGGGTGGCACTTGCAAGGGCGCTTGTTACTGAGCCATCAATCGTCCTTTTTGACGAGCCAACAACGGGGCTTGACCCAATAATGCTTCACTCGATACACGATCTTATAAAGGAGGCGCATAAACGTTACCGGTTCACAGGTGTTATAATAAGCCATGAAATACCGGAGATATTTGATGTAGCAGACAGGGTTGCCATGCTTTATGACGGGAGGATTGTTGAAGCCGGAACTCCTGAGGAGATTATTGCATCAGATAACGAGATAGTGAGGCAGTTTATATCCGGAAGCCTTGAGGGGCCTATAGAGGTAATAAGATAGGATTTGGAGGATATATTATGAAAAAGATCAATGTAGAGATAGCAGTGGGCGTGTTTGTGTTGATAGGAATAGTCTGCCTTGGGTATCTGTCGGTTAAACTTGGAAGGATGGAGATAGTGGGGAAGGGAGGATACACCGTTTATGCCGAGTTTGAGAGCACCGGTGGAGTAAGGCCGGGTTCTGTGGTGGAGATCGCCGGGGTTGAGGTGGGGAAGGTACAGAAGATAGAACTTAATGATGACTATATGGCCGTTGTGAAGATGGTTATCAGAAAAGATGTGAAACTTCAGGAAGACGCAATTGCCTCCATTAAGACGAAGGGGTTGATTGGGGAAAAGTATGTCGAGATAACCCCTGGTGGATCGGAAAAATTGATAGCAGACGGGGGAAAGATCAGGGAGACCGAGTCTGCCGTTGACTATGAGGAGATACTCTCAAAATACATCTTTGGTAAGGTAAAGGAGTGAAAAAATAATGAAAAAGATGCTCATAGTTTTAAGTTCATTAGTCGTTATGATTGTTGTACTGCATCCGCTCCCTGCCTTTACTGGACAAAAGAACTGGAAGGTGGATGAAAAGGAATATACTGAAGAATCCTACACGCCAGACCCCCTTGAACCTATAAACAGGCTCTCCTTTGAATTTAATGACAAACTCTACTTTTGGCTTCTCAAGCCGGTAGGAAAGTTTTATTCTGATGTGGTTCCGGCAGATCTGAGGGTTATTATCAAAAATTTCTTTTATAACATAACCACCCCGGTAAGGGTGGTCAATTCTATACTGCAGGGCAGGTTATCACGAGCCACAAACGAGGTTGTTCGGTTTGGTATTAATACAACCCTTGGTGCAGGTGGGCTTGGCGATCCTGCAGGAGTTGATTTTGGTTTCAAGAAAGAACCGACTGAGGATCTTGGTCAGACGCTCGGGAGTTACGGGATAAAACACGGGTTTTATATTGTATGGCCTGTTTTGGGGCCTTCTTCACTCAGAGACACCCTGGGGTTGCTGGGTGATGCATTCCTTGATCCTGTCAACTATATAGAGGAGTTATCCTTGAAGGCAGGACTCAAGGGAACAGATAAAATTAACTCGCTTTCTTTCCATATCGGGGATTATGAATCTCTCAAGGAATCAGCAATTGATCCCTATATATCCCTTCAGGATGCCTACTTGCAGAAAAGAGCCCAGGAGGTCAAAAGATGAAAAGGCTTTTAGTAGGAGTGGTTTTGATCTTAATATTCACAGTTCATGGCTATTCGGAAGAAACACCCATCACTGCCATAAAGACAACTGTGGATGGGGTTTTACAGGTCTTGCGAGACCCCACTCTCAAAGGAGATGCAAAAAGAGAGATACGCCGTGAAAAGATGAGGAAGATCGTTTATGACAGGTTTGACTTTGAGGAGATGAGCAGAAGGGCAGTTGGAAGATACTGGCGGAAATTCAGAGAGGATGAAAAAAAGGAGTTTATAAAACTTTTCGGAAAGATGCTTGAGAAGTCATACATTGACAAGATAGAGAGTTACACAGATGAACGGGTGGAGTACCTCTCTGAAGATACAGATAATGGATACGGTATTGCAAGAACAAAGATAATCAAAACAGACGGTGTGGAGGTGCCGATTAACTATAAACTTTTAAACAAAGATGGTCGCTGGCTCGTCTATGATGTCTTAATCGAGGGGGTGAGCCTTGTGAACAACTACCGGACTCAGTTCAGGAGCATACTCAGAAGGCACAAGCCGGAATACCTGGTTCAAAAACTCAAGGACAAAACCGGTG
>CAYMML010000096.1:0-8137 GCA_964391515.1 uncultured Thermodesulfovibrio sp. | reverse complement strand
CCTCCTGTGCCCCGGTTATCAGCAAGGATATCATGACCGGAGCCATACTTAACCCCTCTATCAGGAAACTTCAGGAAAGCCCTGATCAATATAAAGAAAGGATGTTTGTGATTGGGGGAAGGATTGTTGATGTGAGCGTTACAGAGGAGGGTTCTTTTATCGAGGCTGTTCAGTTAAACCTTGATGATAACGGGTATGTTTCTGATGGGGAACTGACTGAGATGGGCAGGTTTATTGTGAGGCTGAAGAAGGACAGGGGTATAATAGACCCTGCCCTTTTTAAAGAGGGTGCCGACTTTACCCTTGCAGGAAGGTTTGCCGGTCTCAGGGAGGGGATGCTTGATAAACGCAGATACCGTTATCCTGTCTTTGATCTGATAGAGATTCACCTCTGGGAGGAACCGCAGCCCGTGTATGTGATTGAGCCTTTCCCCGGCTGGTATTACTACCCTTATCCTGTATACAGGGACTACTGGTGGAGACCCCATAGATGGTGACAATGGAGATTGCCAGGCAGTTGTACAAGGTGTTGAACCGAAAAGTGCAGAGCAAAATAGGGATGAAATTTTGGGATGGTTTGTTGCGTTTGAGTGCCTTATCTGAAAGAGGATATCAAGAGAGTTAAAAAGTTTTCCTCCTCTGTGTTCTCCGGGTGCTCTGTGGTTCGTTTTTGCTACACAACTCAGAAATACTGGATTATTATTGCCACCGTTGAGGTGAGTATCACCGCCCTTGTATAACCTATCCAGACCTGTAGCCTCCTGATCATGATGCTTGAGCCCTTGCAGGTGTAGTACCAGATATAAAATACTGAGAAAAATAGGGTAAAAAAGGGGAATACATCACGAAAAGTCCATTGAGTGGTGATAATGAGTTTATAGAGTTCTCTTTTATCGTGTAGCACAATTGCAAGTATGCTAAGGAGAAAGAGGATTAACCCCCTGTATAGGGATTGGATTATCATCCTCACATACTGTTTGAGCCTTTCTTCGTTCATCTTACCGTCTCCTTACTTATATTATCGGACAATTCAGGAATTTCTTCAAACTTTGGTCGCATTTTATCAGGCTGCCTTAAGGTAGATCACTTCAGCATCTATGAATGGAGTCATTAAAGAACAGTATTTTATTGCCGATAAAGTTATTAAGGATACAAGACAGGCCAAAGGGAGGCAGTATGCCACTTAAAGAACACGAGTACATAAGGCAGACCCTTGAGAGGTACACAGGCTCACCCCTTGAGGAGATACAGGACCATGTACTAATTACCAATTTCAAACAATACATCCATGCCTTTTATGAAATAACAAGGGGCACGCTTTATGAGGCAAATTTCAGCATAGTGAATGCCCCTGAGTTTAACTGCTCAATGATTGATTTCGGGATAGGCTCTCCACAGGCAGCCCTGCTGATAAACTGCCTTGCCTACCTGGATAATCTAAAGTCTGTGGTTATGCTCGGGATGTGTGGTGGCATAGACGATATACTTGCTATAGGTGACTTTGTTGTGCCGACGGCTGCCATCCGTGGTGAGGGTACAAGCAGACATTACCTGCCGAAGGAGTTCCCGGCCATACCGGCTTCATCAATAAACCTCTACTGTATAGGAGCCGTGAAGAAAAAGGGGCGTGAGCCTCGCTGTGGAATAGTATATACCACCGACAGACGGCTCTGGGAGTACGATACCGCATTTGTGGAATACCTGAGAAACAAACGTATCCTTGCCATTGATATGGAACTTGCCACACTCTTTACGGTGGCTTACCGGTATGAGGTTCCCATTGGCTCTGTTATGTTAGTCTCGGACATGCCACTAAGGAGGAATGGGATCAAGGGGAAGGAACTCCAGAATGAGGTCTTCAGCAGGTTTACTGATCTCCACCTTGAGATAGCCATGGATGTTGTTGACAACCTCAACCTGAGGTGGGAGGAGATACAGCGCACCCTTGCAAGTGAGTGGTAAACCCATGGGGGAAGATTTTATTTCTTGAAGGTGTGTGATAATCTTTTTGCGTTCTTACAAGTTGAAACTTTTCTTTCAGAACTAATAATATAACCCTCATATGATACCCTTTAAGGATGATAACCCCACAGAGCGTTTCCCTTTTTTTACCATAGCGCTTATAGCGATAAATACGGTTGTCTTTTTTATTGAAGCGGTGCATCCACGGGGGATGAAGTATGTTGTTTACCAGTATGGCGCAATCCCGAAACTGATGCTTGGTGGCGGGACTGAGACGATAAACTCTGTAGGGAATATCTTTACTTCCATGTTCATGCACGGGGGGCTGTTACACCTTGGTGGAAATATGCTCTATCTGTGGATCTTTGGAAATAATATTGAAGACCGTTTAGGGCATTTAAGGTTTCTGGTATTTTACTTCGCATGTGGTGTCGTTGCCGCCTATTCCCATGCACTGTCTGCTCCCCACTCAGCAATCCCGATGGTGGGGGCAAGTGGTGCCATTGCGGGGATTCTCGGTGCCTATCTGTTGCTTTATCCGCACGCAAAAGTGCATACTTTAATATTCTTTGGTTTTTTTATAGATATAATCAGAATACCGGCGTTAATTGTGATCGGCCTCTGGGGGGTCATACAGATAATGAACGGGCTTATTAGCAAGGGAATGATGGCACAGGGTGGGGTTGCATGGTTTGCCCATATAGGGGGATTTCTCTTTGGACTCCTTACTATCCGGTTCTGGCTCCCCAAAAGGCGTAGAGGTGGTGGTTGGGCAGGATAACAGTTGTGTTCTGCCCCAGGCCTTATGAAGCCAATTTCGTTGCTTCTGAGGTGGTTTATGAGTGTAAATCCATATTAAAAAGGAGGAACCTGTGACCGTAGCGTGCCCAAAATGCAGGACAAGGCTCAGGGTGCCTGACGAAAAGGTGTCACTCGATGGGACACGGTTTCGTTGCCCTAAATGCAGCACCGTTTTGCTTGTGAGAAAGAGGGTTAAACGGGCTGAGGAGATACAAAAAAACCTTGTGCTTGTCTGTCATTCCGACGAGGAGGTGCGGGAGACTGCAGGTTCTATACTTACGGAAAACGGCTTCAGGGTGATATACGCCTCTGATGGTGTGGATGCGATGGTCAAGGCCATGAAGGAGTTGCCTGAGATTGTGGTGATTGATGTGGCGCTGCCGAAGATATACGGGTTTGAGGTCTGTAAAAGGATAAAAGAGAGGAAGGAGACAGCCGGTATAAAGGTGCTCCTTATTGCCTCTATTTATGACAGGAGCCGGTACAGAAGGCCACCACAGAGCCTCTATGGTGCCGATGAGTATGTAGAAGAGCCGGCATTGAAAGAGGAACTCCTTGAGAAGATACGCATAATGCGTGAGGGGAAAACGGAGAAAGAGCCATCCATCCCTGATCTGCCACCCCTTGAAAAGACTGAAACTGCCGCACCCCCTACAGTTGAGGCACCATCACGACAGGAGTATGCTGAGGTGCCGGAGGAAAAGACCACAGAGGAGGTTGACAAAGAGATCGAAAGGGCAAGGAGGCTTGCCAGGACTGTGGTTTCAGATATATACCTCTATAACCCCCAGAAGGTGCTTGACTCCATTAAGGATGGCAACTTCCACGAGACCTTTAAAAACCAACTCTCCGAAGGCCTGAAACTTTACAACCTGCGTATCCCCCCCGAGGTTCGCCAGAAGGGGGACTTCTTTAACGAGGAGATCGAGAAGTTTATCCAGAACAAGAGGGAAGAGCAGGGGATTTAAGGCAGTATAAAAGAGAAATATTCCGAAAAGAAAAGATAAAAAGAGATTTCCGCTGTTATTCCACCTTAATCCACATTAACTGTTTTTCTGAAGACTTGCCTATAAAGGACAAAACCTTTTATATTAGCACTCGTCAATAGTGAGTGCTAACAAAAACCAAAAATTTTAAGAGAAAGGAGAGGATGGTATGAAGTTCAAACCACTCAAGGACAGGGTCTTTATCTCTTACACCGAGGACGTGGAGAAGACCCCTGGTGGGATCTACGTCCCCGACACCGCCAAGGAAAAGCCCCAGAGGGGCAAGGTTGAGGCCATTGGTGCAGAGGTTAAGGAAGTGAAGATCGGCGATGAGGTGATGTTCGACAGGTATTCCGGGTCGAAGGTGAAGATGAACGGAACGGAGTATCTGATAATCAAGGAAGAGGACATACTCGGAATAGTGGAAGGTTAAAAATTTCAGAATAATCGAAGGAGGTTGATACTATGGCAGCAAAGCAGTTGGTTTTCGATGAGGATGCAAGAAACAACATACTGAAGGGTGTTACCCTTCTTACAGATGCCGTGAAGGCAACCCTTGGCCCCAAGGGCAGAAATGTGGTAATCGATAAGAAGTTCGGTGCACCCAACATCACCAAAGACGGTGTTACCGTTGCAAAGGAGATCGAACTGAAAGATCCCTTTGAAAACATGGGTGCCCAGTTGGTTCGTGAGGTTGCCTCAAAGACCTCTGATGCAGCCGGTGATGGAACCACCACGGCAACGGTTCTTGCCTATGCTATCTACCGTGAGGGTATGAAAAATGTGGCAGCCGGTGCAAACCCCATGGATATCAAGAGGGGTATTGAAAAGGCGGTTGAGGTAGCGGTGGAAGAACTCAAAAAGATGAGCAAGACCGTGCAGGACAAGAAGGAGATTGCTCAGGTCGGTACAATCTCAGCCAACAACGACTCCTCAATCGGTGAACTCATTGCCGATGCCATGGACAAGGTGGGCAAGGATGGCGTGATAACCGTTGAAGAGGCAAAGAGCATGGCAACCACCCTTGATGTGGTTGAGGGTATGCAGTTTGATCGTGGTTACATCTCTCCTTACTTTATAACCGATCCCGACAGGATGGAGTGCAACCTGGACGATGCCTACATCCTGATCCATGATAAGAAGATCTCCAACATGCGTGATCTCGTTCCCCTTCTTGAGCAGATTGCAAAGATGGGCAGGCCACTTCTCATAATTGCCGAGGATGTGGAAGGTGAGGCACTTGCCACACTCGTTGTGAACAAGCTCCGCGGCACTCTCCAGGTGGCTGCCGTAAAGGCACCCGGTTTTGGTGAGAGAAGGAAGGCCATGCTTGAGGATATCGCAATCCTCACCGGTGGTACGGTGATCTCCGAGGATGTGGGTATGAAACTTGAGAATGTGAGGATAGAAGACCTCGGGCGTGCCAAGAAGATCAACATCGACAAGGAGAACACAACCATCGTTGAAGGTGCCGGTGAGGCTGCAAAGATTCAGGGCAGGATCAAGCAGATCAAGGCACAGATTGAGGAGACCACATCGGACTACGACAGGGAGAAACTCCAGGAGAGGCTTGCCAAACTTGCCGGTGGTGTAGCGGTAATCAATGTTGGTGCTGCCACCGAGACCGAGATGAAGGAAAAGAAGGCAAGGGTTGAGGACGCCCTCCATGCCACAAGGGCTGCGGTTGAGGAAGGTATCGTTCCCGGTGGTGGTGTGGCACTGCTGAGGTGTCTGCCTGCTATTGAGAAACTCAGCCTTGACGGTGACCAGCAGATCGGTGTGGACATCATCAAGAAGGCACTTGAGGAGCCGATCAAGCAGATAGTGAACAATGCCGGCCTTGAGGGTGCCATCGTTGTGGAGAAGGTTAAGGAGTCGAAAGATCCTAACTACGGCTTTGATGCACAGAAGGAAGAGTACACCGACATGATGAAGGCCGGGATCATTGACCCTACAAAGGTCACAAGAACCGCCCTCCAGAACGCTGCATCAGTGGCATCACTCCTTATCACCACTGAGGTGATGATCACAGAACTGCCAGAAAAAGAGGAGAAGATGCCTGCAGCACCCGATATGGGCGGAATGTACTAAGAAGGAAAACTCTCAGAATAAAAAGGCGGGGCATTGCCCCGCCTTTTTTGTTGATGAAGTGGTTGCCTCAGACATTGCGATGACACCGAATGTACAAATTGAAATCTCTTGAAAAACCCGATTTGATCCGAAGACCCTCATTGATTGGAGATTACTAAATTGAAATTATACCTTCCTGCGAGAAAAACTCTTGATAATTTCTCAGGATAGAACCACGCCAGTTAGGTTATATTATCAGTGCCATGGATATAAGAAAGACCCTGTTGATAGGTGCTTTGCTTTTCCTCTCTGTTGCTCTGTTATACCCTCTTAGCATATTTGTCCCTTCCATGTATGACGGAGATATAAGGTTCCAGGTGAAGAAGGGGGAGAGTTTTGGTGCGATAGCAGAAAGGCTTCAGGATGATGGTCTTATAAGGAGTTCAGAGGTGCTCAAACTGATTGCAAAGTTAACCGGGATTGAGGGGAAGATAAAGTCAGGCGAATACAGGTTCCGTGGGAGGTTAAGCCCTTATGTGGTGCTCAAAGCCCTTGTTTCCGGAAGGGTTGTCCTCTATGAGGTGACAATCCCCGAGGGGTATAATATATGGCAGATTGGAGAAAGGCTTGAGGAGGCGGGTATAATAAAGAGTGAGGAGTTCCTTGAGGCGGCATTTAATCGGGAGTTACTTGAAAAAATGGGTGTTGATGCCCCTTCCTTTGAAGGGTATCTCTTCCCAGACACCTACCGGTTTCCGAAAAACCCCTCACCTGAGAGGATCATAATGGATATGGTTACGAACACCAGAAGGCACATTTCCCCTGAAATGCTCAAGAGGGCTGACGAATTGGGACTTACTGAAAATAAGTTGCTCACACTTGCCTCAATAATTGAAAAGGAGACCGGAGTTGACGAAGAAAGACCTGTTGTCTCGGCGGTCTTCCACAATAGATTGAAAAGGGGGATGCTGCTTCAATCAGATCCAACCGCCGTTTACGGGGCAAAGGGGCTATCTGAGGGGGTGACAAGTGCCGATCTCAGGAGACCCTCGCCGTATAATACCTATCTGAATAAGGGACTCCCCCCCGGGCCTATCTGCTCACCAGGGCTTTCTTCCATCCGTGCCGCCCTCTACCCGGCTGATGTGGATTATCTGTTTTTCGTTTCAAAACGAAATGGAAGACATTATTTTTCAAGAACGGAGGCTGAACATCTAAGGGCTGTAAATAGATTTCTCAGGAGAAGGCGATGAAGATCAGAAGAAGGAGAACGAAGAGGATATATCTCGGTGAACTTGCTATAGGTGGTGGGGCACCGGTAGTGGTTCAATCCATGACCAAAACCGATACAAGGGATGTACAGGCGACGGTGCGGCAGATCAGGAAACTTGAAAAGTCAGGCTGTGAGGCCGTGAGGCTTGCTGTGCCGGATGCCGAGGCGGCAGAGGCACTCAAAAAGATCGGTAAATCCGTGAAGATACCACTGATAGCCGATATACATTTCGACTGGAGACTTGCCCTGAAGGCGGTGGATGCAGGCGTTCAGGGGCTCAGGCTAAACCCTGGTAATATTGGTGCCCGGTGGAAGATAAAAGAGGTGGTGGATGCAATTCAGGGCAGGAGGGTTCCTATCAGGATCGGGGTAAACTCCGGCTCTCTTGAAAGGGATATCCTTGAGAAGTACGGTCATCCCACACCTGAGGCTATGGTGGCGAGCGCATCAAGACATATTGCGATACTTGAGGATATGGGCTTTACAGATATCAAGGTCTCCCTGAAGGGCTCTGATGTGACATCGACGGTGGATGCCTACAGGGCGTTTTCCAGAAGTTATAAATACCCCCTGCATATCGGAATTACTGAGGCAGGTCCTCCACCGGTTGGGATTGTGAAGAGTGCTGTAGGGCTCGGGATTTTGCTTTCACAGGGAATAGGTGATACCATCAGGGTCTCTCTTACCGCTTCGCCTGAAGAAGAGGTGAGGGTCGCCTATGAAATCTTGAGATCACTTGGTATAAGAAAAAGGGGTGCAAACCTTGTCTCCTGCCCGACCTGCGGCCGCTGTAGTATAAATGTAATCAACCTTGCTACAAAGGTGGAAAAGAGGTTGAGAGATGTTGAGACCCCCGTTACCGTTGCGGTAATGGGCTGTGTGGTAAACGGTCCCGGTGAGGCCAGGGAGGCGGATTTCGGTATTGCTGGAGGCAGGGGCGAAGGGATAATCTTCAAGAAGGGCAGGGTGGTGAAAAAGGCTGAAGGTGACAGGTTGCTTGATGAACTTATGAGGCTTATAGAAGAACACACCGGTAAGGAGTAAA
>CAYMML010000095.1:0-8303 GCA_964391515.1 uncultured Thermodesulfovibrio sp. | reverse complement strand
AGAAAAAATGGTGTTGATATAAAGCATGTGCTTACTGAGGCAGGAGCACAGTTTGTGACTCAAAGGAGGCCACTTGGTACCGCAGATGCTCTAAAGGAGGCGATTAAAGAGATTGGGGTGAATTATGATGAGGTGTTTCTAATAAATGGTGATACCCCTCTGATAAGGCCTTCCACCGTCAAGAAACTGATCGGTTTTCACAGAAGGAACCGTAATGCACTTAGCCTTATATCCTTTTTCCCTCCTGATCCCCGGGGATACGGAAGGATAATACGCAACCCTGATGGTAGTGCCATTTCAATAGTTGAGCAGAAGGATCTATCAGGAGATCAAAAGGGGATAAAAGAGGTAAACAGTGGGATATACATTTTTTCTAAAGAGGTGTTACCGCTTTTAAAAAAGATCAAAAAGAACCCATTAAAAGGTGAGTATTATGTGACAGATATTTTTTCTCTTGCAATAAATAGTGGGCTAAAGGTGGGCGTGATGCCAGCAGAAGATGATGAGGAGTTTCACGGGGTAAACACTAAGAACGATCTCCTTGAGGCACAGCATATACTCAGAAGAAGGGTTGTTGCTGAACTTTTAGAAAAGGATGTCTCATTTATCGATGAGACAAGCGTGTATATCCAGCCAGGGGTAAAGATCGGTGCTGGCACAATCGTATATCCAGGTGTGGTGATTGAGGGTGATACAAAAGTCGGTAAAAACTGTATCATCCGCTCAAATGTAAGGATAAACAATTCCAGGATTGGCTCAGAAGTGGTCATTAAGGACTCCTCGATTATTGAGGATTCAGTGGTGAATGACGGTTCAGAGATTGGCCCTCACGGGAGGCTTCGCCCGGGCACAAGGTTAGGGCGGGGGGTGAAGATAGGTAACTTTGTGGAGGTAAAAAACTCCACTATTGGAAGCGGCACTAAGGCGCAACATCTGAGTTATATTGGTGATGCAAAGGTAGGAAAGGGCGTAAACATTGGTGCCGGGACTATAACCTGTAACTACGACGGAAAAAAGAAGCACAAAACCGTCATCGGAGACGGCGTGTTTGTGGGAAGTGATACTCAACTTGTTGCACCCGTAAAGATTGGAAAGAATGCCTACATAGGGGCTGGCTCTACGATTACAAGAGATGTTCCACCTGGTGCGCTTGCCGTTGCAAGGGGAAGACAAACAGTAAAGAGAAACTGGGCAAAAAACAAAAAGTAGGAATATAAACGGTGTGTGGAATTATTGGTTATATTGGTAAAGAGAATGCACTGAGAATTACCATAGATGGTCTTCACCATCTGGAGTACAGGGGGTATGATTCTGCCGGTGTGGCATATCTGCTTGGAGGGGAGTTTTTCGTCATTAGATGTCAGGGAAAGATCAGAGAACTTGAGGGGCTTCTTGGCGATATTGATGGGAAGTCAAGTCCTCTGGCAATTGGTCATACAAGATGGGCAACTCATGGCGTTCCATCTGAGTATAACTCTCATCCCCATTCCTCAAAAGAGGTGATTCTTGTCCACAATGGGATAATAGAGAACTACAGGGAGTTGAAATCCGAACTTGAGGGTCAGGGTTATACATTTACATCTGAGACCGACACAGAGGTGCTTGCGCATCTTGTCGACAGTGAGCACAGTGATAAACCGCTGTTGGATGCTGTAAGGGCTGCCTTTAAACGTGTGAGAGGTGCCTATGCCTGTCTTATTGTTTCTAAGAAGGAGGCGGAGAGGATTGTGGCGATACGCAAGGATAGCCCCCTTGTGTTGGGCATCTCCAGTACCGGTTACTTCCTTGCTTCTGACATACCCGCCTTCATTGAGCATACAAGGGATGTTGTTTTTCTGGATGACGGGGATATCATTGAGGTTAACAACGATGGTTACAGCATACATGGGCATGACGGTAGTGAAAAAAACAGGAACCCCGAGCATATCACCTGGAGCCCTTCCATGGCTGACAAAGAGGGGCACAAACACTATATGCTGAAGGAGATACATGAACAGCCAAGAGCACTGGCAGATACAATCCGGGGAAGGGTGCTCCAGGATGATGGGCTTATAAATATAGATGAGTTCGGTCTGAACAAAGAGATCATAACTGGCATCTCAAGGATTGTGGTTGCCGCCTGTGGAACCTCTCTTCATGCTGCACTTTCAGGAAAATACATGATTGAGCGGATTGCAAGGGTGCCTGTGGATGTGGAGCATGCATCGGAGTTCAGGTACAGAGACCCTGTTATAGACGAGAAAACCCTTTTTGTCTCTGTTACACAATCGGGCGAGACGGCAGACACCCTTGCTGCCCAGCGAGAGGCGAAAAAGAGGGGACTTTTTACAATGACCATTTGCAATGTGCTTGGTTCCACTTCGGCAAGAGAGGCGGATGCCGTTTTTTATACCCATTCCGGACCCGAGATAGGTGTTGCCTCAACAAAGGCGTTTACCTCACAGTTGGTTTCTTTTTATATGCTTGCGATCCTTATGGCACAGGTGAGGGGAGGGCTGGATGAGGGAAAAAGGAGAGACCTGATTTCACCACTTATTGCTCTTCCGGAACAGATTGAGGTTATATGCAAGGATGAAGACAGGATTAGAGAGTTGGCAAAGGAGTATGCAAAGGCGAAGGATTTTCTCTTTCTTGGAAGGGGTATTCTCTATCCTATAGCACTTGAGGGTGCCCTGAAACTGAAGGAGATCTCTTATATACACGCCGAAGGGTATCCCGCTGGTGAGATGAAGCACGGCCCGATTGCACTTGTTGACGAGGATGTGCCGTCTGTCTTTCTGGTGCAGAAAGGTGAACTCGGGAGAAAGGTGCTTTCAAATCTTGAGGAGATCAAGGCAAGAAAGGGAAGGGTTATAGTGGTAACATCAAACCAGAAGGATGAAAGACTTGATAGTGTGGATGGCCTTGTTGTAGTGCCAGAGTCAAATGAGTTTCTTGAAGCGGTTCTGATGGTTGTACCCCTTCAATTTCTTGCTTATCATATAGGGGTTTTGCGTGGATGCGATGTTGACCAGCCCAGAAATCTTGCAAAGAGCGTGACTGTAGAATAGAAAGACATGGATTAAAATGAGGGAAATCTGTTATCATAAATAATTAAGGAGTTGTCAATGAAAACCGATCCATTGCTTAGTGGCCTCAATCCTCAACAGAAGGAAGCCTTACTCTACACAGATGGTCCGTTGATGGTGCTTGCCGGTGCAGGGAGTGGCAAGACAAGGGTGATAACCCACAAATATGCTTACCTCAATAAGAAACACCGGTACTCTCCTTCCTCCCTCTTTACAGTCACCTTTACAAACAAGGCTGCCAATGAGATGAGGGAACGAATATGTTCACTCATCAACTCAGACCTCAGGCAGTGCTGGATAGGCACCTTCCATTCCCAGTGTAACAGGATATTGAGAAAAGAGATAAAGGCACTCGGCTTTGAGACCGATTTTGTGATCTATGATGAAACAGACCAGCACACCCTTATAAGACAGATTCTTAAGGATCTGAAACTCTATGAGGCACTATATAAAGGGGTTGCCTCAAGGATAAGCACATTGAAGACTAAACTCGTTTCTCCAGAGGAGTTTATTGCCTCAGGTGACGGGTTCGGTTTCGATGAGAAACTTGCAAAGGTTTATCTGCGGTATCAGGATGAACTGAAGAGATGTAACGCCCTTGACTTTGACGATCTCATAATGTTCACGGTTAAACTCTTTAAAGAAAACCCTGAAGTACTGGAGAAGTATCAGGACAGATTTAAGTACATTCTCGTTGATGAGTTTCAGGATACCAATCATGCTCAGTATGAGTTGATAAGACTGCTTGCAGGTAGAGATGGAAACATTGCCACTGTTGGTGATGATGACCAGAGTATATACAGATTCCGCGGTGCTGAGGTAGGTAACATCTTCAAGATGGAAAAAGACTTTCCCAACCTGAAGGTGATAAAACTTGAGCAGAACTACAGGTGTACAAAGAATATACTTATGGTGTCGTATTCGGTAATCAAACAGAACCCGAAACGAAAGGAAAAGGAACTCTGGACGGAAAACGCCGAAGGAGAAAGGGTTCACTTCCACTGGCTTCCCAATGAGGAGGATGAGGCGAACTATGTTGCCAAGACCCTGAAGGAGATCTTTTTGAAGGGTGTGTATTCCTATGGTGATATGGCTGTGCTTTACAGAATCAATCTCCAGTCAAGGGCAATAGAGGATGCCTTAAGGAAGGCGAGGATACCTTACCGGATAGTTGGTGGGGTAGGGTTTTATGAACGGAAAGAGATCAAGGATGTTATCTCGTATCTTAGGATCATAGTCAACCCGCATGACAATGTGAGCCTTCGAAGGATTATCAACACGCCGCAAAGGGGAATAGGGAATGCTACCCTTAACAAGATAGAGCAGGTATCTAAGAAGAAGGGGATAAGCCTCTACAGTGCAATATGTGATATTTGCAAGGAAAAATCATCATCGCAGACGGTTTACGAAAGGTTGAAGTCTTTTATTGATCTGATTGAAGGGTTTTCTGAACTCAAGAAGGGGCGTGTCTCCGATGCCATACGAAGCATAATGGAAACCACCGGGTATGCTGATAATCTTGAGGAAGAGCGGCTCCAGAACATCGCCGAACTTATGGCTTCTGGGGAAAATGAGTCTATCCAGGATTTCCTTGATCGCACCTCTCTATATACCAAACTGGATGATGTAAATCCTGAAGAGAGTGTGACACTTCTAACACTTCACTCTGCAAAGGGGCTTGAGTTCCCGGTTGTCTTCATCGTTGGGCTTGAGGAGGGGCTTTTGCCTTACTTCAAGTCTACAGAGAGCCTTGAAGAACTCTCAGAGGAAAGAAGACTGTTTTATGTGGGGATGACAAGGGCAAAGAACATACTCTGCCTTACCGGGGCACGTAAGCGTAGGGTCTTTTCAAAACTACAGGATCAGGAGCCCTCAAGATTTCTGAAAGACATCCCTCGAGACTGTTGTTACTGGATAGAAAAGGCAAGGTGTGATGACGGGAAATCCGTAAAGGAAAAGGGAAATGGCAAAAAGGAGATTATCGCACCTTCTTATAAAACAGGCTGCAGGGTGAGACACCCCAAATGGGGTATCGGAGTGGTGAGAGACTGTTATGGTGAGGGTGACGATCAGAAGGTCTGTGTGAACTTTCCCGGAGTAGGGTTAAAACGGTTAGCCCTGAAGTTTGCTCAACTTGAAAGGATCTGATCGGGGGTGGAATATGGGTATATCCGTTAAGGATGTTGAACATATTGCAGAACTTGCAAGGCTCAAACTTAATGAGACAGAAAAAAAGGCCTATACTGCTGAGTTAAGTGACATCCTTTCATACATTGAAAAACTGAATGAACTCGATACTACCAACGTTGAACCTACGAGCCATGTGATCCACATGACAAATGCCTTCAGGGAGGACGTTCCAAGGCCATCGCTTCCGGTGGATGATGCCCTTTCTAATGCACCTGACAGGAAGGGGAATTTTTACAGGGTTCCAAAAATAATAGAATAAGATTTTTTGGGGCCGGTGTTTATCCCATCATTGTACGTTTCTTAAAAGTAATATATTCATTTCACAATCAGTTTTGAGGAGGACGGATGAAAGAGAAGATTCTCATGAAGGGGAACCAGATAATTGCTGAGGCTGCTGTCAGGGCCGGTTGCAGATTTTTTGCAGGTTATCCTATAACCCCCCAGAATGAGATCCCGGAGTATCTGTCCTGGCGGATGAAAGAGGTGGGTGGGGTGTTTATACAGGCTGAGAGCGAACTTGCTGCTATAAATATGGTATTTGGAGCCTCTGCAGCGGGTGTACGTGCCATGACGTCCTCATCTTCACCAGGGATCAGCCTTAAGCAGGAGGGTATATCCTACCTTGCAGGTGCTGAACTCCCTTCGGTTATCGTTAATGTCCAGCGTGGTGGCCCCGGGCTTGGAAATATATCAGGGAGTCAACAGGACTATTTCCAGGCGGTGAAGGGAGGTGGGCATGGTGACTATCACATGCTCGTCTATGCCCCGTACAACCATCAGGAGATGTGGGAACTTACAATGCGTGCCTTTGATAAGGCTGACGAGTACAGAACCCCTGTTATGATACTTACTGACGGTGTGCTCGGACAGATGATGGAGCCCTTTTACCCCACTGAGTACATCGAACCGGAACTCCCTCCCAAGGACTGGGTGCTTGATGGCTGCAAAGACAGAGAGCCCAGGGTGGTAAAATCACTTTACCTTGGCGAAAATGAACTTGAAAGGCATGTCCTTAAACTGAAGGCAAAGTACGATACGATGCAGGAAAGGGAGGTTCTGTGCGAAAGCCTGATGACCGATGATGCCGAGATGGTTCTTGTCGCCTTTGGAATGGCTGCAAGGGTCTCTCTTACCGCTGTTAGGAGGCTCAGAGGAATGGGGTATCAGGTTGGGCTTTTGAGGCCTATCTCTCTGTTTCCATTTCCGGTAAAAGAGATTGATGCCCTTTCTGAGAAGGTGAAATCCTTTATGGTGGTTGAGATGAACCTTGGACAGATGGTGGAGGATGTGAAACTTGCGGTAAACGGAAGGGTGCCTGTTTATTTTTATGGAAGAACGGGTGGGGCGGTTATCACACCGGAGGAGATTGTTGAGGCGGTAAAGCAGAAGATGTCGCGCCCTCTAAGGGCGGTTCTTTCATAGACTGTTGGTGGATTTAACCTAAATGTTGCATAAAAAGAGGTTGTCGAACCGACCCTTTGTGGTGACCCATCTTGGGTGGGGTTTAGTCTTTTCGACCTGGGCGTATTGACCTTCTCAAAATGACGAAATGGAAGGGGCAGGCTTATGCTCCCTGGAAATGCTTGGTGGAGGTTGCCTCGGCCTTGCGACCTTACGATGACAGCCTCCCGCTTTGTTATCATTTATGCAACATTTGTGTTAATCCGGCATAAAAGGGGTTTTATTGTTCAGCAGGAAGGATACCTCCTTGCATCATAGGAGGATTTTTATTGATAATGGTGAGACATGACAATGGAGAATATGCTAATAGACGAGAACCTGTTTGACTGGCTTGTAAAGATACGGAGAGATATTCATAGTTGGCCTGAGCCATCCTTTGAAGAGTTTAAGACATCGGAAAAGATAACTAAAGCCCTTTCCAAACTCAACATCTGGCATAAGAGCGGTGTTGCTAAGACAGGTGTTATAGCAAGGCTTGATAACGGAGGTGCTGATGCGCCTACCGTGGCACTTCGTGCAGACATCGATGCACTGGCGGTTCCGGAAAAGACCGGCCTCCCCTTTCGATCAAAGGTGCCGGGCTATATGCATGCATGTGGCCATGATGGGCATATCGCAATTCTTCTTGGTGCTGCTGCACTTCTTAAGGAATCTCCACCTGAAGGGAATGTGGTTTTCATATTTCAGCCTGCAGAAGAAGGCGGTGGCGGGGCTGAGGCGATGATAGAGGCAGGTGCACTTGATGGTGTGAGTATGATATTCGGCGGGCATATTGACGGGAAGTTTCCTCTCGGTAGTATAGCAATTAGAAACGGCATTGAGACCTCCTATACCACATCCTTTGAGATCAACATTTATGGAAGGGGTGGCCATGCTGCAAGGCCGCACGAGGGGGTTGATGCCATTGTGGTAGGAAGCCTCCTTGTGGTATCACTGCAGACAATCGTCTCAAGAAACATAGATCCCCTGAAACCTGCGGTTATTTCTATTGGGAGTTTTCATGCCGGTACTGCCTATAATGCCATTGCGGAAGATGCGGTTCTGAGAGGCACAATCAGGTGTACCGACGAGAAAATTAGAGACCGGATCGTGGAAAGGATAAAGACCATGTCGTCCTCGGTGGGTAACCTTCATGATGCAAATATAGAGGTATTTATTAATGAGGGATATCCACCCGTGATAAACCATCCTGAAGGTGTTCGTGTGGCAGCCGATACGGCGGTTAAACTGTTTGGGAAGGAAAACCTCATTACACCGGATAAGCCCAGCATGGGTGGAGAGGACTTTGCGTACTATCTCAAGCGGGTGCCAGGGTGTTTTGTGCGTATTGGTATTTCACGCCCCGGCGAAGGAGAGATAAAGGCACACAGCCCATCGTTTGATTTTGATGAGGATGTTATAAGGATAGGGGCGGTCTATTTTGCCGAACTCGTAAGGGAAACGATAAGAAGGCTTAAAAACGGTGAACTCATGGTTACTGTTTGAGGAGTCTATCCACCCTCTCCTTCCTGATTAAAAAGACTTATGGATTGTAACGATGCAAGGAGTAATAGAGTATGACAAATTACCAATACACCAATATAC
>CAYMML010000094.1:0-8320 GCA_964391515.1 uncultured Thermodesulfovibrio sp. | reverse complement strand
GTTTCTAAAGTAGTGAGGGCCTGTAGAAAGGTTGTAGCAGTGCAGGCAGAACTCCTTCGAAACCGGATTAAATGCGATTTTATTCGATCATAAAAAAAGTTTTAAGGGCAGTGAAAATAATAACACCGGCAGTTGTTTCACGGTACTTTTGGTATTGCGAAAATCCGGGATTTCTCCTGAGTTCTGCCTGCCCTGCTTCGTCAGTGTTGTTGGTATTACTGATGTAGATATTAGTAGTATGTTTATTGCAATTTAATCAAATATCACTTCAAAACCGGTTTGATGGAGTTCCGCCTGCCAGTTTTAAAACAAACCCTACTTCTTAAGCCCCTTTTCAAGCGCCGCCTCTGAACGCCTGATTGCTGACTCTGACTTTCTCAATGCCTCGTCAGCCTTTCCTTCGGCACGCACTGCGGTTGATTTCACTGACTGTAACTCAGACTCCATCGACGAAACCCTGTCTTCAAGGGCACCAAGCCTCTTTTCAAGGCTATTGACCTTCTGCTCAATCCCGTCCACCTTCTTCTGGACAGGCTCGATCTGCTTTGCCACATACTCCCTCGTTGCACATCCACCCATAAAGAGCCCGGCCAGGACAATAAATGCAAGGACTCTCTTCATATACTCCTCCTTTCCCCCGATCCTTCAGGGCCTTTTATATAAAAAACAAAGGGGGGCAACCTCCTGCCCCCCCTCCTGTCGCGGTCTTCTTAGAGTTCGCCCTTCTTTTCCTTAATGGCTGCCTGTGCAGCGGCAAACCTTGCAATTGGCACCCTGAAGGGTGAACAACTCACATAGTTAAGCCCTATCTTGTGACAGAACTCCACAGACTTCGGTTCCCCGCCGTGCTCACCACAGATACCAAGTTTCAGATCCTTCTTTACCTTTCTTCCTTTCTGAACGGCAATCTCCATCAGGGCACCTACACCGGTGGTGTCTATAGAGATGAATGGGTCTTCCTTCAGTATCCCAGACTCAACATAGTAGGGCAGGAACCTCCCGGCATCGTCCCTCGAAAGCCCATATGTGGTCTGAGTGAGGTCATTGGTTCCGAAAGAGTAAAAATCGGCAACCTCTGCGATCTCATGTGAGGTAACACATGCCCTTGGGAGTTCTATCATTGTACCGACCGTGTATTTAACCCTTGCTTTGTACTTCTTTTTAACCTCCTCGGCGGTGTTGACCACGAGTTCACGCATCCTCCTGAGTTCATTTACATGCCCAACAAGAGGGATCATTATCTCAGGGATCACCCTCACCTTTTCTTTGGCAAGTTCACAGGCCGCCTCCATAATCGCCCTCACCTGCATCTCGTATATCTCTGGATAGGTGATTCCGAGTCGGCAACCACGATGCCCGAGCATTGGGTTAAACTCATGAAGTGATGCATTCTTGGCGGCGAGTTTCTTGAAGGGTACGCCCATACTCTTTGCAAGTTCCCTGAGTTCCTTATCTGTATGCGGGAGAAACTCGTGAAGTGGCGGATCAAGCAGCCTTATCGTAACGGGGAGACCCTTCATCTCACGGAATATCCCCTTGAAGTCTCCCTTCTGCATGGGGAGGAGTTTTGCAAGTGCCTTCCTCCTTCCCTCCTCGTCATCAGAGAGGATCATCTCCCGGACGGCCTGTATCCTGTCTGCCTCGAAGAACATGTGTTCTGTTCTGCAGAGCCCGATACCCTCGGCACCAAAGTTCCGTGCCATCCTTGAGTCGTGCGGTGTATCGGCATTCGTCCTTACCTGTAGTTTCCTGGTCTTGTCAGCCCACTTCATGAGTTCTTTATACCACTTGTTCTTATCGGGGTCTGCCTCAAGGAGTTTGAGTTTACCCTCATACACACGCCCCTTTGTACCGTTTAGTGTAATCCAGTCTCCTTCCTTGAGTGTCTTCCCTTTAACCCTCACAGACTTATTTTTGAGATCTATGTTAAGATCAGAGCATCCCACTATGCAACACTTACCCCAGCCCCTTGCAACCAGTGCAGCATGACTTGTCATACCACCCTTGGCTGTGAGGATCGCCTCAGCGGCATGCATACCGTGGACGTCCTCAGGTGAGGTCTCGTTTCTTACAAGGATAACCTTCTCGCCACGTTTTGCCCACGCCTCGGCATCATCGGCAGTAAAAACGATCCTGCCGGTTGCACCACCAGGGCCTGCAGGCAGCCCCTTTGCAAGTTCTGTGGCCTTTTTCTCTTCGTTGGGATCGACACTCGGATGAAGGAGTTCGTCTATCTGCTCGGGCTTCACCCTCATTATTGCCATCTCCTTGGTGATCAGCCCCTCCTTTGCCATCTCTACGGCCATCCTTATTGCCGCCTGACCGTTACGCTTACCCACCCTGGTCTGAAGCATCCAGAGCCTGCCGTTTTCGATGGTAAACTCGATATCCTGCATATCCCTGTAGTGCTTCTCAAGTTTCTTCTGGATTCTATCAAGTTGCCTGTAAACCTTTGGCATTGCCTCTTCAAGAGATGGCAGGTGTTTTGTATCCGCCGTCTTACCGATCTTGTTCACAGGGTTCGGTGTCCTGATACCGGCAACCACATCCTCACCCTGTGCGTTAGGCAGCCACTCACCGAAGAACATGTTTTCGCCGGTGGCAGGATTTCTGGTGAATGCAACGCCCGTTGCAGAATTGTCACCGGTGTTCCCAAAGACCATTGTCTGGACATTCACTGCGGTGCCCCAGTCTTCAGGAATCTTCTCTATCTTCCTGTATGCAACAGCCCGTTTACCCATCCAGGACTGAAACACAGCGCTAATGGCACCCCAGAGTTGCTGTTCATGATCATCAGGGAATTCCTTGCCAAGTGTCTTCTTGATAATCTTCTTGAACCTGTCACACAGGTACTTGAGGTCGTCCACATTGAGATCTGTATCGCTCTTATACCCCTTTTTCTTTTTCAGTTTATCCATCTCATGCTCCAACTTCTCACGGATCGCCTCGCCCTCTTTCGGCTCAATACCTGCCGCCTTTTCCATAACCACATCAGAGTACATCATTAGCAGACGGCGGTAGGCATCGTAAACAAACCTCTCGTTGTTGGTCTGCTTTATGAGTCCGGGAATGGTCTTAGTGGTAAGACCCACATTCAGAACCGTCTCCATCATCCCCGGCATGGACTGCCGTGCCCCTGAACGCACCGAGACGAGCAGGGGGTTTTCCGGGTCACCAAACCTCCTGCCCATTATCTTTTCCACCTTCTTCATTGCCGCATCAACCTGCTTTTTCAATTCAGGTGGGTACTTCCGGTTGTTTTTATAATAAATCGTACACATCTCCGTGGTAATGGTAAAACCTGGCGGCACCGGTATCCCCAGATTCGTCATCTCAGCAAGGTTCGCCCCCTTGCCACCCAGGAGGTTCTTCATATCAGCACTCCCATCAGCCTTCCCATCACCAAAGAAATAGACATACTTTTTAGCCATTTTCAAGCCTCCTCGTATAAATTTCTGGACAAAGTCAGGATAAAATAACGCAAACCGGCAGATTTTTGCAAGAAAGTTGCACTTTCAACCGTAAATGGTTTTAAATATTTCTTATGGCTGAACAGACACCCCTCATGAAACAGTACCTCTCCATCAAGGAAGAGTACCCGGACTCCATCCTGTTCTTCCGGCTGGGCGACTTCTACGAGATGTTTGGAGAAGACGCCATAACGGCATCGAAAATCCTCCAGATAACCCTCACCACACGGGACAAGGGGAAGGAAAACCCCATACCCATGTGTGGCGTTCCTCACTTTGCAGCAGACGCATACATCACTAAACTAATAAATGCCGGTTATAAAGTGGCTGTTTGTGAGCAGGTGGAAGATCCCAGGAATGCAAAGGGGATTGTAAAGCGGGAGGTGACACGGCTCATAACACCAGGCACTCACGAGCCTGAAAACCCCAAAGAAAACATCTTTATAATGAGCATAAGCCCCACCGGGAAGAGGCAGGGAATAGCGGTTGCCGATCTCTCAACAGGTGAGTTCTTTCTCTTCGAAACTGAGCGGCCACTTGAGGACGAGATAGTCAGGTTCGAGCCAAGGGAGATACTCTGCCCTGCCCAGTTAAGAACCGATATCCATTACAACCAGGTACTAAATGGCCACTTCGTCACCTTTTACGACGACTGGCTCTTTGACTATAACGATGCCTACAGGAGGCTCCTTGAATACTACAGGGTTGTATCACTCGATGCCTTCGGCTGTGAAGGGCTGCAGGCAGCAGTGGCAGCAGGTGGCGCACTGCTACATTACCTGAATGAGACCCTGAAGGGTGAGGTGGTGCTTGACCATCCCACCGTTTTGAGAGATAGAGAACACATGCTCCTCGATGCCGTTACCAAGAGGAACCTGGAACTCATCTCAAACATAAAGGACGGCACCACAAGGGGCACCCTCCTTGAGGTTCTGGACAGGACTCTCACCCCGATGGGGGGTAGGTTTCTAAGGCAGGCGATCCTGAAACCCCTCACCCTTGAGTTGAAGATCAACGACCGGCTGGATGCCGTTGAGGAACTAACCCAGAACTATGAGATGTTCGAGGGGCTCAGGACATACCTTCAGCGGGTACAGGATATTGAGAGGCTCGGCACCAAGGTCTTGAGGGGAAGGGTAAATGCCCGTGACCTGATCGGCATCAAGACCTCTATAAGCCACATCCCCGAGATAAGGGCAAGGCTAAAGGATGCAAAGAGCAAACTGCTTACCGAGATAAACTCAAAAATAGGGGACTTCTCTGAACTTTATAAACTCATAAATTCCGCCATAGTTGACGACCCACCGCAGGGGCTCCACGAGGGCGGAATTATAAAGAAGGGCTACCGGCAGATTATTGATGAGTTGAGAAGCATATCAACCAGCGGCAAGGACTACATAGCCTCACTTGAGGCAGAGGAACGCAAGAAGACAGGCATCCAGTCTCTGAAGATCGGTTATAACAAGGTCTTCGGGTATTACATAGAGGTCACCAAGGCAAATCTGCATCTGGTGCCCGAGCACTATATAAGGAAGCAGACTCTCGTAAATGCCGAACGGTTCATAACAGATGAGTTGAAAGAGCATGAAGATAAGATCCTCAGTGCACAGGAGAGGCTCAAGGAACTTGAATACGATGTCTTCATGGAGGTGCTTGAGCGGATACAGGGTTATGCCGAGGAACTGCTCACAACCTCAAGGGCTATAGGGTATCTGGACTTTCTGCTCTCACTTACAACGGTAGCAAGAAGGAACAGTTACACCCGACCGGTCGTAAACGACTCTCTAAGGATTGAGATAACCGAAGGCCGGCATCCGGTGCTTGAACAGATGGAGACCAGAGAAAAGTTCATACCCAACAACACCCTCCTTGACGACGAAGACCACCGCCTCCTGATAATCACCGGCCCAAACATGGCAGGCAAGTCCACCTATATGCGCCAGGTCGCACTTATAGTCCTGCTTGCCCAGATCGGCTCCTATGTGCCTGCAGAGAAGGCGGAGATCGGGATAGTTGACAGGATATTTACCAGAATAGGTGCCTCCGACTACCTTGCAGAAGGGCAGAGCACTTTCATGGTGGAGATGATAGAGACGGCCAATATACTTAACAACGCAACCAACAGGAGCCTTATAATACTGGATGAGGTAGGCAGGGGCACATCCACCTTTGATGGTATAAGCATAGCCTGGGCTGTGGCGGAGTATATAATTAAGCACCTCTCTGCACGAACCCTCTTCGCCACCCATTACAACGAACTTACCGAACTATCCATGACACTTAACGGGGTGAGGAACTACAACGTATCGGTTAAGGAATGGGGCGATGAGATAATCTTCCTGAGAAAGATAGAGCAGGGGCCTGCCGATCGGAGTTACGGCATCCAGGTTGCCAGGCTTGCAGGGCTTCCCGATGAGGTGATAAGCAGGGCAAAAGAGGTGCTCTCAAACCTTGAAAAGTCTGAGTTTACTGCAGAGGGCGCCCCGAGGGCAACCGGGAAAAGGGCTAAAAAGAAGGCGGTTCAACTGGATCTGTTCTCCTACAACTATGAACCTATCCTGAAGGAGTTAAGTGAGATTGATGTGTCTGCCATCACCCCGGAAGAAGCGGTTGAAAAACTCAAGAAACTAAAAAAACTCGCCAGGGAGTCCTGATGCTTGTAGGGCTTACGGGCAACTTCGGCTCCGGAAAGTCATGGGTACTCAAAATATTCAGACATCTGGGTGCAATAACGATTGACTCCGACGAGATAGTTCACACCCTGCTCGAAGATAAAAAGATAATATCAAAACTAAGTGAGATACTCGGTAAAGAGGTAATCACCGGCGGCAGGGTTGACAGAAAAACCGCCGGAAGGATCATCTTCAGCGATGAAGAAAAAAGGAAAAGGGTTGAACAACTCCTGCACCCGCTGGTCTTTCAGGAAATAGAAAGAGTGAAAAACCGATACCCCGAAAAGATCATAATAGCAGAGATTCCACTCCTTTTTGAGTCTGGCTATGCCGGTAGTGTTGACAGGGTGATTACCGTCACATCACCTGAGGAAACGGCTTTAGAAAGACTAAAGAGAAAGGGGTTTTCGGAAGAGGAGATTTTACTCAGAAGAAAAGTTCAGATTGCAGAGAACATAAAGGCGGAGAAATCCGATTATGTGATAGATAACTCCAGGACACCCGAGGAAACAGAAAGACAGGTGAGGTCAATATGGACAGATTTACTGAGAAACTGACCCCCTTCATGGTGATGGACATACTCTCACGGGCAAGGAAGATGCCTGATGCCGTTCATATGGAGGTGGGTGAGCCTGACATACCTCCATCTGAGAAGGTCATAGAGGCTTACCAGAGGGCGATTCGTGACCGGATGTTTCACTACACACCGGCAGGGGGGCTACCCGAACTCAGAGAGAAGATAAGCGAGTATTATCAGGACAGATATGGACTCACAGTACCGGTTGAGAGGATAATCATCACACCCGGCACCTCCGGGGCATTTCTTGTGGCACTTTATCTTACGACCTCATCGGAAAAACCGCTCTGTATTTCCGATCCATCCTACCCCTGTTACAAGAACTTCAGTTACTTTCTCGGGGCCGAGCCGGTAATGATCCCTATCGGAAGGGAAAACAACTACCAGATCAGGCCTTCAGAGATACCCGATCCTTCCGGAATAGGGGCACTTCTTATCTCCTCACCATCAAACCCCACCGGGAACATCTACGAAAGGGACAACCTTGCCTCCCTTACAGCATTGTCTGAAAAGGAGGGGTTTTTTCTTATCTCCGACGAGATATATCACGGGCTCGTTTACGAAAAGTCAGAGGAGACGGCACTTTGCTTTTCAGACCGTGCTATTGTGATTAATGGCTTTTCCAAGTACTTCTGCATGCCCGGATTCAGGGTGGGCTGGATGATACTTCCAGGGAAACTCGTAAGGAAGGCAGAGATAATCATACAGAACATATTTATCGCTGCTAACACCCCTGCACAGTACGCCGCCCTCGAGGCGTTCGACGATGAGCACCTTGAGTTTGTGAAGACGGAGTACAGAAGGCGGAGGGATATACTCTATAATGGGCTCAGAGATATATTCGATATAGACGCCGAGCCTGATGGGGCTTTTTACATCTGGGCGGACATAAGCCGGTACTCCGATGATTCGGTGAGGTTTTCGGAGGAACTCCTCGAGAAAGTCCAGGTTGCCGTTACCCCGGGAGTGGACTTCGGCTCCCATAACACCAGAAACCACATCCGGCTTGCCTACACAAGAAAAGAGGAGGAACTCTCCGAGGGGATAAGCCGGATCAGAAAGTTCCTTGGAGTCTGACCCGGCATGGACGGGTTTCTGGGCATTCTCAGGCGTAACAGAAAGACCACACTAACGATTTCGATCATCTATTACCTTCTGGTGGTTCTTCTGCACGAGGAGGTATCAAAGATCTCTGTTTATCTTCAAAAGACCCTTTCCATAAAGAGGTACAACACACTGATCAGCGCCATTCTTATCATATCAGGGCTTCTTCTCTTATTTTTCATCTTGAAAAGGGCAAAATGGAACCGGAGAGACTGGAGGTGTTTCCTCTATCCCACAGTAACCGCCGGGCTCATGATCATCTCATACCATACACTCCTTGTGGTAAACGTGGAGTCCATCCACTTCTTCCAGTACGCCCTCCTTGCGATTCCCTTTTATGCACTCACAGGTAGTTACGGACAGAGCATACTCTTAATCACCATTCTTGGTGCCATTGACGAAGGCTACCAGTACTTCTTTCTCTACCCTGACTGGAAGTACCTGGACTTTAACGATATCATCCTGAACCTGCTTGGCGGTGCCGCAGGCCTTATGCT
>CAYMML010000093.1:0-8361 GCA_964391515.1 uncultured Thermodesulfovibrio sp. | reverse complement strand
ATAAAATAACCCCGTAGGGCGGTATTACAAACCACAGAACCTCTCACTTTACCGAAGTGGTCGGGGCGACCGGTTTTGAGCACCGGATGAGGGTGTGATGCACAAAACTAATACAGTTTCCCTTGTGACTTACATGTTTGACACCGGAAGTCTTTCTATGGTATGTTAGCATTTACTAACATTTTGCTGGAGGTGAGCAAGATGAGGAGGCTTTTTTTTGTATTTGTAATAATTCTGATGATCCCTGATGGTTTAGGTGCCCTCACCATTTCTGAAGGACTCAGGGAGATCGCCTCCCGCTCTCCGGAGATAATGATAGCAGAGGCAGAGCATGAGGTGGCTGCTTCAGAGACGGAGATTGTAAGGAGCAACCTCTTGCCTCATCTGAGGCTTTATGCAAACAACCTGTGGCTGAACGAGAGACCTGAGGCGCTCTTCGGTCCTGCCGGTGCGGTGCCCATTGCCGACAGGGTATCGCTAACATACGGGTTTGAGTTGACACAACTCCTTTTTGATTTCAGAAGAACCCCTCTCCTCCTGGAGGCATCTCAAAAGGGAGAACTGGCAAGCAGGGCAAGGCTCCGTGAGGTGAGGCAGGATGCCATGCTTGAGTTCATCCTTGCCTACTATGATGCCCTTGAGGCTCAAAGCATTGTCGATCTTCATGCCCAGGAGGTTAAACGGTTCGGTGCACATCTCAAAGATACAGAGGCACTCTTTGATGCAGGGCTGATCACGAGGAATGACCTTTTGCAGGCGGAGGTGCTTCTTGCAGATGCAAAGCAGAGGAGGATAACTGCAGAAAATCTGTATGAGATAAGCCTTTCAAACCTGAACAGGCTCTTAAGAAGAGACCTGGGAGAGCCGGTAACGCTCGAAGACGGACATGACCCTGCTGTCACTCTCCCCACACTTTCAGAGGCGCAAAGGCAGGCAGAACTCAAAAGGCCGATCCTTAAGGCGTTGGGTGCGGTTGTTGAGGCAAAGATGTCCGAAATAAATGCCATTAAAGCGGAGTTTTACCCGACGGTGTTTTTAAAGGCGGGTTATGAGTACCAGGAAAACCCCTACATGGTTCATGAGAGCCACTGGTCACTAATTGGCGGTATAGAGTTTGTCCCCTTTGCAGGGGGGCAGAAACTTGCAAGGCTTAAAAAGGCTGAGGCTGAACTGAGGAAGTTGAAGGAAGATAAGAAGAGGGCAACCGACCTTGTGATGCTAAATGTGCGAAAGACCTATCTTGATTACAGGGCTTCAGTGGAGAAACTAAAGGTTACCGAAAAGGCGGTAACTCAGGCGGAGGAGAACCTGAGACTGCAGAAACTCAGATATAAAGAGGGGGTGGGCACTGCAACCGAGGTGACCGATGCGGTTACGCTCCTCAGCCTTGCGGAGACCAACAGGGCTCGTGCCCTTTACGAAAAGAGGAGGGCAATTGCACGGTTTTTGAGATCCCTCGGGGAGGATCTCCTTTCATACTACGCAACCGGAGGTGAGAGGTAGAATGTCTGAAGTGAAAGAAAACAAAAGTGGTGGAAATAACCGAAACAGAAACCGTGTTCTAATTGTCTTTTTTATTATTCTGATAGTCTCCCTGATTGCAGGGGTAATTTATATGAGATACAAAAAGACCCACATAACCACAGACGATGCATATGTGGAAGGGAGGATTCACCAGGTTGCACCGAAGGTGGAAGGTGAGGTGGTAGAGGTGCTGGTGGGGGATAACCAGTATGTGAAACGGGGTGATCTTCTATTGAGAATTGATGCTGAGCCATACAAAAAGAAACTCGATGAGGCTCAGGCTGCACTCGATGCAGAACTAAACAGGATGAGTGAACTGAAGGCGACTCTTGAGGCGGAGAGGCAGAAACTCAGGGCGGCTGAGGCCGGTGTTCAGAGGATAGAGAGGGAAAAGGAGGCAATCTTGCAGGCGGTGGAGGCTGCAAAGTCGGAACTCGATGCCCAGGAGGCACTGCTGAGGCAGGCGGAGTCTGATTACCACCGGGCTGAAAGACTCTATAAAAGCGGTGTGATCCCCAAAGACAGATATGAAAAGGCAAAGACCGCACTTGATGCCCAGAGGGCAAAGAGGGATGCCCTCATTGCCTCGGTCAGAAAGGCGGAGGTCTCACTTTCACTCAACCGTGCAGCCCTTAAAGAGGCAGGTGCCGGTGTGAGTGCCCAGAAGGCGGTTCTAAGGAGACTTTCTGAGACCATACACTCACAGGAAAGCATGATAAAGAGGAGAAAGGCGGTACTGGAACTTGCTAAACTCCGTCTCTCCTACACCCGGGTTTACGCCCCCTCTGATGGGTATGTAACGCATAAGTCTGTTGAGGTTGGAAATATCGTCCGGCCGGGTATGCCTCTTATGGCGGTTGTACCCCTCAGTGATGTTTATGTGGTTGCCAATTACAAGGAGACGCAGGTTGAACGGATCAGACCAGGCCAGAAGGTACGGATCAGGGTAGATGCCTACCCGGGCAGGGTGTTTGAGGGCAAGGTTGAGAGCATCATGGCAGGCACGGGGGCGGTGTTTTCGCTCTTTCCCCCTGAAAACGCCTCGGGCAATTATGTGAAGGTGGTTCAGAGGATACCGGTGAAGATTATCCTCAAAGAGGGGACCGATCCTGATCACCTCCTGAGGCTGGGGATGTCCGTTGTTCCCACCGTTTATGCCCGTTAGGATCGGTTGAGGCGCACCATGCAGCGGTTGCTGATCGCCATAACCGTGATGCTTCCCACCCTTATTGAGATCATTGATACCTCTGTGGTCAATGTCTCGTTGGATCACATCAGGGGGTCGCTTTCGGCGGGAATAGATGAGTCAACCTGGGCAATCACCTCTTACCTCGTTTCAAACGCCATCGTCATCCCCATCACAGGCTGGTTGAGCCGGGTATTTGGCAGAAAGAACTACCTGGTGGGTTCCATAGCACTGTTTACGATAAGTTCCTTCCTCTGTGGCTCTGCCTGGAGCCTGAGGACACTGATACTCTTCAGGATAATCCAGGGGATAGGTGGCGGAGGGCTTCAGCCACTGAGTCAGTCCATTCTGCTTGAGTCGTTTCCGCCATCTCAGCACGGCAGGGCTATGGCCATCTTCGGCATAGGTATCATGTTCGGCCCTATCGTGGGGCCTCTGCTTGGTGGCTGGATCACGGACAACTGGTCATGGCGGTGGATCTTCTATATAAATGTGCCTATTGGGGTGGTGTCTATTATACTGTCTCTGCTTGTGATAAAAGACCCGCCCTATATGAAGCGGATGAGAATGAAGATAGACTATCCCGGGCTGATACTTCTTGCACTTGGGCTTGGTTCTTTACAGTTTGTGCTCGATAAAGGGCAGCGGGAGGACTGGTTTTCCTCCTCCGTGATCGTCACATTTACGATCATAACCGTTGTCTCACTTACCCTCTTTGTGATAATTGAACTCTTTTCTGATACGCCGGTGGTAAATCTCCGTATCTTCAAAGACAGGACATACAGCACCGGCAATATGCTCATGTTCTTTGCCTTCTTTAACCTGTTTGCAAGCATCGTGCTACTTCCCATATATCTGCAGACACTCATGGGTTATACCGCCTTTCTTGCCGGTGTGGTACTCGGCCCTGGAGGGCTTGCCACGATGATAGCACTGCCCATTGCTGGCAGGCTTGTGGAGAAGCAGAACCCGAAGGTGATACTCGTAGTGGGTATAGTGGTGAGCGGGTTTTCAACCTATATGATGTCTAAGTTTAATCTGGAGGCCGGGTTCTGGACATTAGTGTGGCCCAGAGTAATACTCGGCGTGGGTATGGGGTTTTTATTTATTCCACTTACCACACTAACGCTTTCACACATTGCAAAGGAGAATATGACAGAGGCAACCGCCATCTATAACCTACTTCGCAACATTGGCGGAAGCGTGGGGGTGGCATTTGTGACCACCATGCTTGCAAGGAGGGCGCAGTTTCACCAGTCAAGACTGGTGGAGCACCTGAGCCCTTTCGATACACCTTACCAGATAGCGAAAGAAAAATTAGGTTATCTCCTTGAGGGGAGGGGGCTTGAGCATGTAAGTCCCGATGTGCTCATACACGGTGAACTCATAAGGCAGTCCACAATGAATGCCTTTAACGACGCCTTCCTGCTGGTATCAGTCCTTATGGGGCTTATCCTACCTTTCGTCTTCCTGATGAAGTGGAGAAAACATCATGGTAAGGCCAGGGTGGTTCCGGAATAACTGTCCAACCCTTTATTATTTTCGTTTCCAATAACAGTTCCGATTATGTGATAATACTTATAGCCTGTGGTCTGAAATGGAGTGGGTATGCCTATTTTCGGGGAACTTTATTTAAGTGAGATACTGAAGAGGCCTGTCCTTGATATCAGGGGAGAGGAGGTAGGGGTTCTCCAGGATCTGGTCGTGATAAAGGGCGAGACCCTACCCATTGTAAAAGACCTGATAGTCACTAAAAAGAAAAAGACCTTCCGCATTCCCTGGCAGTCAATGAGCATCTTCAGCAGGCGGATTATGGCAACAACCCTCATGAAGTCTGCCATCCAGGAGTCTTCCCTCACGGAAGACGAACTCCTTGCCGTAAGGGATATCCTTGGCAAGCAGATTGTGGATGCCACCGGGGCAAAGGTGGTGCGGGCAAACGATATAAAACTTGAAGGGTATGAGGGGAAGGCGGTCCTCGTTGCCATCGATACCGGAAAGAGGGGGGTGTTAAGCAGAATGGGGCTTGAGAGGAGGGGAAAACTCTTTGGTATATTGAAACTTCCCCTCCCTCGTGACCTGATCGGCTGGAATAACATCCAGCCCCTGACCCCGAAGTTAAAGACCATATCTCTCATTGTGCCAAGGCAGATGGTATCTGAACTTCACCCTTCCGATATTGCAGAGATAATACGCAGCCTTTCACACGAGGAGGGGACCAACCTGCTTAATGACCTCGATATAGAGACGGCTGCTGAGACACTCACCGAACTCTCACCACACATACAGGCAGGGATTTTAGAAAAGATGGATGCCGAGAAGGCATCCGACATTATCGAAGAGATGCCTCCCGACGATGCCGCTGATTTAATTGGTGATCTTCCGGCAGAGAAGGCAAAAGAGATACTTGAAAAGATAGAAAAGGAGGAGGCTGAAGATATACAGGAACTCCTGGTGCACGAGGAAGATACTGCCGGGAGTGTGATGACAAACGAGTTCATTGCCTATCCACCCGATCTCAAGATAAAGGATGCAATAGAACGGTTTAAGCAGGATGCAAAGGAGATAGAGACTGTATATTACATCTATGTGGTTGACGAGGATGAGAAACTCCTTGGCGTTACCTCCCTTAAAGAGGTTCTTCTTGCCGACCCGTTGCTTCCGCTTTCTGAGATAATGGAGACGAAGATAATAAAGGTTTCGCCCGAGGAGGATGTGGAGGCGGTGTCCGATCTGATGGCAAAGTACAACCTTGTGGCGATCCCGGTGGTGGATGAGTCAGGAAAGGTGCTTGGTATAATCACGGTTGACGATATAATGGATGTGATGGAGGATGAGGCAACGGAAGACATCTACCGGCTTGCCGGTACATCGGAGGTAAGGTTTGGAAAGATAGAGGATGCATCCCCCTTTGAGATCGCAAGAAAGAGACTTCCCTGGCTGCTTTTGTGCCTGCTTGGCGGGCTTATCTCCAGTGCGGTCATCAGCCAGTATGGGAGCAAGATATCGGCATTTGTTATACTTGCCCCTTTTATTCCCGTAATAATGGGTATGGCCGGCAATGCCGGGCTTCAGGTATCGGCAACAATGGTTCGTAGCCTTGCGCTCAATACGATAAACAGTTTCTTCAGGTATGCACTAAAGGAGATTTTATCTGCATTCATGATAGCCCTCGTTACGGGCATTATCATAGCCATCGGGGCGGCACTTATGAAGCATACCCCCTGGGTGGGGATGGTGGTGGGTGTCTCCATGTTTCTCTCTATCAGCAGTTCCACCCTTCTTGCCCTTGTAACGCCTGCAACGGCAGAGCGTATTGGTATTGACCCCGCCGTGGTGTCGGGGCCGTTTGTTACCGTCTTTAACGACATCCTCGGGCTTACCATATACTTTACCGTGGCAAGTGCCCTTTTGAAATACCTCTAAGGAAGGAGAATACCTGATATGGTTAAGGCTATTGAGTGGGTTGACGGGAAGGTAAAGATACTTGATCAGACGAAACTCCCTCATGAGATCACCTATGTAGTTACAGAAGACTACCGTGATGTTGCAGAGGCGATAAAGAGTTTGAGGATAAGGGGTGCCCCTGCTATCGGGATTGCCACTGCAATGGGGCTTGCCGTGGCAGCACAGGGAATGAAGGCAGGGTCTGTTGCGGAATTGATTGAAAAACTCAAAGAGGTTTCAGAGACCCTCCTCTCCACCCGGCCAACGGCGGTAAATATCCGGTGGGCGGTTGAGAGGATGATGGGATTTTTAAAAGGCCTTCAGGATGAGCCTGTGGAGAGGGCTCGGGAACTCCTCGTTGAGGAGGCAAAGGCGGTGCTTGAGGAGGACATAGAGGTAAACAGGGCGATTGGGGTATATGGGGCATCGCTCATCCGGGATGGCGACACAATTCTCACCCACTGTAACGCCGGTGCCCTTGCAACCGGTGGCTACGGAACCGCCACCGCCCCGATGCTCGTGGCAAAGGAGCAGGGTAAGAGGATAAGGGTGATTGCCGATGAGACCAGACCTGTGCTTCAGGGTGCAAGGCTTACCGCCTGGGAACTCATGCAGGCGGGGATCGATGTAACCCTCATCACGGACAACACCGCCGGTGCCCTTATGAAGGGGGGCGAGATAGACCTCTGCATTGTCGGCACAGACCGCACCGTTCGTAACGGTGATGTGGCAAACAAGATTGGCACCTATACGGTGTCTGTCCTTGCAAAGGAGCATGGAGTGCCCTTCTATGTGGCCGCCCCCACAAGCAGCATAGACCTCTCGATCCCGTCAGGGGATATGATCCCCATCGAGGAGCGGCAGGCAGATGAGGTAACACATATACGGGGTATGGCCGTTGCACCCGAGGGGGTTAAGGTGAGAAACATTGCCTTTGATGTCACACCCGCCCGGAATGTAACCGCCATCATAACCGAAAAGGGGATATTTCATCCAAGGGATATAAGGAAACTAAGTGAGGATGGGGTGAATCTTGATGAAATAAGGATGAGGGTTTAAGCCACTTGGAGGAGTTTTTTATATGCCTTCAATGCCTCTTTGAGAAACCTCCTTGCCCTCTTTATGGAGTCTTCCGCCCTTTTGCGGTCTATCGTTTCAAAATCTCCGTAATCCACATCTGTCCGCCTTGAAAAGAGCACCTTGAAATCCTCAATAACCCTTTCGTTCATGAGACCGGTCCTGATTAGATGGAGAGAAAGCATGGTCTTGCATCCTGTGTGAGTCTGTGGATCAATCCCTTTCAGGATAAGCAGTGCCCTTGCCGAGTTGAGAACCGCATAGTATGCCCTGTTTACCGAGGTTGCATATTTACCGTGTTCAAAGTTGAATATTGCCTCTTCAAGCATGTTTTCTGATTTCTCAAGCCTGTATTTGGAAAGTGCCTGCTTTTCCTCAACCGATAGCGTCATGAAATACCACCCCTTCCTGCTCAATATTTGTATAGAAACCGGTTTTGAAGGCCATCTCTTTATAAAATACCGCACTGTTTTTCACAACCGGGGAGTAAGGGATACCGGTTTTTTCCTCCTCTTCAGACACTATATGTATTGCCTGAAGTTCATCCTCAAGGCTCATATCCTTTATAACAATCAGGAGGTCAAAGTCCGATTCACCTGAGAAATCCCCCCTCACCCGGGAACCGAAGGCAACCACCTTTAAAAGCCGGCTCCCGAAGGCACTCTCTAATTTCCCTGCCAACCTTTTCAATGACTCTTTCTCATAATGAAACATGCTTACATTATATCAAAAAGGCACCTTTTTGCAGTGTCAATGACATCTTTTTAATCCCGAATGACAAAATTTGTCAGGCAAACCGGTTTTATTAATTGTTATATGAGAAACCTGTCTGGTTATAACCATTTGAATTATAATGATATTTTTAAATTCACCCCTATGTGGTTGTTTGTGTTTTCTCTTTGTATGATCTGGCATGAAACCTGCTTAATAGATTGCACACGGAAAATCTTCAAAGGAGGTGATAGCGGTTAGTTGGCGGGGGGCGACATCCCCACTTTCAGAAAACTCCATAAAAAGTCCGTTTTACGGCAAAAAGCATTTAAAAAGGAGGTAGTGATGTTTAAGACAATCCAGAAGATGAAGAAAAGGGATCAGAGAGGTTTCACCCTGATCGAACTGTTGATCGT
>CAYMML010000092.1:0-8384 GCA_964391515.1 uncultured Thermodesulfovibrio sp. | reverse complement strand
CGGTTTCGATGGAGTTCTGCCTGCCTTAACTGACATTATTAAAGTTACAAATAGTATATCATAAAACCACTCCCTTACCCTTCAGTATATCCACAGAGCAGTGTAGAGGTCTTATGTACAAACACATTTCGATTGACTTGCCCTGACCCGGAAGGGTAATATGTATATTATGAAACAGTCCGGTTTTGTTCCCCTCCACCTCCATACCGAATACAGCCTGCTTGATGGTGCCATCAGGATAAAGGAGTTGATGCAAAAGGCGGTGGAATTCGGCATGCCTGCCGTGGCGATAACCGACCACGGCAACCTGTTTGGCGCCATAGAGTTTTACCGTGCGGCACTTGATGCCGGGATAAAACCCATAATCGGCTGCGAGGTATATATCGCCCCCGAGGGAAGGCGTCACAGGGCACAGAACCCGGACGGCGTAAACGCCTTTCACCTCATACTCCTTGCCCGTAACCTCACCGGCTACAGAAACCTTTCAAGATTAGTAACTGCCGGATTTCTTGAGGGTTTTTACTACAAGCCCAGGATAGACCTGGAACTGCTTGAAAAACACTCCGAGGGACTTACCGCCCTTAGTTCCTGCCTGCATGGAGAGGTGCCCTTTTACCTCACCAGGGGAGACAAAAAGAAGGCTGAAGAGGCTGCAAAGAGGTATCTCCACATATTCGGTGAGGGTAATTTCTTCCTGGAACTCCAGCACAACGGGATACCCGAGCAGTATAAGACGAACAAAAAACTGGTGGAACTCTCAAGGAGGACGGGAATTCCGGTCGTTGCCACCAACGATTGCCATTACCTTAACAAGGAAGACGTAAGGGCACACGATGTGCTCCTTTGCATACAGACAAACAAGACGATCAACTCACCGGACAGGATGAAGTTCAACACAGACCAACTTTACTTCAAGAGTCCTGAAGAGATGGAGTCCGCCTTCTCAGACCTGCCTGAGGCAATCGAAAACACCCTCAGGATAGCCGAATCCTGTAATCTCGCTTTTAACCTCGGAAAGACCATGCTTCCCCGTTTCGAGATAGAGGGTGGGAAATCACCTGAGGAGGTTCTTGAGCAACTTGCCTACGATGGGCTTGGCAGAAAGTTTCCTGACGGGATACCAGAAAAATACACAAAGAGGCTTGAGTACGAACTCTCGGTGATAAAGTCCATGGGGTTTGCCCCCTATTTCTTGATAGTGTGGGACTTCATAAACTATGCAAAGAAAAAGGGGATACCAGTGGGGCCGGGCAGGGGCTCTGCTGCCGGAAGCCTGGTTGCCTACAGTCTGGAGATCACCGAGATAGACCCTATAAAATACGACCTCCTTTTTGAGCGGTTCCTGAATCCCGAAAGGGTAAGCATGCCCGATATTGATGTGGACTTCTGCAAGGACCGCCGGGATGAGGTCATCCAGTATGTATCACAGAAGTATGGCAAGGATCATGTTGCCCAGATTATAACCTTTGGTGCCATGAAGGCACGAGCCGTTATCAGGGATGTGGGAAGGGCGCTGGGCATTCCCTATAACGAGGTTGACAAGATAGCAAAACTCGTCCCTGAGGGACCAGGGGTGACACTCAAAGAGGCACTTGAGAAGGAAAAGGAACTGAGGGATAAGTACGAGCAAAACGAAGAGGTAAAGGAACTCATCGACCTCTCCATGAGGCTTGAGGGGCTTGCAAGGCATGCATCAACCCATGCAGCCGGGGTGGTCATCTCCCCCTCCCCGTTGCTTGACTACACCCCTCTGCACAAGAACCCGTCGGAAGATACCATCACCACACAGTTTGACATGAAAAATGTTGAAAAAATCGGGCTGTTGAAATTCGACTTTCTCGGGCTTAAGACCCTTACCGTTATCCACAAGACGGTTGAGTACCTGAGGGAAAGGGGTGTTCAGATCGAACTCAAGGATATCCCCCTCGATGATGCCGATACTTACAAAATGCTTTCAGCCGGAGATACCACCGGTGTATTCCAACTTGAAAGCGGTGGTATGAGGGAACTACTCGTAAAACTCCAGCCCAACAGGTTTGAAGACCTGATCGCACTTGTGGCACTTTACAGGCCCGGGCCTCTGGGAAGTGGCATGGATGTGGACTTTATTAAGAGGAAGAAGGGTGAGGAGAAGATAACCTATGAGGTTCCAGAACTTGAGGGCATACTGGGAGAAACCTACGGCACCATCCTCTATCAGGAACAGGTGATGCGAATAGCGAACGAACTCGGCGGGTTTACAATGGGTCAGGCTGACCAACTCCGAAAGGCTATGGGTAAAAAGATCATGGACCAGATGACCAGGATGAGGGAGGAGTTCATAAAAGGCGCCACCCGGAGAGGGATTCCGGTACACAAGGCCGAGAAGATATATAACATGATGGAGTACTTTGCAAAATACGGGTTCAATAAGTCACACTCCGCAGCCTACGCCTACCTCTCTTACCAGACCGCCTACCTGAAGGCACACTATCCGGTGGAGTTCATGGCGGCAAACCTCTCAAATGAGGAACAGACTGACAAGATAGTAAAGTTTATCAACGAGTGCAGGGCACATAACATACCCATCCTTCCACCGGATATAAACCTGAGCCAGCCAGAGTTCACCGTGGTTGAGGGGGCAATCCGGTTTGGGCTTGATGCCGTAAAGGGGGTGGGGCATGCCGCTGTGGAAGAGATCATCAGCAAGAGGAAAGAGTCGCCTTACAGTGACCTGGACGACCTCCTTCAAAGGATTGATACAAGGAAGGTAAACAGAAAGGTACTTGAGTCACTCATAAAGGCCGGGGTGCTCGACTCACTCGGAGAGAGGTCTCTGCCTCAAGACGACCCCCGATCCAAAGACATCCACTACATCAGGGCATACTGTATGAAGAAGATCACAGACCTCCTTGACAGGAGACTTTCTCCTTCACTATTTGGCCAGCAGAGTTTGCTTGCCCCACCAGATCCATTTGAAAACCTGGAACCCTGGTCTGAAGATGAGGTGCTTTCAAACGAGAAGGAGTCTCTCGGGTTTTACATTACCGGCCACCCTATAGAGAAGTTCAAACACTACCTACGGCTTTCCGGTGTAAAAGAGATAGCGGATCTGCAAGAACTCCCGGACAGGGAATCCCTGATGGTAGCAGGCATCATCACCGATATGAAAAGGACATACACTAAAGGTAAAGGCGAGGCTATGGCCACATTCCTTCTTGAGGACGACACAGGCATCCTTGAGTGTATCGCCTTTCCCGATGTTTACAGAAACAACTCCCATATAATCATCAAAAACAACCTCCTTGTGCTCTATGGTGATCTTGACAGAAATGAAAAGGGGATAAAGTTTCTCCTGCGGGAGGTCTATCAGGTGGAAGATATATTCAACGCATGGAAGATGAGGTTTGAGATAATCATCAAAGAGGAGCAACTGAAGGCAGAAAAACTAAAGGAGATTCGGAGGGCAATTGAGGAACACAAGGGAGACTCACCGGTGTACATAAGGTTAAGGAAAAACGGGGAGGAAACACTTTTTTTGATGGAAGACGGACTGACCCCAAATTTTGGTATAATTGATCTGATAACAAACATACTCGGAGAGGGTTCGGTAAGGATTACAAGAGAAAACGGAAACGGCTATGCTGAAAGAACCCGACAGGGTGGTAAAAACAATTTTCTCGCAAGGAAGGCATCATGAGGTTTTATCTCGATTTTGAAAAACCGATACAGGAACTTGACCTGAGGATAGAAGAGTTAAAGCGGCTCTCAAACGGTAGAGAGCCATCCGAAGGTACAGAACTTGCCATGCTCCAGGAAAAAACATCCCGGATGCTCAAAGAGATATTCTCATCCCTCACACCCTGGCAACGCACACAGGTTGCCCGCCACCCTGACAGGCCTTACACCCTTGATTATATCAACCTGATAACTGATGATTTCGTGGAACTCCACGGAGATCGATGCTTCGGTGATGACAGTGCCATCGTTGGTGGTCTGTGTTCAGTTGATGGTGAGACCTTCGTAGTGGTAGGCCACCAGAAGGGGAGAGGAACCAGAGAACGGATAGAAAGGAACTTTGGCCAGCCCCACCCTGAAGGATACCGTAAGGCCATCAGGCTTATGAAACTTGCAGAGCAGTTTAAAAAGCCGGTTCTGACTTTTATAGATACTCCCGGAGCATTCCCGGGAGTAGGTGCAGAGGAGAGAGGGCAGGCAGGGGCAATAGCAACCAGCCTGATGGAGATGTCCTCTTTGAAAACCCCCATAATTTCTATCGTCATAGGGGAAGGAGGAAGCGGTGGGGCACTTGCTCTGAGCGTGGCAGACAAACTCTATATGCTTGAAAACGCCATCTATTCGGTCATTTCACCAGAAGGCTGTGCCGCCATCCTGTGGAAAAAGAACGGCACAGTCGGTACGGAGGAGTATGCACGGGCAGCAGAGGCACTTAAACTCACCGCACATGATCTTAAAAACATGGGCATAATAGACGATGTAATACCTGAGCCGCCTGGTGGGGCTCACCGCTCACCAGAGGAAACCGCAGATGAGATAAAGAAAGCAGTGCTTCTTGCCCTCGACCACCTGCGCAGCATCCCCGTTGATGAACTTATCAATCTACGTTATGAAAAACTCCGAAAGATTGGAGCGCTCCATACCGGAGAAAAGGCCACCTAAGTGGATACACCAGGAACCCCCTCAGTAAACCTTCCCGACATTAAAACCCTTGAGTCCCTGATCGAAAAACTCATTGAGGCAAATTCAACAATACCAGTTGTGGTAGAAGGGAAACGGGATCGTGACGCCCTGCGGATGCTCGGTGCACAGGGGGAGATAATCACCATACACTCTGGAAGCACACTCTATGAGTTTTCCGAAAAGTTAATAAAGAGGTATCCGGAGGTGATACTCCTTACCGACTGGGACAAAAAGGGTGAACTACTTTACGGAAAACTCGCCTCTCTACTGCGAGGTTCTTATGAAGGTCACGAACACATAAGGAAAGAGTTGATCCGTCTGACAAACTCCCTGATCAAGGAGGTGGAAGAACTCCCCGCCCTCATGGAATACCTAAAGACAAAGTACCCACCCGATACGAGGGACTGAGGTATCACTTTTTGGGCTTCTTCTTAGGGGAACACGTCCCCTTCATCGGATCTGATGCTCATGTGGGCACACCAAGCCTGGGTAGGATGACCGTCTGAAGGAGTATCCAGATTACTATAATACCGATAAAGAAAAGGAGATCGTACAACTACTCCTCCCCTTTTGACTTTGCCTCCTGAGGATGCCTCTCCTCGTAATCCACAAACTCAAGCACGGCAAGAGGGGCCTGATCCTTCAGCCGGTTTCTGGTCTTCACTATGCGGAGATAACCACCGTTTCTGTCCTGAAACCGTGGGGCTATCTCGCCAAAGAGTTTTGCAATAGCCTTCCTGTTAGGCACCTTGGAAAGGGCAAGCCTCTTTGCGTGAAGGTCTCCCCTTTTTCCAAGTGTGACCACCTTCTCAGCCATCCCCTTTACGGCCTTTGCCTTTGCAACTGTGGTCTCTATCCTCTCATGAATGAAGAGGTCTGCCATCAGGTTTCTGAAGAGCGCCTTCCTCTGGTTGGCAGTCCGTCCAAAGTGTTTCTTTTTCATACCATGTCGCATTGTCTATTTACCTCCTTCAGCCCTGTACTGCTCAAGCAGGTTCTCATCTATCTCCATTCCGAAGTCAAGGCCCATCTTATTGAGTATCCCCTTGATCTCGTCAAGCGACTTTCTGCCAAAGTTCTTGGTCTTGAGCATCTCATGTTCGGTCTTCTGGACAAGATCGGCAACGGTGCTTATATTTGCGTTTTTCAGACAGTTATATGACCTCACCGAGAGTTCAAGTTCTTCTACGGACTTGAGCAGGTTTCGGTTGAAATCGCCCTCAAGCACCTCACTGCCATTGCCGTTTCCTTCCTCCTCCTCAACATCTTCATCGTTTTCGTCAAGCACAAAGAGGTTGAAATGCTCTATAAGGAGTTCAGACGCCCTGCTTACAGCCTTTTGGGGGGTTATACTTCCATCTGTCCATATCTCCATAACCAGCCTGTCGTAGTCCGTTGACCTTCCCACACGGGCCTTCTCAACCTGCATGTTCACCCTCTTTATTGGATTAAAAAGGGCATCAACGGAGATCAGGTCTATGGGCTGGTTCTTCTCCTTGTTCGCCTCGGAGGGGCTGTAACCAAACCCCTTTTTCACGATCAACTCTGCCTGAAAAACGGCACCGTCATCAACGGTTGCTATATGCTGTTCAGGTGTGAGAACCTCAAGGTTTGCCTCACACTCAATATCGGCACCGGTCACATCCTTTGGCCCTGTCACATTGATCTTTGCAACCCTCTTTTTATCACCCTGGAGCCGGAACCTGAGTTTTTTCAGATTGAGGACGATATCAACCATGTCCTCCTTAACACCCTTGATGGTCTGAAACTCATGTAGTACCCCAGGAATCCTTATATGTGTGATAGCCGCACCCTCGATGGACGAAAGAAGAAGCCTCCTTAACGAGTTCCCAATGGTAGTACCGTATCCCCTCTCAAGCGGCTCAGCCACAAGTTTCCCATAGGTATCACTGAGGGTGTCCTCATCAAAGGCTATCGTACTTGGAAACTTAAAGCCCTTAGCTATTAAGTTCATAGATCCTCCCGGTCTAACGCTTTTATATACAAACTTACCAAACCGTTTATTGATACAGGATTCACCTCAAACCCGCATGAAGCATCACATCATGGCAGGGAGATTATATCCAGTTCGTCCACATCCAGAACAACGCCCTCTCAGGCCAAATAAAACACATCACAAAGGAAGTCAATCACTTAAGGGGTACATTCCAATGTGATTAACCCAAACCGTCTTTCTCGTAAAAACGATTATTTCGAGTATAACTCGACTATGAGGTTTTCTTTCACTGTTAGTGGTATCTGCTCCCTCACGGGGATATCCACCACCTTACCCCTGAAGTTCTCCTTATCAAGTTCAAGCCACTCTGAAAGCCCCCTGTTTTCTATCTTCTCTATGCTTTCCTGCACAAAGGGGATAGATCTGCTTGCTTCCTTAACCTCCACCTGATCACCAACCCTCACCCTGTATGAAGGAATGTTTACCTTCCTGCCATTTACAAGTATGTGTCCATGGTTCACAAGCTGCCTTGCCTGCCTCCTGTTTGAGGCGAACCCAAGGCGATACACAATGTTGTCGAGCCTCATCTCCAGAAACTGGAGCAACTGTTCGCCTGTAACACCTTTCTTCTTCTGTGCCTCTGCAAAGTACTTTCTGAACTGCCTTTCCAGTACACCGTAAATCCTCTTAACCTTCTGTTTTTCTCTCAACTGAAGACCATAATCGCTTATCTTAGACCGCCCGCTACCGTGCTGGCCGGGGGCGTACTTTCTCCGTTCAAATGCACACTTATCGGTATAGCAACGATCACCCTTCAAAAAGAGTTTCTCACCTTCCCGTCTGCAGAGCCTGCAAAGTGAATCCCTGTATCTTGCCATCGCCTAAACCCTCCTTCTCTTGGGAGGCCTGCACCCGTTGTGTGGCACAGGTGTGACATCCTTTATAATATTAACATCCAGCCCGGCAGCCTGGATAGCCCTGATAGTGGACTCCCTCCCGGAACCGGGCCCCTTTATATAAACATCGATCTGTTTCATGCCCATATCCATCGCCTTTTTAGCGGCATTTTCGGCGGCAACCTGAGCAGCATAGGGAGTGCCCTTCCTTGAACCCTTGAAGCCGAGACTCCCGGCGCTTACCCATGCTATAACATTGCCCGACTTGTCAGTTATGGTTACTATAGTGTTATTGAAAGTGGTCTGGATGTGTGCCACCCCATAGGGCACATTCTTTTTTTCCTTTCTTGGTCCGCGTCTTCTCCGCCTGGCCATTATTTGCCTCCCTTCTTCTTTCCGCCTACCGTCTTCTTTGGCCCTTTTCTGGTTCTTGCATTAGTCCTTGTCCTCTGCCCCCGCACAGGAAGGCCCGCCCTGTGACGGAGACCTCTGTAACAACCTATATCCATAAGCCTCTTTATATGAAGCGAGATCTCCTTTCTCAACTCACCTTCAACTGTGTATTTGTTCTCGATCTCACTCCTTATCTTTACAATCTCATCATCACGGAGGTCTTTCACACGGGTATTGGGGTTTACACCGGTGCTCTCAAGTATCTTCTTTGAGGTCGTCCTCCCAATCCCGAAAATCCTTGTAAGCCCTATTTCCACCCGTTCGTTTTTTGGTAAATCCACACCAGCAATTCTTGCCATCTTGCCTCCTTAACCCTGGCGCTGCTTATGCTTGGGGTTTTCACAGATTACCCTGATGATCCCCTTGCGCTTTATGATCTTGCACTTTGAACAGATCGG
>CAYMML010000091.1:0-8475 GCA_964391515.1 uncultured Thermodesulfovibrio sp. | reverse complement strand
TCCTTAAACTGGCAGGCAATCCTGAAAGGAGTTTCAGATCTATCCATATCGCCGGTACAAACGGAAAGGGCTCTACCGCTGTAATACTGTCTGAACTCCTTAGAGGGGCTGGGGTTAAAACCGGCCTTTTCACCTCCCCACACCTTCTGCGATTCACCGAAAGGATAAGGGTTGACGGCCGGCAGATCAGCAAAGATGAGGTATCAAAGATACTTCAGGATTTATTGGCCATCCTGAAAACCACACAAGACCTGAATCCCACCTTCTTTGAGATGGTAACAGCAATTGGGTTTGAACACTTCCGTCGCAATTCTGTACAGTGGGCTGTAGTTGAAACCGGTATGGGCGGACGGTTTGACGCAACAAATGTGATAGAGCCAGAGGTAACCATAATCACTCCGGTTGGATACGACCACAGGGAGTTCCTTGGTAATACACTGAAGGAGATAGCCTTTGAAAAGGCAGGAATCCTCAAAGAGAGGGTTCCCCTGATACTTGCCCCGCAGGAAGATGAGGCGGAGGAGGTAATACTGAAAAGGGCATATGACCTCAGTGTTCCCGTAAGGAGATACGGCCATGATTTCGGGGCAATACCTGTTGATTATAACGATACCGGCATTACCATGACCTTCTGGAGAAGACAGCCAGAAGGGGATGGAAACCCCGAAATCCAGGAATTTACCGATCTGCCACTTCCTCTTCAGGGAGAGCACCAGATCATCAATGCATCCCTCGCCCTTGAGGCGTTTTTCAAAATACTGCCAGAAATGGGAAGAGATGTTGAACTTATAAGGAAGTCACTTTCAGGGGTTGTCTGGCCGGGAAGGCTTGATTTCAGGGAGTTTAACGGCCATACCATCCTGCTTGACGGAGCCCACAACCCCCCTGCCACAAAATCCCTGGCAAGATACCTGAAAAAACTGCTTTCCTTAAATAAATACAGGGAAATAACTCTCATTTTCGGTGCCATGAAAGACAAGAACATTTCAGAAACCCTATCTCCACTTCTGCCATTAGCAGACAGAGTAATCCTGACCTCAATGAAATACGAAAGGGCAGCAACATCATCAGACCTGTTAAAGACACTCAGGGAAAACGGTAAACACGGAGCCCAATCAGCCCACCCGGTTTTTGAGGTGGCAGAGTCCGTCCGGGATGCCATCCGGATTGCCACAGGAGTTCCTGAAAAGGACAAACTAACGGTCATTACCGGCTCTCTATACCTGGTGGGTGATGCACTTGAGATACTGGGAGAAAGACCCCTTTTGAGGAGGCTCTCGGAGGCAAGATGAGGAGACTCTTTCCCGTTCTGTTAATCACCTTCCTGATCCTCCCCCTTACATGGGTGAACAGGGTTACCGCCGGTGAGACCGTTATCGAGGCGGAGAAACTTGAATATGTCAAACAGACACACATCTACTACCTAAGAGGGCATGTTAAGATAAAAACCAGCCGGGGTGTCCTCACGGCAGAGTCGGTTGACTATAACGAGAAGACCGGCGATACCTATGCCTGGGGTGGTGTGAGGTTCGACGATGGTGAGTCTGTGATAGAAGGGGAGGAACTAAAACTAAACCTCAACACCCAGAAAGGAACCATAAAGGATGCGGATATCCTCATAAAAAAAGACAACTACCACATCCGTGCTGAAAGCATAGAAAAATACGATCAGAAAGGGTACAGACTCAGGGAGACCTCCTTTACCACCTGCGATGCCCCTCTACCTGAGTGGTGTTTTGTGGCACAGACTGCGGATCTTAAGGTTGAAGACCGACTCAAGGCAAGAAAGGTGAGGTTCAAAATCAAAGGGGTGCCCATTCTTTACTCACCTTACTTCTGGGCGCCTGTGGGAAGCGATAGAAAGTCAGGGCTTTTGCTTCCCGAGGTGGGGTTCAGGAGCAACAAGGGGTTTCACTGGCGGCAACCCCTCTATATTGTGCTTGCCCCAAACCGGGATATGACCCTTTATCTTGACTATTTCTCTCGCAGGGGCATTGGAGAGGGGGTTGAGTACCGGTATATAGAGAGAACACTCGGTGAGGGCACCTGGTATCTCTTTCATCAGCACGACAGGAAACTCGGGAAGGACTTTGTTGAGTTTCAGGGAAGGCACACACTGTTTAACAAAGAGGGGTTTTCTGCAATTGCAGACATAAGCCTTGTAAACCGCAAGGAGTTCCTTGAGGAATACAAGCACAGGGTGGAAGAGCGGGTAAGCAGGTATCTTGAGTCAACATTTGAACTCTCCCATACACTTTCAGGCGGCAGGGTTTACCTGTTTGGTAGAGCATGGCAGGATATGAGCAGCCACGAAGAGACGGGAGACCTCTCACAAAAGGTACCGGAACTGGGCATCAGGGTTTATCCTACCCGTATCGGCAGGTTCTATTTCTCCCTCAATGCCGATTACACCTACTTCTATTCAGAGAACCTCTGGAGGACTCACAGGCTTGACATCCATCCTGAGATACTCTTTGATTCAGGAGACCATATAAGGATAACCCATAAACTCGGCCTTCGTGAAACACTCTACAACTTCTCAAACACAGACACCTATCTGGATAATCTCTCCAGAGAAACACTCCAGTACGGCATCCGGCTCCACTCCGGCTTAAAGAAACTTTACGGGAGACTGCTTCATGTTATCGAGCCGGAGATATCTTACACCTTTATACCTGAAACGGATGAACTCCCCCTCTTTGACAGGACAGAACTCTTTGACAGGGTATCCCTCCTTGAAATTGGGATAAAGAACCGCTTTTTTTACGATGAAAAAGAACTCCTCTCACTCAGGCTCTCAGAGGGATACGACTTCCACGAAGGAGACCGCCCATTCGGTGATATCCGTCTTGAGGCAGCCCTTTTAAGCCCCTTTCCCCTCAGGTTAGACACATCCTACAACCCCAATACGGGAGAACTCAAGAGGCTCAATTATTCCCTGGGGCTAAGAATAAGTGGCATAGGTATCTCACTGTCACAACGATATGTAAAGGACGATGATATCCTCTCATATACGGCAGGTACAGACATCCCAATAACCAGGAGTTTCAGTATACAATCCTCCGTCTGGTATAACGCAAAGGGTGAGGGGCTTCAGGATCTGGTATTGAGAGGGATTTACAGAGGACAGTGCTGGGGGCTCACGGTGGCCTTCAACAAGAGACCAGACGATTACGGCATCTTCTTCATGATAGAACTTAAGGGGCTTGGCGCTATAAGGCTTACCGGCCTCTGATAAAACCCACAATCTTCTTAACAGCCCCCTCGACTGACTCCCGGTCTATATCTATAACCACCTCAGGGTTAAGCGGCTCCTCATATGGAACCGTTACCCCTGGAACAGGCCAGCCCTCTCTGCCCTTTTTGTATATCTCATGAGGGGCATCATGTTTCTCCTTCCTTTCCTCCTCCCGCCTTCTGCAGACCTCAAGGGGGCAGCGTAGATAGACCTCAATAAAATCCGGTATAACCTCTCTTGCAAGTTCCCTCCATCGCCTCAGGTTACCTGTGGCATCTATTATCACCGAATGCCCCGCCTCGTAGAGCCGCCTTGCCGTATAAACTATCGCCCGGTAAACACACTCCCTTTCGTCTTCTGAGTAGGTGGGCTCAGGCGTGAGGGTCTTACGCATCTCATCCATCCTCAACACCTCAACCCCCTGAAACTCTCCAGCAAGGGCGGTCGTAACGGTGGACTTCCCGCTACCCGGTAGCCCGGTAATCCATATCACAAAGGGTTTTTCAACCATGGCTCAATAACAAAGATACTACCTGAATAGAGACCACCGGGTCAATGGGCTAAAAGGCCATTACATCAATTCTCAGCAAAACCGTTACCCCACCTGTCAAGCCCTGAAAAAGTATTCAAACACCCTCCACCTTTCACCATCTGATATAATATAACCCATCTATTTCAAGACGTAAATCTTTTGATAATAAAGAGACTTTCAGAGGCGGTGGTTTGAACAATAAGAGGATAAAATCTGCTCAGGCGCTCCTTTCAAGAAAAGGGGTCTCTGCCTTCCTCGTTACTAACCTCAAAAACATTCGGTACCTCACCGGGTTTACAGGCTCCTCTGCCCTGCTTCTCCTGCTGAAAAGGCAATCTTTTCTGATTACCGACTTCCGGTACCAGGAGCAGGCGGAAGAGGAGGTGGAAGGGGCTGACATCCTGATATCAAAGACCTCCCCATTAAAGGAGGTTAAGACGCTGCTTGGTGACAGGAGAATCCGAAGGATAGGTTTTGAGGAAAGTGCATCCTTTTTGCTCTTTAAGAAACTGAGCCGGCACTTCACTGCCATTCCTATAAGGGATCTGGTTGAAGAATTGAGGGTGGTTAAGGATGATCGGGAACTTGGGTTTATAAGAGAGGCGGTAAGACGGGCTGAAAGGGCATTTAGAAAAGTTAAGCCCTATATAAGGGTGGGGAAGACCGAAATGGAGATTGCAAGGAGGCTTGAGGAGGCTGTAAGGATGGAAGGGGCAAAGACACTCCCCTTTCCCGTAATAGTTGCATCCGGAGAGAGGTCTTCACTCCCCCATGCATCACCCTCTGAACGGAGGCTCCGGCATGGAGACCTGCTTATTATCGACTGGGGTGCTGAGGCAGGAGGTTACTATTCCGACATGACCAGGACTTTTATTGTAGGTGGTTCGGTATCCGCTGAAAAAAGGAGGGTTTATCGGACAGTGCATGAGGCACTAAAGAGGGCAAAAAAGGCTATAAAACAAGGTGTTAAGGCATATATGGTTGATGCTGCTGCAAGAGACCATATACGGGCTCATGGGTATGGAAGGCAGTTTGGTCATGGGACAGGCCATGGCGTGGGGCTTGATATCCACGAGGCTCCTCGTATATCATGGATAGGAAAGGAAACCCTACGAAAAGGGATGGTTTTTACCGTAGAGCCAGGGGTTTACATCCCCGGGATGGGCGGTGTGAGGATTGAGGATATGGTAACTATCACCAGTAGTGGTGTTGAGACTCTCACCTCGCTTTCAAGGAGACTTGAAATAATTAAATAAAAACGGGAGGAAGATTTAATGATATCTACCAACGATCTGAGACGGGGAACCAAGATAGAGTACAAGGGAGAGCCCTATGAGGTGCTTGACTTTCAGCATGTAAAGATGGGAAGGGGTGGTGCCTTTGTGAGGGCAAAGTTGAAGGGGCTCCGTTCCGGTAAGATAATCGAAGAGACCTTCAATGCAGGTGACAAGGTACCCAAGCCCGACCTGAACGAAAAGGAGATGCAGTATCTCTATAACCAGGACAACCTTTACTACTTCATGGATACAGAGACCTACGAACAGATACCCCTTACAGAGGAGCAACTCGGAGAAAAGAAACTGTACCTCAAGGAGAATATGAATGTGTATATCCTCTATTATAAGGGTGAGGCCATAGCGGTGGAACTCCCGAACTTTGTGGTGCTTGAGGTAACAGACACCGAACCCGGATTCAAGGGGGATACAGCCTCAGGCGGAAGCAAACCGGCAACACTTGAAACGGGAGCCTCAGTAAAGGTTCCCTTTCATATAAACGTGGGAGACCGGATAAAGGTGGATACCCGCACGGGTGAATACATTGAGAGGGTAAAGGAATGAATCTTGACGAGATCAAAAAACTTATCGACCTCCTGAAGGACACGGATGTAACAGAGATCCAGATAGAAAAAGAGGGGGTCAAGGTGAGATTGAGGCGTGACAGGCTGTTCTCATCCCTTGATGTGCTTGAGGGGGTTAAAAGGCCGGTTCAGGTCTCAAAAGCAGGAGAGGAGCCGGAGTCGGAGAAGGAGGATACATCACACCTCGTTACCGTTACCTCCCCCATTGTGGGCACATTTTACCGGGCGGCATCCCCCGATGCTGACCCCTTTGTGGAGGTGGGCTCCAGGGTTCATAAGGGGCAGGTGCTCTGCATTATCGAGGCGATGAAACTCATGAATGAGATTGAGAGCGAGGTTGACGGGGTTGTGGTGAGAATCCTCGTAGAAAACGGCCAGCCCGTTGAGTACGGTGAACCACTCTTCCTGATAGAGCCGGTCTGAGCAACTCAAGGAGATTCCTGCCATTATGAAACTTTTTAAAAAGATACTTATAGCAAACCGTGGTGAGATTGCAGTCCGAATTATCAGGGCGTGCCGGGAACTTGGCATCAGGACGGTTGTGGTTTACTCCGACATCGATCGTGAGACCATGCCCGTCAGGCTTGCCGATGAGGCGGTGTGTATTGGGCCTGCCGATCCTGCACAGAGTTATCTCAATACTCCTGCCATACTCAGTGCAGCAGAGATAACAGATTCTGAGGCGATACACCCGGGGTATGGTTTTCTATCAGAAAACCCGCAGTTTGCTGAGGCATGTCAGAAAAGCGGGATAGTCTTCATAGGCCCAAGGCCTGAAAACATCAGGCTCGGCGGTGAAAAGGCAAGAACCAGAAAACTGCTCCGCAAAAGGGGCGTGCCTGTTGTGCCTGGAAGTGAAGGCGTTCTGAAAGACGAGGATGAGGCGGTGAAGATCGCAAAAAAGGTGGGTTTGCCGGTGATACTCAAGGCATCTGCCGGGGGCGGTGGCCGCGGGATGCGGGTGGTTGAAAAGGAGGAGGATATCCGTGATGCCTTCAGGATGGCTCAGCGGGAGGCACTTGCCGCCTTTGGCAAGGATGAGGTCTATCTTGAGAGGTATATATCCGAGATGCGGCACATAGAGGTTCAGATACTTGCCGATGATGAGGGAAATGTGGTGCACCTTGGAGAGCGGGACTGTTCAATTCAGAGGAGGCACCAGAAACTGCTTGAAGAGGCACCGGCACCGGGGCTTGATGAGAAGATCCGTAAAAAGATAGGAGAATACGCCATAAAGGCCGCAAAGGCCTTGAAATACAGAAATGCCGGCACCGTAGAGTTCATATTAGACAGAGAGGGGAATGTCTATTTTATGGAGATAAACACCCGTGTTCAGGTGGAACACCCCATAACAGAGGCGGTTACCGGTGTGGATATAATCAAGGAACAGATAAAACTCGCAGCAGGTTACCCGCTTGATATTAAACAGTCTGCGGTCAGGTTCAGAGGTCATGCCCTTGAGTGCAGGATAAATGCTGAAGACCCTGAGAGATTTGTGCCATCTTCCGGTAAGATAACCTTCTTCTACCCCCCCGGTGGCCCAGGGGTTCGGGTGGATACGGCAGCATTCAGCGGCTGGACAGTCCCTGTAAACTACGACTCCCTCATAGCAAAGGTAATAGTCCTTGGTAAAGACAGGGACGAGGCGATCAGGCGGATGGAACGGGCACTCAGGGAGTTCGTCGTTGAAGGTATCAAGACCACCATCCCCTTTCACCTCAAACTCCTTGGATCTGAGGCGTTCAGGCTTGGTGAGTATAACACCCACTTCATAGAGATACTGAACGGGGGTTAGGGTAAAATAGTCAGGACATTAGTGCTGCCGTTTCAGTATATGCCTCCCTCTAAAGCAGGTAGAACTCCATGGAAACCGGGTTTAATGCGATTTCATCCAATCGCAAAAAATGGAACACAGACAAACACAGAAACAATGGATTTACACTGTAAATACCTAAGAACACCTCCTTCCTTTTAGAGAAAACATGGGGTGAGGGGAACCTCACCCCAGTTTCAAAAGAGTCGCATCGACCTCTCCTCCACCGCATTGAAGGGCGTATCGGGTATGCAATACCTGTTTTTATGGTCACTGTGTAGTGATAACACCGGCGGTTGTTTCACGGTACTTTCGGTATCGGGAAAATCCGGGTTTCTCCTGAGTTCTGCCTGATCTGTTCCATCTGGTTTGTTGGCTTTTCTAATGTAGTTATTATTAACCCCTTTATAGTTTATTTTGTCTCTCGAATTTTTTAGCCTATAACCTTACCCTACTAACACTAATTTCCTCCCCATTATGAATTAAAGATTCTCCCCCTTCTGGCCGAAAATTATATTGAAGAAAATTAGCCCGAGGGTTCGCCAGATGACCGGTAAAGAGATTATAGACAGGATATGCAGGGCCGTTGTGGAGTTTACACCCGATGCCGTGGTCACCGTAGACGAAAGTGGCAGGGTGGTGTATGCAAACCCTGCGGTTCAAAGTATCTTCGGGTACAGCCCATCCGAACTTGAAGGAAAGCCCCTTGATATCCTTCTTCCTTCCGGAATGCGTAAAAGGCACGGTGAGGCTGTAAGGAGGGCTGCCCTTTCTGGAGCCTCCCGACTGGGCGGAAAGACGGTGGAGGTGGTGGCACAGGGCAAAGACGGAAGGCAGATACCAATAGAACTTTCCCTGTCTGAGTGGAAACTGGATGAGAGCAGGTATTTCACCGCCGTTATAAGAGACATCTCCATCCGCAAGGAGATAGAGAAAAAACTTGAAGTTGAGAGGGCTCAGGTTGAGCGTGCAAAGAGGGAGTGGGAAAGGACGATGGACTGCGTGGGTGACATGATCGTACTGGTGGATGCCGA
>CAYMML010000090.1:1395-8578 GCA_964391515.1 uncultured Thermodesulfovibrio sp. | reverse complement strand
TAGAGATATCCGGATATAGCCAGGTAAAAAACGGTTCCCTGTGCAGTGATAATAGAAACACCGGCAGTTGTTTCATGGTACTTGAGGTATCGCGAAAATCCGGGGTTTCTCCTGAGTTCTGCCTGCCCTGCTCTATTAGGACTGGTGGCATTACGAATGTAGATATTAGTAAGCAGATAGAGTGACCCGACAGGGGCGGATGCCTGTATTTGCGTTATTTGAGTTGATTGCGTTTAATGCGTTTATTGAGTTGGTTGTGTTTAGGGTGTTGGGTGCATCTGGTGGGATGAGAATATATTATTAATGGTATTAATAGGTTACTCTGAGAACTCTGTGCTCTCTGTGGTTAAGAGAGAGCGGAACTGCGAAAGCCAGAAGTGCAGAAGGGTTAAAAATGGAATTTAGAATTTGTTCAGGGTTTAGGAAGAAAGCGTGTAGCCGATAGCGGATATCGTGTAGAATAAAATGTTTTTTGCTTGATGCTGTGTGTATCCATCATTTTCAGCGTTTATCTGTGTGCCATGAAGGTTTTGATTTTTGGTGTCCTGAGATTGTTTAAAGTTTCAATATTTCTGGTTTAGAATTTCACCGTAAGGAGGTGTCAGGCAAGATGATATGGAATGAAGAGTACGAAACAATGCCACGTGAGGCGCTTGAAGCCATACAGTTGAAGAGGCTTCAGCAGGTGGTTGAGAGGGTGTATCAGAACGTCCCCCCTTACAGAAAGAAGATGGATGAGGCTGGTGTTAAGCCCGGTGACATCCGGAGCCTATCTGATCTCTCGAAACTCCCTTTTACGACAAAGGATGACCTGAGAGACAATTACCCCTTTGGGATGTTTGCAGTTGGCCTTGAGAGGGTCGTAAGGGTGCATGCATCTTCTGGAACCACAGGGAAACCTACGGTGGTAGGGTATACCAGGAGGGACATTGAAACCTGGTCAGAACTGATGGCGCGGACACTCTCTGCTGCAGGTGTGCACAGCGGTGATGTGGTTCATAATGCCTATGGGTACGGCCTTTTTACCGGTGGGCTTGGTTTTCATTATGGGGCTGAACGGCTCGGTGCTACGGTAATACCTATCTCGGGAGGAAACACAAAAAGGCAGATTATGATCATGAGGGATTTTGGCTCAACCGTCCTTACCTGCACACCCTCCTATGCGCTGAATATTGCCGAGGTGTTGGAAGACTCCGGTATTAAACCGGAAGAACTCAAACTGAAGGTTGGTATATTCGGGGCAGAGCCCTGGAGCGAAAAGATGCGTGAGGAGATTGAGAGGCAACTAAGTATAGATGCCATTGATATCTACGGCTTGAGCGAGATAATCGGCCCAGGGGTTTCTGTTGAATGTGTAGAAAAGAAAGAGGGGCTCCATATCTTTGAGGATCATTTCATACCGGAGATTATAAACCCTGAAACCGGTGAGGTGCTACCGCCAGGGGAAAAGGGTGAACTGGTATTCACAACCCTCACCAAAGAGGCTTTTCCGGTGATACGATACCGAACGAGGGATATCACGAGCCTTATCACAGAGCCCTGCACCTGTGGCAGAACGCTATACCGGATGAACAAGGTCTCTGGCAGATCGGACGACATGTTGATTATCCGTGGTGTGAATGTATTCCCCTCACAGATTGAGCATGTGCTTATGAGTGTTGAAGGAGTGGAGCCACACTACCAGATCATAGTCGACCGACAGGGTGCCCTTGATGTGATGGAGGTCCAGGTAGAGGTTAGCGAAGAACTCTTCTCTGACGAGATCAAGGTGCTTGAAGGGCTTTCAAAGAGGATAGAGCAGGATCTGAAAGAGACGCTTGCCGTCTCGTGCAAGGTGAAACTCGTTGAGCCAAGGACTATACAGCGCAGTGAAGGTAAGGCAAAACGGGTGATTGATAAAAGGAAAATCTGAAAGGAGGGCAATTATGAAGGTAGAGCAACTCTCCATATTTCTTGAAAATAAGTATGGCAGGCTTGCAGAGGTTACGGGTATCCTTGCCGATGCAGGGATTAATATAAGGGCTCTCTCGCTTGCTGATACCGCAGATTTCGGGATTTTGAGGTTGATACTCGATAAGACAGAAGAGGCAAAAAAATTGTTGAAGGACAAGGGGTTTACCGTTGGAAAGACAGAGGTCATTGCCGTTGAGGTTCCTGACCGGCCTGGAGGTCTTGCCGGAATCTTAAGGGCACTGGAAGGAGAAGGGATAAATGTTGAATACATGTATGCCTTTGTCCAGAAAAGCGGTGAAAACGCTATAATAATATTCCGGTTCGATGAACTGGAAAGGGCGATATCGGCACTCCAGAATGCGGGAGTAAGGATTCTGAAGGGTGAGGAGGTTTATGCCTTATAAAGTGCATAGCGTATAGCAGGTAGCATGGAAATGAAAAAGTTGAGGTTGAGTGGATTATTCTCCTAATAACCTAATAACTTAATTACTTAATTACTTAGTTACTTAATTAACTTAGTCTTTTGTTCTTTTCCCCGTTTTACGGGGCAATATCGGTTAGAGGAGGTTTGTATGAGGGTTTTAAGGATTGTTCTTTTATCTCTAATGGTTATTGCTTTTCTGGTAACTCCTTCAATGGCAGGAGATACCATCAAGGTGGGGGCAATACTGGCGGTGACGGGTCCTGCATCCTTTCTTGGTGCACCAGAGGCGAAGACGCTTGAGATGCTTGCCGAAGAGGTGAACTCCCAGGGCGGCATTAACGGCAAAAAGATTGAACTTATCATCAAAGACTCCGGGGCCAATCCGGAAAAGGCGATCTCCTTTGCCAAGCAGTTAATAGAGGAGGAAAAGGTATTTGCCATAATCGGGCCTTCCACCTCCGGAGAGACGATGAAGATCAAAAACATTGCGGAAAAGGGGAAAACGATACTGCTTTCCTGTGCAGCAGCAGAGGTGATCGTAAACCCTGTGGCAAAGTATGTATTCAAGACCCCTCAGAAGGATAGTTTTGCGGTGAGAAAGATCTACGAGCAGATGAAAAAGATGGGGATTAAAAAGATAGGTGTTGTGGTTGGTAACACAGGCTTTGGTAAGGCCGGTAAAAAGCAACTTGAGAAGATTGCACCTGAGTACGGGATTGATATTGTCATAAGTGAGGTATATGACAAGAAGGCAACAGACCTTACGGCACTTGTCACCAAACTCAAGGCAAAGAATGTCCAGGCGGTGGTGAACTGGTCTATCGTTCCTGCACAATCGATTGTGGCTAAGAATATGAGACAGATCGGGATGAATGTTCCTCTTTTCCAGAGCCATGGCTTTGGAAACATCAAGTATGTGAAGGCGGCTGGTGCTGCTGCAGAGGGGATTATCTTTCCTGCAGGAAGGCTGCTTGTGGCAGATGTCCTTCCAGATTCAAACCCGCAGAAAAGCGTACTTGTGAAGTATAAAAAGGACTATGAGTCAAGGTACCACGAGGAGGCAAGCACATTTGGTGGGCATGCCTACGATGCATTCATGATACTTGTGAGGGCTATAAAAGAGGCAGGGTTTGACAAGGAGAAGGTGCGTGATGCCATTGAAAACATGAAGGGCTTTGTAGGTACGGGAGGTATATTCAACTTCTCTCCTACTGACCATAACGGCCTTGATATCAACTCCTTTGAGATGCTCACTGTGAAAAACGGGAAGTTTGCCCTCTTAGAACAATAAGACAAGCCAGATACCTGATGCCGGGAGTATCTCCTTCTGGGGATACTCCCGGAATACTGTCTGCAAAAGGGAAAAGATGGATTTTGGGTTGATCTTTCAGTACATAGTTGCCGGTATGACCTATGGGATCATCTATGCTATTGTTGCCATAGGGTTTAATATCATCTACAACACCACCGGTATCATCAACTTTGCGCAGGGTGAGTTTGTTATGCTCGGGGGGATGATAGCAATCTCACTGAATACTTATATGCCACTTTCTGTTGCAATCATAGGTGCGGTGGTTATAACAATGGGTGTTGGTGCGTTGATGGACATACTTTTTATTCGGTGGCTCAAATCACCAACGGTTCTAAGGATGATTATTATCACAATCGGGCTTTCTATCCTTATAAGGGAGGTTGCCCTCCATATATGGGGTGAGAGTGTGAGGGCACTTCCATATTTTACGGGAAATGAGGTTACATCTCTGGCAATCGGTTCTGTCAGGGTTTCACCGCAGGTGCTCTGGACACTTGGTGTGTGTTTTCTCATGGTGGGGATGTTGAGTTTGTTCTTCAGATACACCATGGTTGGCAGAAAGATGAGGGCAACGGCGGATAACAGGAATGCAGCCCTGCTCTGCGGTGTGAATCCTGGCAATATGGTAACTCTCTCATTTGTCTTGAGTGCCGGTATGGGGGCGCTTGCCGGCTGTGTGGTCTCCCCCATCACCTACACATCCTATAACATGGGCACCGGACTTGCCATAAAGGGGTTTACCGTGGCAATACTCGGTGGACTTGGAAGTAGCGTTGGTGCCCTCCTCGGAGGACTTTTACTTGGAATACTTGAGTCTTTCAGCATATGGGTGCTACCCACCGCCTTCAAAGATGCAATTGCCATAGCCATACTGCTGATAATCCTGTTTTTAAGACCAGGCGGTCTTCTTGGTAGATCTGATGTTATGGCTTTAAAGGAGTTCTGATGGGTGCAAAAGTGAAGGCATACATACCTATTGCCGGGCTTTTAGTGGGCGTGTTTGCACTTCAGGGAGTTCTAACAGCGACGGGCAAGGAGTTTTTCCTTACCCAGATTACCATGAGCATATATTATTGTCTCCTTATCATTGGGTTATGTCTTCTGATGGGTTATGCAGGACAGATATCCCTTGGGCATGCAGGTTTTTTTGCAATGGGTGGCTACATAACGGCGTTTCTTACCACATACAATCTCACTGCGTTTAAGGAGTCGGTGTTCGTGAAGACCATGGCTGCCGTCGGGCTTTTGACAAAGTGGGAAGATCTCTACGGCACAGAGATACTGAGTTTCAAGCCCGTATATGCAGGGCTTTTTGCCGTGTTGCTTACCATAGTGGTGGCATATCTGATCGGGATTCCCGTGTTAAAACTTAAGGGGCACTACCTTGCAATGGCGACTCTTGGGTTTGGAATCATTATCTACCGCATTGTGCTTGCCACGCCTCAGTTTGGTGAGGCAGACGGTATATCCGATGTGCCCCCTTTTGGTCTGTTCGGTCCATTAAGAATAAGTGGTGAGATGGACGAGCGGGTAATGAACTATTACATAGCCGCATTTATCCTGGTGCTTGGGCTGTTTTTCCTTGTTAATCTGGTCAACTCAAGGGTTGGCAGGGCACTTCGGGCAATTCATGGCGCTGAGGATGCTGCCGATTCGGTTGGGGTGGATACGGCAACATACAAACTCAAGACATTTGTCTTAAGTGCTGTGTATGCGGCGGTGGCAGGGGTGTTTCTTACCCATTATAACGGTGGGATAGGCCCGTCTGAGGCATCGGTGATGAAGTCTGTAAGATATGTTGCCATCGTGGCGATAGGGGGGATGGCAAACCTCTGGGGTGCGTTGATAATGGGACTTGTTCTGAACTTTCTCTCTCTGAGGGGGTATTTCGGTAGTTACGACGATGCGGTGTTTGGCGGTATCCTGATATTGATAATGCTTTTTGCACCTCAGGGACTCCTGAGGGTGCAACTCATTGCAGGCATCAGGGGGGTGTTTGCCAGGAAAGGGGTGGTGAAGGATTGATCCTCCAGGCCGAGGGTTTATCAAAGAGTTTTGGTGGTGTTAAGGCCATTTCTGATCTGAGTTTCAGTGTAAAAGAGGGCACTATCAAGGCGGTTATAGGCCCAAACGGTGCAGGCAAGACCACACTTTTTAACCTGATTGCCGGTAACCTTAAGGTTGATAGTGGAAAGATAACGTTTGCCGGAGATGAGATAACAGGGTTACGCCCATGGCAGATAGCAAAAAGGGGTATCTCCAGAACCTTCCAGCATATAAGGCTTTTTCACGGCATGAGTGTGCTTGAAAATGTTATGGTGGGGAGGCATCTTCACGGACACGCAGGCTTTATAGCGGGTATGCTTAACCTCCCCTGGACATGGAGAGAGGAAAGGGCGTTGAAAAGGTCTGCAATGGAGATACTCGAACTGCTTGATCTTTCAGAATATGCCTCTTTTGAGGCAACAAGCCTTCCCTACGGTAAGCAGCGGATTGTTGAGATAGGGCGTGCCCTTGCCGTGAGGCCGAAACTACTGTTGCTTGATGAGCCTGCCGCCGGGTTGAACATGCGTGAAACAGAAGACATGGCGGCACTGGTTACAAGGATAAGGGATCAGGGGATTACAATTTTACTGGTTGAACATGACATGAGCCTTGTAATGAATATCTCCGATGAGGTGCTCGTCCTGAGTTATGGAGAGAAGATTGCAGACGGGCTTCCCTTGGAGGTGCAAAAAGACCCCGAAGTGATTAAGATATATCTTGGAGAAGAGGATGCTCAGGTTACGGAATCTTGAATCAGGATATGGACGGCTGAAGGTTCTCAGAAAGATATCAATTCATGTGAACCCGGGTGAGGTGGTATCCATAATTGGTGCAAATGGGGCTGGAAAGACCACCCTACTAAACACCCTGGCCGGTATCATAAGGGCATGGTCTGGAGAGGTTCTGTTTGAAGGGAAGGACCTCCGGGCGGTTTCACCGTCAAGGAGGGTTTATTTTGGTATCAGTCTGGTTCCTGAGGGAAGGCAGGTCTTTAGAACCATGACTGTGGAGGAGAACCTTTTCCTTGGAGGCATCCCCCTCATGAAAAAAGAGGGGAAGACTGCATTTGAGGAGGAATTAGAGCATATTTATAACCTCTTTCCAAGACTGAAAGAGCGGAGGCATCAACTTGCGGGAACCCTTTCGGGCGGTGAACAGCAGATGCTTGCAATCGGAAGGGCGCTCATGTCGAGGCCATCACTGATCATGATGGACGAGCCGTCCATGGGACTTGCCCCACTGATAGTGAGGGATATATTCTCCATTATAGAAAGGCTAAGGGATGAGGGCAAGACAGTTTTACTTGTGGAGCAAAATGCCAGGGCTGCCCTTTCCATCTCTCATAGAGGTTATGTGCTTGAGACGGGCAGGATCATCCTCCAGGGCCCCTCTGAGGACCTCCTTGCAAACAGGGATGTCCAGAGGGCATATCTTGGCAAGGATCTGGA
>CAYMML010000090.1:0-1295 GCA_964391515.1 uncultured Thermodesulfovibrio sp. | reverse complement strand
GTTATGTACTGGGAAGAAGAAAAGGAGTGTATGCCAAGGGAGGAACTTGAGCAACTCCAACTTGAGCGGCTTGAAGCAACCCTGCGGAGGGTTTATCTGAATGTTCCCTTTTACAGAAAGAGGTTTGACGAATCAGGCGTAGATCCCGATGATATCCAGTCCTTCGAAGACATACAGAAACTTCCCTTCACGACAAAGAACGACCTCCGTGACAATTATCCGTACGGTCTATTTGCAGTGCCCCTCCGGGAGGTGGTAAGGATTCATGCATCTTCAGGCACAACGGGTATGTCAACCGTCGTGGGGTATACGAAAAACGATATAAAGACATGGTCTAACCTTGTTGCAAGGATACTCACCGCCGGTGGTGTCACCAAAGACGATGTGGTGCAGATAGCCTTCGGTTACGGTCTTTTTACGGGTGGGTTTGGGCTCCATTATGGCGCTGAAAGGATAGGTGCCTCGGTGATTCCCATATCGAGTGGAAACACAAAACGGCAGATAAAGATTATGCAGGATTTTAAGACCACCGCCCTTGTTTGTACTCCAAGTTACGCCATGCTTATCGCCGATACCATGTATGAGATGGGTATAAATGTAAACTCCCTTTCCCTCAAATACGGCCTGTTCGGGGCGGAGCCGTGGTCAGAGGGTATGAGAGAGGAACTCCAGGAGAAACTGAAGATAGTTGCAACAGACAACTACGGCCTGAGTGAGATAATGGGCCCCGGTGTGGCAGGGGAGTGCCTCGAGCGTAAAGGACTTCATATAAATGAAGACCATTTTTATGTGGAGGTGATAAATCCAGAGACACTCATGCCTGTTGAGCCTGGTGAGGTGGGAGAACTGGTAATAACTACCCTCACCAAGGAGGCGTTTCCGATGATCAGGTTTCGGACGCGAGACCTTACGAGGCTTATGCCTGAACCATGTCCCTGTGGCCGCACCCTTATGCGGATGCACAGGGTGATGGGGAGAACTGATGATATGCTAATCATCAGGGGTGTAAATGTGTTTCCCTCTCAGATAGAGTCGGTTCTGTTTGAGATAGAGGGCACGGAGCCTCATTACCAGATAATCGTGGAAAGGGAGGGGGCACTTGATCAGGCAACGGTGCTTGTTGAGGTATCTGAGGAGATATTCTTCGACGAGATGAAAAAACAGAGCCAGTTGATCGAAACTATCAAGAAGAGGCTTGCCTCTGAACTGGGTATATCGGTGAATGTTAAATTAGTGGAGAAGAAGACCCTTGAGCGGTTTGAAGGAAAGGCAAAGCGGGTGATAGATAAGAGGAA
>CAYMML010000089.1:0-8618 GCA_964391515.1 uncultured Thermodesulfovibrio sp. | reverse complement strand
AAAGATTTTGTGAACATCTTCATCCTCCAGTACACGATCGGAAACCTCATACCCTTCATTATGTTGCTGCTACCAAGACCCACGGTGAGGCGTTTGGGTGTTGCACTTTGCCTGGTACTCTTTGGTGTGTTTATGATGAGGTGGAATGTTGTGATCGGTGGTCAGGCATTCTCGCTTACATTTGCGGGGTATATGCACTATAATCTTCCTATGATACCTCATAATATTGAGACATTCAAAGAGGGGCTATTTGGGGCACTTGTAATTGGGGTGATGCCCTTTGTGCTCTTCTGGGGTATCAACAAGATAGTGCCATCACTGAAGTATAAGTAAAAAACCTCTTTTCTAACCCACGGTCAATTGCTACCGTGGGTTAGAAACACTTATTTGACAAACAGATAAAATGTGTGATAACATTTAGGCAAGAGGCGAAGATAAAGATATAACTGAAGTAGAAAAGAAAAAATATTTTCAAGAGGTAACGAAGGTGGAAAGAAGAAATTTTCTTAAGTCTCTGCTTGGTGTATTTGGTGTATCTGCTGCAGTATCGTTTATATACCCCCTCATACGTTTTCTCACCCCGGAAGCGCAATCGGCTCGCAAGGCACAGGTAAAGATCAGCAGGAAGAAACTACCTCCAGGTGCTGCTGTTAAGGCGATGTTAAACGATAAGCCAATAATCGTGATTCATCATCCCAATAAGGGATATATTGCACTTTCAAGAGTTTGCACACATCTTGGTTGCCTTGTGGATTACGACCGTGCTGTTGACAGGCTTATATGCCCATGCCACGGGGCCAATTTTACAGTTGATGGAACGGTTATATCCGGTCCGGCACCTTCACCTTTAAGAGAGTATCCCCTCGTTGTCAAGGGAAAAGATATAATCGTGGGATAAGCAAAAAAACTAAAAATTTGAGAGGGTAACGATCTATGTTTAAGGCGCTATATTCCTGGATTGATGAAAGAATCGGGCTTGAAGACCTTATCAGGAGGGAGTTAAAGGAGTATTATGTCCCCAAGGAGTCCAATATCTGGAGCACCCTTGGTTTTCTGACTCTGATCGCCTTTTTCACACAGGCGGTTACCGGCATCTTTCTCCTTACTTATTATATTCCGCATCCCGACCACGCCTTCCAGTCTGTTCAGAAGATAATGAATACGGTGCACTTCGGCTGGCTCTTCAGATCAGTTCACCTCGTAGGCGCAAACCTGCTGGTCATCCTGCTTTTGCTTCATGTAGTAATAACATTCTACAGGCTCAGTTACAAAAGACCCCGTGAAATGAACTGGATAACCGGTGTGTTTATGTTCTTTATAATATTTATGTTCTGCATCACCGGTTATCTACTGCCCTGGAGCCAGTTGAGTTACTGGTCAACAACCATTCTTACTGCAATTCCCACTGTGCTGCCCGGCATTGGTGATTATATCTCAAGGTTCATCAAGGGGGGTGAGTTTGTTGGTGCCGTTACGCTTAACAGGTTCTTTGCCTTTCATGTAGCCATACTCCCGTTTTTCCTTGTTCTTCTTGGTGCCCTGCACGTTTTCTTGATCTGGCGCACCGGTTATGCACCGATAAGCAAGCCGGTTGAAGGCGCTGAGGAAAAGGGTTACCATCGTGCATCCTATACTGATGGTATTCCATTTTATCCTGACCTTTTCAGGAAGAATATGATTATGGTCTTCGTGTTCTTTGCGGTGCTTTTCGGCATCATCACCTTTAAGTCAGATCTTTTTCTCCCGGCCTATGCTCATATAAAGGCCGATCCGACCATTACGCCTCCATTTATAAGACCACCATGGTATTTCCTTGCACCTTACGAACTTATAAGATCAATACCGAACAAGTTTCTTGGGATAAGTCTCCAGTTAATTTTACTATTGCTATTCCTCATCTGGCCTTTCGTTGAAACAAAGCCGGAGGGGAACATAAGAAAGCGGCCTATACTGCTTGGGTTCTTTATTGCTGGAATAATTGCATGGGTTATTCTCACGATACTGGGGAGGTTCTGACATGAAAATGAGAATTTTTATTATTACATTAACTTTTTCAATGCTCTCCATCTTCAGTATGTCTGCCCATGCAAGTTACCGTGATGCCTTCCAGAGAGAGTTTATTGATAAACCCTGGGCGGGTGCACCTATTGTAGAAGAGGGAGTATGTATAGAGTGCCACATCTCCAGTAAGATGAACCCTGATTATCTAAAGATTCCCCAGGAATGGAAAATGAGCATACATTATAAAAACCGTGTCTCCTGTCATGACTGTCATGGAGGTGATCCCTCTGATGCAGCGGTCTCCTGTGGAACCCCTCACAGCGGCTTTGTGGGTACCCCCAAATACAAGGATGTCCCGAATATGTGTGGGAAATGCCATTTGGGCATCCTTGAACGGTATCAGACAAGTGGGCATGGAAGGGCCCTCAAGGCATCAGGAGCCGGGCCTAATTGTGTAACCTGTCATGGTTCGCACAGGATACAAAAGGCAAATATAGATATCATAAACGAGGTTCGCTGTACCAAGTGCCACACCTATCAGAGGGCAAAGGCAATGAAACAGGCACTTTTCCTGACGGAGAAAAAGATTGGTGAGATTGAATCTACAATTGATGATCTCAAGACACAGGGTGTGGATGTGAGTGGCCCTGAAAAGGCACTCTTTAGAACCTCCGCTTCATTCAGGACTGTATTTCATAGTGTAAATGTAGATCTGGTAAAAGAGAAATCATCCTCTACCATGAGTGAACTCTCAAAGATAGAATCTGACATTGTAGCCCTGATCAAGGAACTCGGATTCAGGAGAAACTTTTCAGCCTTTCTCTTTATACTGTTTGTGGCATTTGGGGTTGTCTATTATATGTATTCAAAAGAGTGAGAGTGAAAAAACTGGTATTTAAATCGGCCTTTTTGCTCCTGGTTGTTATATTCCTCACCGGAGTAAGCACTTTAGCAAATGGTGGCGATGAGGCGATAACCAGGGGTGGAGACAAGGGAGAAGTACCTTCCGATATGCCGAAATTTGTGGTTCCTCCCCCTCCCCTCTCTGAGGGTATCTTCCCCTGTTCGCAGTGCCACGCCGGCATGGAGCCCAATCCTACACGGCGTGAACTTACCTTCCATACAGAGATATCAAAGGGGTTCAATCATGCAAAGGAGCAGAGGTGGTGTCTGGACTGCCATAACCCTGACGACAGGGATAAATTGAGGCTTGCAAGTGGTAAACTCATCTCATTCAAAGAATCTGAGTATCTCTGCGGCCAGTGCCATGGCACAATATTCCGTGACTGGAAGGTTGGTATTCATGGTAAAAGAACGGGATACTGGAACGGCAGGAAGATATACCGGCTTTGTGTACACTGTCATTACCCCCATTGGCCAAGGTTCAAACCACTGAAACCCTTACCCCCTCCGGTAAAACCTGATGAGATTAAGTACCGGAATCTTACCGAAAAGGAAATACCAAGGAACCCCCTTGGTGATATAACAGGAACGGTCTATGAGTATGAAGAAAGATAAGCCGGAACCAAAAAGCAGGTTTTTTTCAAGGCGTGATGTACTGAAGGGAGCCTTTTACGGCCTTGCCAGTATGGCAATACCCGTAGGAAAGGCTGATGCCTCGTTCTGGGATGCCTTCTTCCAGAAACACTTCCGTGAGATGAACAAGGATGAGATAAAGGCGGTGATAGAGAGGCTTGAGGAGGAATACTATGAGAAGTATGGTAAGAAATTCGATATAAAGACGACTCCCGCCCTTCCCGGGACACTCTTTGGATATGGGCTTGACCTTTCCAGGTGTATCGGGTGCCGCCGTTGCGTTTATGCCTGTGTGAGGGAGAACAACCAGTCCAGAGACCCTCAGATCCACTGGATTACAGTCCTGAGGTTTAAAAAGGGTGAGAAATGGGTAAACGACCTTGAAGAGGCAGAAAAGTACTACTATCCCTCTGAGGTTCCTGAGGAGGGATATTTCTACATGCCTGTTCAGTGTCAGCAGTGTGAAAACCCGCCATGTGTGAAGGCGTGTCCTACGCAGGCAACCTGGAAGGAGCCTGATGGGATTGTGGTGATAGACTACAACTGGTGCATAGGTTGCCGCTACTGTATGGCTGCCTGTCCTTATGGTGCACGGAGGTTCAACTGGGGAGAGCCAAGAATAGCCCGGGAGGAGTTGAATACAAAATCCCATTATCTCGGCAACAGACCAAGGTATAAAGGGGTGGTGGAGAAGTGTATCTTCTGTATTCAGAGGACAAGGGGTAATCCCGGCAGATATCCCGCCTGTGTGGAGATCTGCCCTGTGGGGGCAAGAAAGTTTGGAAATCTCCTTGACCCGAAGAGCGAGATAAGACAGATCATAGAGACAAAGAGGGTCTTCCGGTTGAAGGAGGATCTGAATACTCAACCCAAGTTCTTTTATTTCTTTGCAACATAAGGGGTGTAAAATGTTTTTGCTAAATCCATTTATAAACTTTTTCAGGGTCTTCAAACAGGTGATAAAGGGAGGGAAGTGGTATTACACATGGGTCGGGTTCCTTGGGTTTCTGATCCTCCTTGGGCTGGTTGCCTATTTCAAGCAGTTGCATCATGGCCTTATAGAGACCGCCATGAGGGATCAGGTCTCCTGGGGGTTTTATATTGCAAACTTCACCTTCCTGGTAGGTGTGGCTGCCGCAGCGGTTTATCTGGTGGTGCCCGCCTATGTGTATAACTTTAAGCCCATCAAGGAGGTTGTGCTCTTTGGCGAACTCCTTGCGGCAACGGCGATAATCATGTGCGTCATGTTTATCCTCGTTGACCTTGGAAGGCCCGAGAGGGTCTGGCACATCCTTCCGATCGTAGGGAAGATGCATTTCCCATCGTCACTTCTTGCTTGGGATGTGATCGTTCTGAACGGCTATCTTGCGATAAACCTATTTATACCCTTTTATGGCCTTTATAAGATTGCCCACGGCAAGGAATACAATATGCAGATCATCAAACCACTCATTATAATTTCCATCCCCTGGGCTATCAGCATCCACACCGTAACCGCATTTCTTTATAATGGGCTTCCATCGAGACCCTTCTGGAACGCTGCGGTGCTTGCACCGAGGTTCATTGCATCCGCCCTGTGTTCTGGCCCTGCACTTATGTTAATTATCTTCCAACTTGTAAGACGGATTTATAAACTTGATATCGATAACAAGGCGATATTCAAGATAGCCGAACTTATAGCCTATGCCATGGGCGTAAACCTCTTTCTGTTTATTGCGGAGTTCTTCAAGGAGTTTTACTCTAACAGCATACACCTTGCCCCGATGCGGTATCTCTATTTCGGGCTCCATGGCCATTATAATCTGGTTCCCTGGATGTGGGCATCTCTGCTGTTCAATATTACAGCGTTTGTGCTCTTTTTGCTTCCAAGGACGAGGGAGCACTTTTTCAGCCTCAATCTTGCCTGCGTGCTTGTAATAGCAGGTGTGTATATCGAAAAGGGAATGGGGCTTGTGGTGCCGGGCTTTATCCCGGGCACTCTTGGTGAGATTTACGAGTACTCCCCCACCATGGTTGAGAGGTATATAACGGTTGGCATATGGGCTGCAGGTGCCTTAATTTACACGATATTTCTCAAGTTTATGATACCCATCTATAAGGGAGAACTCCGTTTTGTCTCCCGAAGCAGACCTGAATGACCCCTCAGAGAGTGGGCATTTAAGATAGTATTCATTCATTATTTATGAGCCTTCCGCATCTTTTTGTGGTATAATACCTTATAGTTCTGGTCTATAGTGGTGTCTCACTTTTGAGGCTTCATCATCAGGGGCTTTGTTATGGATGAAAAGGATATCATAAAGATCAAGTCAAAAAAGCACTCCGAGTATTCCAGCAAGATCCAGCAGGACGACAAGACCTACTATATCGTTACGGAACTCATCGAGCAAACACCCCCCATTGTAAAGAGCACAGTTTATCTTGACGGTGCCCATGTGGAGACAGACCGTATCACACTCCGTGCTGAAGATACGGATGACCCGGACAGGGTGGTCACGGAACACCACAAGTCGGTGGTGGAGAAGGTCAGAAAGCGGGGGCTTACGAGCAAGAAGAAGGTCAAGTACTTCCGTGACATAAAGAGACTGATAAAGCAGGGTGAGAAGGAGAAGGCCTTGGAACTTACCGAAAAGGCACTCCAGGACTTTCCTGATGACCCCTACGGGCTTTCTTACAAGGGGGTGCTACTGGCGGAACTGGGTGACGATCCTGAGGAGGGGGTGGCGCTCTGCAAGGAGGCGATCGGGGGGCTTGAAAAGACCGTCCCCTTTGGCTCTGACTTTTTCTATCCCTTTTTCTATCTGAACCTTGGAAGGGCATACCTTCATGCAGGAAAGAAGAAGGAGGCGGTGGAGAGCCTCCGAACCGGCCTTCTATACGATAACGATAACCGTGAGATAATCTCCGAACTGAGAAAACTTGGCATAAGGCGAAGACCGATACTGCCCTTTCTACCAAGGAGCCATCCGATAAACAAATATCTGGGACTCCTTCTTTCGAGGATTTCAAGCCGTGGAGAGGGCTGACCGGAGGGGTGTCTCGAGGCGTGAATCCCGGCACTACACTATCCATTGATACCGTTTCACCCGTAGGTGGGGCATCACTTTACAGTGCCCGAGAGGGGCTTCTATGTGAGATGCGGTTTCGTGGCGGCAGGTTACACTCTGCACGCCTCATGGAGGCAATAGACTCCCTTTTCAATATCACCGGCCTTAAACCAGATAGTATAGACTTTATAACCGTAAGTGCCGGCCCCGGCTCATTTACCGGCCTTCGAGTGGGGATGAGCACGGCAAAGGGGTTTTGCTACGCCCTTGGTATTCCCATGGTGTTGGTATCAAGCCTGGAGGCAATGGCGGTTTCTGCAGGTGCCTTCCGGGGACTGATTGTGCCGGTTTTTGATGCACGAAAGAAGGAGGTCTATGCCGCCGTATTTTCCTCTGCTGGTGGTCAACCTGAGAGGGTGATTGATGATGCCCCCATGAGTATAGATACCCTTATTGAAGAAATCAAGAAAGCCCACGCCGGTAAGAGGGTCTTGTTTACCGGAAATGGGGCGGAGTTATACAGAGAGAGAATCGTGGATGCCCTTGGTGAAAGGGCGGTCTTTGCTCCGCCACATTTGTCTAACCCCCTGCCTTCGGCGGTTGCAGTCCTGGGGCTCAGGTATGCACGGGACGGTGAGTTTACCCCTCCTGAAAAGGCGGTTCCCTTCTATCTGAGAAAATCAGAGGCGGAACTTACAAGACTGAGCAGGGGGTAGATGGGTATAAAAAAAAGGGATCGGGAGGTAATGTATATATGCTTCTTCATGAGATATTTATTGACAGGGCGAAAAAGCACAGCCGAAAGACAGCCATAATAGACTGTGGAATGGGAAGAACCCTCAGTTATTCCCGTGCGCTCATCGCCTCGCTCATCCTGAAAAACCGTTTCGGTGATTTTGAGGACGGTTTTTTGGGTATAATGCTCCCCACCTCTGCCGGTGCGATCCTCTCCGTGATGGGGGCGCTTATGAGCGGGCATGTGCCGGTAATGATAAACTACTCAACCGGTGCCGATCGGAATGCCCGGTATGCCCAGAGGAAGTGTGATTTCAGGACGATTGTCACCTCAAGGAGACTCCTTCAGAAGATCAACGCACCCGAGGTGGAAGGGATGGTCTTCCTTGAGGATATAATGGAGAGTGTTTCCACAGGTGAAAGGCTCAAGGCGGCTGCCCTTTCAAAACTCCCTTTGGGGATGCTCAAAAAGAGGGTCTTTCTGGGTGGGGATGACGACAATGCGGTCATCCTCTTTACCAGTGGAAGCGAGAAAGACCCCAAGGCCGTTCAACTGACACACAAAAACATCCGTTCAAACATAGAATCCTTCAGCGAGGTGTTTGAACTGAGCCATGAAGACCGGATGCTTGCGAACCTCCCGTATTTTCATGTCTTCGGGCTTACCGTGAACCTCTGGGCACCCATCTACCATGGTATGACCATCATCACCTACCCGAACCCACTGGACTTCAGGAGGATATGCGAGATTGCACGGGACGAAAAGCCCACCATAATGATGGGCACTCCCAGTTTCCTCTGGGGATACCTGAGAAAATCGGAGGAGGGGGATTTCAAGACGGTGAGGCTGCTTGTAAGCGGTGCCGATAAGTGCCCGGAGGCGCTAAGGACGGGTTTTATGGAAAAACACGGAATAACCCTCCTTGAGGGGTATGGGACCACTGAGACCTCTCCGGTGATATCTGCAAACCGGCTCGATGCAAACCGCCCCGGCAGTGTCGGGCAGGTTATACCTAATGTGCAGGTGAGGATAGAAAACTACGAGACCGGTGCAGAATGCGCCCCCGGTGAGGTGGGCAGGATACTCGTTAAGGGTGACAATGTGATGAAGGGGTACCTGGAGGACTTTGAGGAGACCTCCATGAGGATCCGCCACGGCTGGTACGACACCGGCGACATGGGGTATCTTGATGAGGACGGTTTCCTCTGGCATGCCGGAAGACTAAAGCGGTTTGTGAAGATCGGCGGTGAGATGGTATCCCTTGTGAGGGTGGAGGATGTGCTTGAGAGGTATCTCCCGGA
>CAYMML010000088.1:0-8710 GCA_964391515.1 uncultured Thermodesulfovibrio sp. | reverse complement strand
TGGACATCTTTCATCTCTTCGTAGTGATTATGTAATTGTTCCCAGACCTTTAAAGATAGAGGAGATATTTTCCCAAGCATCGAACCCCCTTTGTTACTTTACTGTAATTTACTCTTATTATAACCTTAATGTTGTACAAATATTAAATGAAAGAGGTATAAAACAAAACAGCAATAGTACAGCAAGGCAAATTATCAGTACTTAACTTAAAGTGACATCTTTTAAATGCGAGAGGAGTTGCTCTTAAGCCTTTATCTTATATGCCCTCTGGGTTTTCTGTGATTTTTGCACAAAGTTAAGGGAAAAGTTTGGGGTTTTGTAAAACACTTGAAAAAGAAGAGATTATATCCCGTTTTAAACAAATATTTGACATTCATGCCCCGATTAGGTTTAGATATTATTTATTTAATCTTTTATTTTTTGAGGTCTCATAAGTGAGCGTTTTGTCTGACAGAAGGGGGAAAGGCTCGGTACTCATTGTTGATGATGAGGAGAGCATAAGGTTTGCCTTTCATAAGCACCTTACCGATCTTGGCTACTCAGTCCGGGCTGCATCGAGTTTCGATGAAGCCTTAGACCTGCTCAATGAAAACCGGTTTGAGGTGATAATAATCGATATCATTCTAAGGGGTGCCTCGGGGATGGATTTATTTAGAAGGATAAAAGAGGAGGGAAGGAAGGCTGCAATAATAATAATAACAGGTGCCCCCAACATCGATACAGCAACAGAGGCGGTAAGATTAGGCGCCTATGACTACCTCCTTAAACCTGTAAAACTTGAAAAATTGAGAGCCATAGTGAAAAAGGCTATAGAAGAGATAAGGATTAAGGAAGAAAGGGAGCGGTACAAATCACTTATTGAGGGAATATTTATGAATATTGATGAAGGTATTATCGTTGTGGATGAAAACCTGAGGATAAATGAACTCAATGCAGCGGGCTCACGGATCTGTGGTTTCAGGAAGGAACATATAGGCAGGTATATCAGTGATATTTACCCTGAGTGCCAGGGCAGATGCCTGTCTGCTCTAAAGACCTCTATGATAGAAAAGAAGGATATAGAACTTTACAGGGTAGAATGCAGGAGGAGTAATCCTAAAAAAACTGTTACCATCCGGTTTTCTCCCCTGGTGATGGAGGACGATACCTTCAAAGGTGGGATGATGGTGATCCATGATGAAACACGGCTAAACGATCTTGAGATTTCCTCGCAACAAAGAGGAAGGCTTCAGAATATTATTGGTTCTTCAAAGAAGATGCAGGAGGTTTATAACCTGATAGAGATGCTTTCAGATGTGGACACCACTGTATTGATAACCGGTGAAAGTGGTACCGGCAAGGAACTGGTGGCAGAGGCAATACACTACTCAGGTTCAAGACGAAACAGGCCACTTGTGAAGATAAACTGCTCTGCTCTTCCTGAAACGCTTATTGAGAGCGAACTTTTCGGTCATATAAAGGGTGCCTTTACAGGTGCAACCACAGACAGGGTTGGCAGGCTTGAGTCTGCAAACGGCGGAACTCTTTTTCTTGATGAGATAGGAGAGTTGTCACCGAGGATACAGGTTAAACTCCTCAGGTTCTTACAGGAAAAGGAGTTTGAGCGACTTGGGGAAACAACGCCTGTCCGGGTGGATGTTCGTTTGCTTGCGGCAACGAACCGTGACCTTTTGAAAAGCGTAAGGGCCGGGATGTTTAGAGAGGATCTTTACTTCAGGTTGAAGGTGATGGAAATTCACCTTCCTCCCCTTAGAGAGCGTAAGGATGACATCCCGGCACTGGTTGATTACTTCATAGGAAAGATGTGTAAGAAATTCAAGAGAGAGTTTTTAGGGGTATCCGATGAGGTTATGAGGCTCTTTTTGGAGTATGATTGGCCTGGAAATGTAAGGGAACTTGAAAATCTGCTTGAAAGACTATGCCTTGTTGCCGGTGAGGGGTATATAACCACCGATTGCCTCCCCGCTGAGTTGAAAGAAGGTAAAGTAAGTGGTGGTTTTTTGCCGGATGCTGGTATCAGCAGGGGGAGTATTATCAGGGCGATAGAAAAGTCGGCAGGCAATAAGGCAATGGCGGCAAGGATGCTCGGTATAAGCAGACGAACACTATATAGGAAGATGAAGGAGTTGAAGATACCTTTAAATGCAGTTTCAGAAAGGTGGAAAAAAGATTAACGGGGAGGCGTTTATGGGACGAAATGTCGGTGTTTATGGAATTGCCCTGATTCTGGGGTTTTTAATGACCTTATTCTCTGCGTCTTCTTCTCCAGGCTCGGATGGAATAATGAGTGAACTCACAAGGATGAGCATTGAGGAACTCATGCAGATTGAGGTAACCACCGTTTCAAAGCGCTCTGAGGTTTTTGCCGACACACCTTCGGCCATTTATGTGATTACTGCAGAGGATATAAGACGCTCTGGCGCAACCACCATTGCCGAGATTCTAAGAGGGGTGCCGGGAATTCAGGTAAACCGTATAGATTCAAACCTGTGGGCAATTAGTGCAAGGGGGTTTAACGAGAGGTATTCAAATAAACTCCTTGTAATGATTGATGGAAGAAGTGTGTATTCACCCGTTTATTCCGGGGTTTACTGGGATGTTCAGGATACATCCCTGGAGGATATAGAGCGTATTGAGATTATAAGGGGACCAGGTGGAACCATATGGGGTGCAAATGCGGTAAATGGTGTAATAAATATAATAACGAAGGACTCCGCGGAATCACAGGGTTACCTTTTGTCTGTGACCGGGGGAACAGAAGATAGGCTTATAACAAATCTACGTTATGGTGGCAAAGTTGGTGATGATACAACCTACAGGATTTTTGCAAAATATACTAACAGAGACGGTTTTGTGAACTCTGCGGGGGATGAAAACCCTGATGACTGGTTTGTTTACAGGGCAGGGTTCAGAGTGGATTCTCAGTTAAAAGGGGGTAAGTTTACAATTGAGGGGGATATTTATGATGGCAATGTCTCTTCTCATGAGATCATACCCCTGTTGATTCCGCCATACCAGAGCGATAGTGGTATAGATGAGGATATAAGTGGAAGATCCTTGCTTGCAAGATGGTCAAAGAGTTTTCATGAAGACAACAGACTCACATTACAGGCTTATTACGACCATGTGAAAAGGTTTCAGAGGTTTGATATCGAGGACATGAAGGAGGAGTATCATATAGATACTTATGATCTGGACTTTACCCATTATTTTATTCCCTTCAAACACCATAGGATAACCTGGGGCGGTGGCGCGAGGTTTATAAACGACAGAATAGAAAACAATTCGCCAATCCGTTTTTCTCCTGAAGAAAGGGATCAGGCAATATATAACATCTTCCTACAGGATGAGATTGAGATACTGCCAAAAAGGGTTTATTTTACAGTCGGCACAAAGTTGGAGCACAATGATTACACCGGTTATGAGTGGGAACCTTCCTTGAGGATACGGTGGAGGTTTGCCAGAAACCAGATGCTCTGGGGGGCATTCTCAAGGGCGGTAAGAACCCCTTCAAGGATAGAAGTGGATGGAAGAATTGATCAGGCAGTGATCCCGGATACTCCTCCGGTTATGCTATCCTTAATTGCGAGGGATGATTTTATTTCTGAGGAGATGTATGCCTATGAATTGGGGTACAGGGCAGGAGTTTCTGATAATCTCTCTGTTGATGTTGCATGTTTTTTTAACCAGTACGATGATTTGCGGACATTTGAGCCGGGTGAGGTGTTTTTGGAAACCGATCCTGTTGCACATGTTGTTTATTCTTTCAATGGTCAGAACAGGATGTATGGAGAGAGTTACGGTGTGGAGACCTCTTTGAGGTGGGAGCCGTTTGAATGGTGGAGAATTACACTGAACTACTCTTTTCTTGAGATAAACCTTCGTCGAGACAGCAGCAGCATGGATACGGAATCTGAAAGTCTGGAAGAAGAAAACCCGGAAAATCAGATTTCCCTGATTTCGAGCATGGATCTGCCGGCGGATTTTGAGGTGGATCTAATGCTCCACTATACTGACCGTCTTCCGGCATATAACATAGATGATTATCTAATTGCAAACCTCAGGGTAGGCTGGAGGCCACTCAAAGGGCTGTCTATAAGCCTGGTAGGGCAGAATCTCCTTGATAACCACCATCCCGAGATAGGTTCAAAGTATGTATCTACAGATACGGTGGAGATTGAAAGGGGTGTGTATGGTAAGGTGACATGGGAGTTCTGATTATCACTACCCTTTTTAACACCGTTATAATCTGGGGGGCAAATGGTGTTCCTTGTGTATAATCTCACCCGGTTTTCGTACCTCTTTTTGGGGGTTATGCTGTGAAGAAAAGAGTATTAACTCTGGCAATTTTCTTCCTCATTTTTCTATCTCTGTGCTTACCCCATTTTTCTGATGGCATAGATGAAAAGCCCACGGAGTATCAGGTAAAGGCTGCCTTCATGTATAACTTTCTCAAGTTTATCAGATGGCCTGACGGGTACTTTAAAGAAAAAAAGGATTTCAAGATTTGTGTGTATGGCAAAGACCCCTTTGGTGGGGCAATTGATGATATCGGGGGTAAAGTGGCATTTGGGAAACCAATCTCTATAAAGCGCATCGGAAGAAATGGAAAAACTACTGGCTGTAATCTCATATTCATAAGTTCTTCCGAGACAAAGAGGGTAGAAAAAATACTGTCTGCCATTAAAGGGCCTGTTCTTACTATAAGTGATATTGAAGGGTTTATTGAAAAGGGTGGGATTATAGAGTTCGTAATGGAAGGTAAAAATGTGAGATTTAAGATTAACAGAGAGATGGCTATTAATAAGGGGTTGTGGATTAGTTCGAGACTTTTGTGGCTTGCAAGAAACCGCCCCGGCAGGGAAAAGTGAGAGCATCGTGAATGAAAAAACTTTTTAAGACATACATTGAAAGCCTTTCCCTGAAAGGGAAGATAAGGTTTATAGTGGTGAGTATCACCACTGTTTCGCTTTTCTTGATACTATTCCTGAACGGCCTTAACGAGTGGGAGCGAAGCAGGGCAGAACTGATTGATAACATGACCACCTTTGCAAAGGTGATGGGTGAAAACCTCCTTCCTCCACTTATCTTCAAAGACAAAGATACTGCTAAAGGCACCATGCTTTCGCTCAAATACAATCCTTCTATTGTTAAGTGTGTGTTGTTCAGCAGTGAAGGTGTGTTTGTAGAATACACAAAAGAGGATATAAAAGTGATACAAGAGGATATCTTAGATACTGAAGATGGAGCGGTTATCAGGAATGGGTATCTCTGTATTGTGAAGCCCGTAAAAGATGGTAATGTTAATGTGGGAAAACTCATGTTGGTCTCAGACCTGAGGTGGTTTTACGACAGACTCTCCTGGAACTATTCGTTTAATCTTTTTGTGTTTATCCTGGCAGTAGGTGTGGCTTATCTGCTTTCAGGATATCTTCACCGTATTGTTACCGCTCCAATTCTTAAACTAACTGAGGTAGCAAGGTATGTAAAGGAGACAGGCCGATACGACAGGGAGATAGCACTAAAGAGCCATGATGAGATAGGCACTCTCATTGACGGTTTTAACAGTATGTTGAAGGCCGTAAGGGAGAGGGAGGCAAAACTTGAGAGAGAGATTGATGAGAGGAAAAATGCGGAACGAAGACTGAGTGAGAGGGAGGTTGCCTATCGAACGCTTGCTAAAAATCTGCCTGGAATAGTTTACCGGATTGTGTTTAAACCTGATAGGAAAATGATATTTTTCAACGACCTGGTTGAGTCCATGACCGGCTATTCAGAAGAGGAACTCAGTTTCGGGAGTGTTTGCAAGATCGATCCACTTATTGTTAAGGAGGACAGAACCCGTGTGATAGAGGAGGTTGCGACCGCAATAGAGAGAGGTGAGCCTTTTGAGGTGGAATACCGCATAAGGCACAGATCAGGTGAGATACGCCACTTTCACGAAATGGGAAGACCTATCTATGATGAGGCGGGAAACCCCGCATATATCGACGGTGTCATATTCGATGTCACGGAGAAGGTCAAACTCCAGGCAGATGCCCTCAGGGCAAGTCATCTTGCCTCGCTTGGTGAACTTGCTGCCGGAGTTGCCCATGAGATAAACAACCCCATAAACGGGATTATCAACTACGGTGAGATGATCTCCATGGAGTCTGAGGAAGGGAGTTTCTATCGCGAGATAGGAAAGAGGATAATGAATGAGGGAGAAAGGATATCAAAGATAGTGTTGAGTCTGCTTTCCTTTTCAAGGGGACACCGGTCTGATAAGGTAGAGGTCGATCTAAGAGAGGTGCTTGAAGATGCCCTTAACCTCTACGGCGCTCAACTCAGGAAAGACGGTATAGTCCTAAAGGTACATAAACCAGAAGACTTACCCCTCATAAGAGGAAATCCGCAGCAGATTATACAGGTGTTTCTTAATATCCTGAGTAATGCGAGGTTCGCCCTAAACAGGAAGTTTCCTGAGCCAAGCATAGAGAAGATAATCAGAATCACGCTGAGAAGCCAGAATAGTGAGGAAGGAAATCTTGTTATAGTAGAATTTTACGATACCGGCACAGGCATACCGCAAGATGTTGTAGATAGGATATATGAACCCTTCTTCAGTACAAAGCCCCATGGGGAGGGAACCGGTCTTGGCCTCAGTATATCACACGGAATTATCGCTGAGCATGGCGGTAGAATTGAAGTGGATTCTAAAGAGGGGGTATACACGCAATTTACAATTATTTTTCCTGCCATAGCGTGACATGACACATATCCAGTATGGCACACATGTGTGTCATGTCACACATTCAAGAAACATGATGGTATTTCCATGATTAGCGCCCACCTTTGATGGTATTATAAAAAATCACTAAAAAACAACATGTTAGTTGCTATTTAGACTGATGTTAATAGATCAATAGTGTTTTCTGCTGATTTCAGACAAACTGGCATGGTTTTTGTTTTATCCTTTGCATGGCATTAAGGATGTGTCCGTACATAGATGATCCAGACGCAGACTGTTACTGTATTAATCTCAACAGCCAGACGGTAGAGGCGGTTATACTTTACTGCGGTGGTGTTTTTGAGGAATGCAGGTATTTTCAAAGGAGAAAAAACCTTGAAACTCCAAGCCTGAGTGAGACCTCAGGTGGCAGTCGGGCAGAGGGATCAAGGCCTTACCCGAGGGGGCGTTGATCCTTTATTAAAGAGGATTTCTATTCAGAACTTCTTTCGTTAAGCCTGTCAGGTGTCCCTGGAGGGAGGATGCCTGACAGGCTTTTTTTCTTGAGTTCTTTATATAAACAAAGTAAAAAATAAAAATTTCTTGATGTTAAACCTCACAATATGTTATCTTTACAACATGACTGTTTTAAAAGATGAAAACCCTACTAAGAGGGCGATCATACTCCTCCTGAAAAAGAACGGGGGGATGAGTATTGACAGTCTGAGTAAGGCACTGGGGATTACCTCAATGGGGGTTAGACAACACCTCCTGTCAATGGAGAGTAAGGGGCTGGTGCGATATGAGCCTGAGAGAAAGGGTGTGGGGAGGCCTGGTTATGTTTACAGGCTTACCGAAAATGCTGAAAATCTCTTCCCTAACCAGTACCAGTCATTTCTTTCCGAACTACTCCAGGAGATTGAGGCAAGGGATGGGAGGAAAAAGATTGATGAGATTTTTCGGTGGAGAAACAAGAAACTCCTTGAGGAAAGAAAAGGCAAGTTGGGTTCCACCAACTCCACGAGGAGAAAGGTAAAACGGTTCTGCGACATACTATCGGAAGAGGGTTATATAGTGGAGACCCAGAAGGTGAAGGGGAAGATGCTCCTGAAGCAGTACACCTGCCCGATTGCATCCATTTCAAAGCGGTATCACGAGAGTTGTAAGCACGAACTTGATATGTATCGTTCCCTCTTTGGCAGGGGTGTAAAGAGGACTGAATGCCTTTCACAGGGTGCCTCTGCATGTGTTTATGAGATACCTCTTGAAGAAAAAGTAATTAAGTAATTAAGTAATTGAGTAATTGAGTAATTGAGGTAATTAGGTGATATAAGTATTTGATGTTTTGCTGTCTTGTTCGGATGGGTTCTGTTTCGGTGTACTTGTAAGATTTGTTGTTCTATATGGAGATCAGACAAAAACCCTCCTCCCTCATAACGGGAGGAGGGTTTTTGTTTATCTTTACTATTTCTGTTTATCCCTTCTTTATGCCCTCAATGAGTGTAAGACCGTATTTGGGGTGCTGGAACGGGTGTATGGAAGGGAACTTGGAGTACAACCAGCCCTTGAATATCTCCTTTTCGCCTTCCATGACGGTTATATGGACAGCAGGGTTCTGAGGGTCATTAGAAGCGGATGTTATGGTAAGGCCATCCATGCGGAAATCCGGCAGAAAGTCACCAACCATGATCTTGAGGCTGGAGCCGGGTATCTGGTACTCTGAGTTGAGTTTTACCGATACGGTCTCCTTCTTGTTTGTCTCTTTGTTCAGTATCTCTATCTTAACTGCATCCCACTTCCCCTTAACATCGTCAGGAACAACTATCTTTGTCTCCCCCTTTGGCATCATTATACCGGGAGCAGGAGCCGGGGACTGAACCTGGGGAGGTGCCTCTTCTTTCTTTTTACATCCGGCGAAGGTTAAGAGCATACCGGAGATCACCAACGCAAGAGCGGTTTTCCAGTTCATACAATGCCTCCTTTTATCAGAATTTTACAATG
>CAYMML010000087.1:0-8816 GCA_964391515.1 uncultured Thermodesulfovibrio sp. | reverse complement strand
TACAATTTTCATAACATTCAAAGATAACATAATGCCCCCGGTTGCGTCAATCCTCCGGAAATCTGAAATATAACCTATGAAGTAGTTTGATATGTTAATATATATGTCTATTTATTCATCTCCCTGCCCCCACCAGTGGGTGGGGAGTTCAAAAAGCCTTTTTATTGCGCACACAGGGCTTTAAATTATCTACGGAGGACTGATGGTAATAGGAAGACCCCTCCTGGGTGAGCAGGAGATACAGAAAAGGGTCAAAGAACTTGCAGAGAGTATCTCGGAAGACTTTTCCGAAAAGGAGATCGTTGCAATCGGCATCCTCAAGGGAGCATTTATGTTCTATGCCGACCTTATCCGTCAGATCAGGGTGCCTGTCACGGTCGATTTCATCCTCGCCTCGAGTTATCTGAAGACCGAAACCACAGGAGAGGTCAAGATTCATGCAGACATAAGGGAGGACATAAAGGGCAGGGATGTGCTTTTGGTGGAAGATATTGTGGATACAGGAATAACCCTTAACCACCTGAGAGAGCGGTTACTGCAACGTGCTCCATCCACCCTTAAGATCTGTGCCCTCCTTGACAAGAAAGAGAGGCGCATGGTCGATGTACCCATCGATTATGTGGGGTTTGAGATTCCGGATGAGTATGTGGTAGGTTACGGGCTTGACTTTGACGGCAAGTACAGAAACATGCCTTACATAGCCGTATTCAAGAGAAACGAATAATCCAGGCACAACAGGAGGCAATCATGTATGAACTCATGATAGAGGATACATTTTCTGCAGCCCACCAATTGAGGGGCTACAGGGGAAAGTGCGAGGAACTGCACGGTCATAACTGGAAGGTTCAGATACACGTTTCCGCCGAATCACTCAACGAGATAGACATAGCAGTAGACTTTCACGATCTCAAACGCTGGACAAAGGAGATACTGAGCCAACTTGATCACGGTTTTTTGAATGATATTTTCCCCTTTACCGAGATCAACCCCTCATCTGAAAACATTGCCAGGTGGATATTTGAGTCACTGAAAAAGAAGATTGACTCCGAAGATGTACGGCTTACTGCGGTAACCGTCTGGGAGTCTGATTCTGCATCGGCCACTTACTATGAGGATTGACAGAGATTTTGGAGAAAGGATAATCCAGGAGGCAAAGAAGTCCGGTTGCACATCTGCCGAGGTCTTCATGACTTCCGGTAAGGGCACCACTGTGGAGATAAAGGGCGGGGAGGTAGACGCCCTTGACCGTGATCATTACTTCGGCTATGCCATCAGGGTTATCAACGGCGAAAGACCTGGATTTTCTTATTCCACCCAGAAGGAGGCATGGAAGGAGACACTCGATAAGGCGATAAAGGGGGCGGAACTCTCTGACCCTGACCCCTATCTTGACATCGCATCGCCTGAGGATATCCCCTTTATAGAGACTTATGACGAAAAGATATCCTCCCTTGATACCGACTTTCTCGCAGACATGGTAAGGCTGATAGAGTCTTCCGCCTTTGAATACGACTCAAGGATAAAGAAGATCAGAAAGGCATCCGGCAGTATGTCCTCATCTGAGGTGCTTCTTATCAACTCAAAGGGGGTAAATGCCTCCTATAAAAGCACTTCCCTTTCGGGTCAGATAATGGTGGTCGCAGAAGATGGCAATGACTCCCAGATGGGCTGGGGATATGACATAGCGAGGTTCTTTGATGATATCGACTTCCCTTCAATAGGCGGAGATGCAGCAAGACGGGCGACAGAACTGCTCGGGGCAGAGAAGGCAACCCCTATCAGGGGAGAGGTTCTGTTTGAAAACCACATTTCAACAGAGTTTCTGGGCGTCCTTGCCTCGGCATTTTCTTCCGAGAATGTCCAAAAGGGTAAATCACTCCTTGCCGGAAAGGTTGGAAGTGGAGTGGTCTCAGAAAAGGTAAATCTGATAGACAACGGTCTTCTCAAAGGGGCGGTAGGAAGCAGACCCTTTGACGGTGAGGGAAGCCCCACTGGTGAGACGGTTCTTATCGACAGGGGGGTGCTTCAGGGTTTTCTCTACAACATAAAAACCGCAAATAAGGAAAACCGGAAATCCACAGGCAATGCCGTAAGGGGCGGTATAGAGAGTTTGCCCTCCGTGGGGATAAACAACCTCTTTCTTGAGGCATCGGCACCGGAGTTTTCTCATGAAAGAGAACAACTCATCAGTATGATTAAAAGGGGCATAATAGTCACAGAGGTCATGGGCATTCACACTGCAAACCCCATATCCGGAGATTTCTCCATAGGCGTTACCGGCCTGTGGGTTGAAGATGGACGCATCATGCATCCCGTAAAGGAGGCGGCCATATCGGGTAACCTCCTTGAACTCTTTAAAAAGATTGTTGCCGTGGGTAAGGAGATCCGTTTTTACGGGAAGATAGGTGCACCTGAGATACTGTTTGAGGGAATAGACATAAGTGGATAAAACAACAGGAGGATAGTATGGATTATTTTCTTACTGAAGAACAGACGATGATAAGGGATCTTGCAAGGCAGATTGCCGAGGAGCGGGTTGTCCCGGTGAGGGCTGAACTGGACGAAAAGGAGGAGTTCCCCTGGGAGATAATGAAGGTGCTTGCACAGTCTGATATGTTCGGCATCTTTATACCCGAGGAGTACGGAGGGCTTGGAATGGGCTCTCTCGAACTCGCAATCGCCGTAGAGGAGTTGAGCAGGGCATGTCTTGGCGTATCAACCAGTTATGCCGCCAACGCACTCGGCACTTACCCCATTTTACTCTTTGGAACACCGGAGCAGAAAGAAAAGTATCTTCCTGACATAGCAGCAGGCAAAAGGCTTGTTGCCTTCGGCCTGACAGAGGCAAACGCAGGAAGCGATGCCGCCGGCATTCAGACCACCGCCACCAGAGACGGGGATTATTACATTCTCAACGGCACGAAGCAGTGGATCACAAACGGTGGAGAGGCGGAGATATACACCATCATTGCGATCACCGACCGCTCAAAGGGCGCCCGTGGCGCAAGTGCCTTTATAGTGGAAAAAGGCACGCCCGGGTTCAGTTTCGGAAAGAAGGAAAAGAAGATGGGTATAAGGGCATCCGTTACGAGGGAACTCATATTTGAGGACTGCAAAATTCCCAAGGAGAACATCCTCGGTCGTGAGGGAATGGGGTTCATCGTTGCGATGAAGACCCTCGACCAGTCCAGGGTGGGCGTTGGTGCCCAGGGTGTTGGGGTTGCCCAGGGTGCACTTGATGAGGCGGCAAGGTTTGCCCGTGAGAGGATCCAGTTTGATAAACCCATAATAAGTTTTCAGGCGGTTCAGCACATGCTTGCAGATATGGCAACTCAGATAGAGGCAGCAAGGGCACTCGTCTATGCGGTTGCAAGATATGTGGATAGCGGGGCAAAGGACATCTCCAAGGTATCGGCGATGGCTAAGGTGTTTGCCACCGATGTGGCGATGAGGGTAACCACAGATGCGGTGCAGGTGATGGGAGGCTCCGGTTACATGAGAGAATACCCGGTGGAGAAGATGATGAGAGATGCAAAGATCCTCCAGATCTACGAGGGCACAAACCAGATTCAGAGGAATGTTATCGGGCAGGCACTTGTTAAAGAGTATGCAAGGCAGAAAAAATAACTTTTAAGGAGTAGAGGGTATATGAAAATTCTCGTCTGTATAAAACAGGTTCCAGACACCGCTGAGGTGAGAATAAACCCTGAGACCAATACACTGATAAGGGATGGGGTGCCAAGTATTATCAACCCCTACGACCTTCATGCCATTGAGGCTGGGCTCAGGCTCAAAGAGGATCATGGTGGTACTGTTACTGTTATCACCATGGGGCCACCCCAGGCAGAAGAGGCTCTACGGGAGGCTATCTCCATGGGTGCCGATGAGGCGGTTCTCCTCACAGACAGGGCATTTGCAGGCTCTGACACATGGGCAACCGCATATACGCTTGCAAAGGCAGCAGAGAAACTCTCCTTCGATCTGATAATCTGCGGCAAACAGGCCATAGATGGAGACACTGCACAGGTGGGCCCTGAGATGGCTGAGTTTTTGAACATACCTCATGTTGCCTATGTAAAGGGCATAGATGAGATAGATGACGGAAAGATAGTGGTTGAGAGGATGATGGATGAGGGGTACGATGTGGTTGAGGCAGAACTGCCGGCACTCATCACCGTGGTAAGGGAACTTAACGAGCCAAGGCTCCCTTCACTGAAGGGAAAGATGCGTGCCAAGAAGGCAGAGATCAGGAAACTCACCCTCCAGGACATCGGGGCGAGTTCTGAAGACACAGGGCTTAACGGCTCCCCAACTCAGGTGAAAAACATATTTGCCCCTGAGGCAAAGAAGGACAGAAAGATGATTGAAGGAACCGTTACCGAACAGGTTGAGCGGTTGATTGAGGAACTAAAAAACTTGAAGTGTGTATAACCTTAATTAAACTCCGGAGGTAACCAACAATGCGAATTCAGGTAGACAGGGAACTTTGCACCGGTTGTGAGACCTGTGTTGACTCCTGCCCATACGACGCAATTGTCATGCAAGAGGACAAGGCATTTATCAACGAATACTGCCAACTCTGCAGGGCCTGTCTCAGTGTCTGCCCTGAGGGTGCCATAAAGGAGATAGAGGAGGCATCTGATACAAGGGAGGGGATTGATCTATCAGGCTTCCGTGGTGTATGGGTCTTTGCCGAACACAGAGACGGGAGGGTGGCAGATGTGGCATACGAACTCCTTGGTGCAGGAAGAAAACTTGCAGACCGGCGTGGTGCAACTCTCTCAGCGGTTCTGCTGGGTGGCTCCGAGGAGGATGCTCAATCACTTATCCATGCCGGTGCAGACCGGGTTTACCATGCCGATAACCCTTTATTCGATACATTCAACGATGAACCCTATGTGGAGGCACTCTACAGGCTGATCAAAGAACACCAGCCGGAGATAGTCCTTTCCGGCGCCACACCCATAGGCAGGTCATTCTTTCCCCGCCTTGCAGCAAGGCTCAGGACAGGCCTTACCGCCGACTGCACCTCCCTTGAGATTGATGATGCTACCGGCAATCTCCTACAGATAAGACCCGCCTTCGGTGGTAACATTATGGCAACCATCCTCTGCCCCTCTCACCGCCCCCAGATGGCCACAGTAAGGCCACGGGTGATGAAGAGACTCGAACCAGACACCTCAAGAACCGGTGAGATAATAAAGGTAGATACAGAAAATATCACCTCAAGGACGAGGGTTATCGAGACGGTTAAGGAGGAATCCGGTATTTCCGTAAATCTACAAGAGGCCGATGTGATTGTCTCCGGTGGTAGAGGGCTTGGAAAACCGGAGGGGTTTGCCATGCTGGAGGAACTCGCCTCCCTCCTTAACGGTGTGGTGGGCGCATCAAGGGCTGCGGTTGATGAGGGCTGGATACCCTACAGTCACCAGGTTGGACAAACAGGGAAGACCGTCTGTCCCAAAATATACATCGCCTGCGGCATTTCAGGTGCGGTGCAGCACCTGGTGGGTATGCAGTCTTCAGACATCATCATAGCCATAAACAAAAACCCCGAGGCCCCTATCTTTCAGATCGCTAACTACGGAATAGTGGGCGATGTGTATGAGGTGGTTCCGGAACTTATAAAAAAGATAAAAGAGGTGAAGGGATAATGAGCATTGCATTCGTGTTTCCAGGACAGGGGTCACAGCATGTCGGGATGGGCAGAGAGGTTTATGACCGTTACGATACAGCAAAGAGGGTGTTCGAAGAGGCATCCGATACCCTTGGCTACGACATGAAGTCCCTCTGTTTTGAAGGCCCAAAGTCTGAACTGAACAAGACATTCAGAACACAGCCGGCAATACTTACGGTAAGTACCGCCTTTCTCAGGGTCATAGAAGATGCAGGGCTAAGCCCCACCGTAGTGGCAGGCCACAGCCTTGGTGAGTACTCCGCCCTCGTCTCCGCAGGTGTTATCAGTTTTCCAGATGCACTAAAACTTACGGAAAAGAGAGGTCATCTGATGCAAAATGCCGTGCCTGAGGGTAAGGGGCTAATGGCAGCCATACTTGGGCTTTCCCGAGAGGAGGTGGATGGTATCTGCCTTGAGGTCTCAGCAGGATATGTCTCTCCTGCCAACTACAACTGTCCGGGACAGATCGTTATTGCAGGTGAAAAGGAGGCGGTGGAAGAGGCAATCCAGATAGCAAAGGAACGGGGGGCAAGACGTGCAGTGCCACTTGCAGTTAGTGCCCCTTCGCACTGTGCATTGATGATAGAGGCCTCAAAAAAACTTGCTGAAGAACTTGAAAATATCCCCTTCATGGCACCTTCTATCCCTGTGGTAAACAATGCCGACGCCATCTTCCTCAACACAACCGGAAGCATCAAGGCATCGCTTGTAAAACAGTTAGACAGCCCCCTCCTCTGGGAGGATTCGGTAAGGAACATCATTGAGTCCGGCATCAGAACTTTTGTAGAGATAGGCCCTGGAAGGGTTCTCTCCGGGCTAATAAAACGGATAGATTCATCGGTCAGGATACTGGATACAGAGACATCCCTTGAAGAGATAATGAACCTGGCATAGAATGGCATAGATTCATCTCAACCTCAACCTTAACCTGTCTTTTCCCCTACCCGCTACCGCTACCCGCTATACGCTATTTCTCACTCCCTCTCCTTTGACTCCTGCCATAGAGCCTCCATCTCTTCAAGGCTCATCTCCTCAAGGTTTCTGCCAGCCTCACGTGCCTTTCTCTCGATATACCTGAACCTCCCAATAAATTTGGTTACCGTTTTTCTAAGTGCCTCTTCAGGGTTTACCCCCACAAATCTTGAGAGGTTAACAAGGGAAAACAAAATATCCCCAAGTTCGTTTTCTATCTCCACCATGTCTTTCTTGTAAAGCGCCTCCTTAAACTCTGAAAACTCCTCCTCCAGTTTCTCAACCACTGGTTCAGTATCGTCCCAGTCAAACCCTACCCTGGCAACCCGTTCCTGAACCCTGTGGGCACGAAGAAGCGACGGAAGCGATTCGGGAATCCCCTCAAGCACTGACTCCTTCATCTTACCCTCCTTCTTTTTCAACTCCTCCCACCGCTTTATCACCTCCTGGGCGTCCTTAACGGTCTTGTCTCCAAACACATGGGGATGCCTTGCAATCATCTTTGCCTCGATGTTCTCAAGCACATCCTCCATATCAAACTCCCCCCGCTCCTTGCCTATCCTGGCATGAAAGACGAGTTGAAAAAGCAGATCCCCTATCTCCTCCTTTATCTTTTCAGGATCATCCTCCTCAAGTGCCTCAAGGAGTTCGTATGCCTCCTCGATGAGATAACTCTTAAGTGTTTCTCTGGTCTGCTCCCTGTCCCAGGGGCAGCCCTCGTCAGATCTGAGTCTGTCCATTATCTCAAGGAGCCTGTCAAATGCCTCCATCAGACACCCCTTTCATCACCAAAAATATACTTGTGTATCTGAAGATTCAGTCTTGCACCGAGTTTGTCGGCGATCATCCAGCGAGACAACTCTTCAGGTCTCACATAACCCATAGCCGGGGAAAGGAGCACCCTCCTCTGTTCAAGGCAATACTCATTTATCACCTCAACTGCCCAGCGGTAGTCCTCACCAGAAGTAACCACGAACTTTACCTCGTCCTGAGGCCTCAACCTCTTCAGGTTTTCAAAGTCCATCCTGTCTGACATCCCGCTTCCGGGTGTCTTTATATCGAGGATTATCACCGCCCTCTCATCAACACCTGATATATCAACCGAACCATTGGTCTCTATAAGGAGTTCAAAGCCGGAATCAATCAGTCTCCTTGCAAGTGCTTCCGTGCCTTCCTGAAGGAGTGGCTCACCGCCGGTGATCTCCACAAGACCTATACCAGCCCGCTCTGCCTCAATAAGAACATCATCTATTGATCTCTCTCTGCCCTCGTTGTAGGCATAGGTGGTATCACAATAGGTGCAGCGGAGGTTACAGCCTGTTAACCTGATAAAGAAACAGGGATAGCCTGCATAACCTGACTCTCCCTGAATACTGATGAAGGTCTCACATACGGTAAGTGTATCATGCATTTTGGAAGATATCTTTTAATGCCCTCTCCACAGGCTCCGGCACAAGACCCGTCACCCTGCCGCCGAAAGAGGCGATCTCTTTTACCATCGTGGAGGAAAGAAAGGAGTATTCCTCTGAAGGCATCATGAATACCGTCTCCACATCCTGGTCAAGCCTCCGGTTCATAAGGGCCATCTGGAGTTCATACTCAAAGTCTGACACCGCCCTGAGCCCCCTGATAATGGCACTTCCCTTCTGTTTTTTCACATAGTCCACCAAAAGCCCCTGGAAGGAGTCCACCACAACACGATCACGCCCCTCGAGGGAGGCCTTGATCAGTTCAACCCGCCTGTTGCTATCAAAAAGAGGCCTTTTCTGGGGGTTAATCAGAACGGCCACTATCACCCTGTCGAATATCCGCAATGAGCGGTCTATGATGTCAACATGACCGTTCGTGATGGGGTCAAAGGTTCCAGGGCATATGGCTATCCTCTCAGGCATTGGTTAATATTATACAACATTTGCAGGTAAGCGGTCGGCAATCAACTTAGATTAAATTCCAGGCAATGCCTGATTATAAAAATTCAAAAAAGCACACCTAAAAAGCCAGAGAAGACAGATCCTCGCTGATAAACAACGCTGGGACAAAAAACCATTACAAAAATAGAACACAGATAAACACAAAACCAAACTGATCTGCTCAGATCCTCATAACCTCAAACCTCTATCTTACCCTTGACCTGTCTCTATTTCCTGCCATTCACTTATCGTCAATT
>CAYMML010000086.1:0-8928 GCA_964391515.1 uncultured Thermodesulfovibrio sp. | reverse complement strand
GATACCTCAAGTGCCGTGAAACAACTGCCGGTGTTACTATTATCACTGCCCAAAGAACTGTTTCTATGATCGAATTAAATCGCATTAAATCCGGTTTCGATGGAGTTCTGCCTGCCTCAACTGACTTTATTAATGTTAAAAACAGTAAATTCATGCGGTCCTTTTTTCCATCTGTAAAAATGTTATCTCAGAAATATTGGCCTTTTCACTTGCATGCTCTATCGTTATACTCACAACATTGCCATCCCTGTCTATGTCTATGTATAAATCCTCGCTTATCTCTCTTGTCTCTACTACCGGAGTGTGGGAAAACTCAATTAAGGCTGTATCGGTATCTGAAAAATATCTTATCTTCATTTTACATCTCCCTTGAATCCCCTATCAAAAAAGGCATTATGCACCGTTTCTCCATCTTCAAGAAGCACCACACGTAGATACCTTTTCATCTCCTCTATGTACGACCACTTTCTGATCCGTCCATCCTTTTGAACCTCAACCTTTACTGGATTTTCAATAGTTTTGATTATCCATTCATCTTTTATAATTCTTCTATCCGGTCTTTCTCTTACAAAAAGAAAATAATTCGTGCATTTCATCAAAACAAGCCTCTGCCCACCTCATTGCCAGCATCACAGTTTAGCCACATAGTCTGCCACCATGTCACCCACCTCAGTGGTTGAGTAGCCCATCCTTCCGGCGGCAAGGCTTTTAAGGTGCTTGCCGGTAACCTCCATGACGGCCTTCTCTATGGTATCGGCAGCCTCGTGGAGGCCAAGATAATCAAGCATCATCCCACCGGCACAGATGGCGGCAAGGGGGTTTATCACATTCTGCCCTGTGTATTTCGGCGCCGAGCCGCCTATTGGCTCAAACATGCTCACCCCTTCAGGGTTTATATTACCACCAGCCGCAATACCCATACCACCCTGGATCATGGCGCCAAGGTCGGTAATGATGTCGCCGAACATGTTGTCTGTCACGATCACATCAAACCACTCAGGGTTCTTTACAAACCACATGGTTATGGCATCCACATGGGCGTAATCGGTCTTGATGTCTGGATACTCCTTTGCAACCTCATTAAAGGTTCTCTGCCAGAGATCCCAGGCAAAGGTAAGCACATTGGTCTTTCCACAGAGGGTAAGTTCCTTTTTGCGGTTTCTCTGCTTGCAGTATTCAAAGGCATATCTGATGCACCGCTCAACGCCGTGGCGGGTGTTTACTGACTCCTGTATTGCCACCTCATGGGGTGTCCCCTTTCTGAGAAAGGCACCCCCGCCCACATAAAGCCCCTCGGTGTTTTCCCTGACCACCACAAAGTCTATATCATCAGGCCCCTTGTCCTTTAGAGGGCAGTCCACTCCTGGATAGAGTTTTACAGGCCTAAGATTTATGTACTGGTCGAGTTCAAATCGTATCCTGAGAAGGATTCCCTTTTCAAGTATTCCCGGCTTCACATCGGGATGCCCGATTGCCCCAAGCAGTATGGTATCGTGCCTTCTCAGATCGTCAATTGCCGAGTCGGGGAGCACCTCTCCAGTTTTCAGATACCGCTCGCCACCGAAATCGTAATGCGTATAGTCGAGTTTAAACCCAAAACGGCTCGATGCTGCATCAAGCACCTTTATACTCTCACGGACCACCTCAGGGCCTGTACCATCACCAGGAATCACGGCAACACTATAACTCTTTGACATTATACCGACCTCCAGATATATAAAATTTTGATATAACTATCCTAATACGGAAAGGGGTTGAGCCTTTAACCGGTGCATGTCGGAAATCTCGAAAATACCAGTAAGCAGGTTTTGTATAATATCATATTCCGGAATAATCTTTGAAGGAGGGCTTTTGATGAGGTTTAAAAACGCTTCAGACTGCTGGAAGGTGATTCTTGAGGAAAAGGATCAAAAACTCCTTGCCGAGATCGAGGAATTTGCACTGAAAAACCCTGAAAAGACCTCGGTGAGTTTCGGCACATCCGGGTGGCGGGGAGAAATAGGAACGGATTTTACCTGCCGAAACCTCTCTATCGTTGGCAAAGCGATTATAAAACTCCTGAAAACCACCGATAAAGAGGTGCTTTCATCACTTGGTGTATCTGACTTTGATGAAGTAAAAAGGCGTGGGGTCATCGTGGGGCATGATAACCGGTTTCTGGGGCCGCTCTTTTCAAGGATAATAATATCACTGTTTAACAAAGAGGGTGTCAGGGTGTTCTATGCCGGTGAGACCACCACACCTGAGATATCGGCATCCATCGAGATGCTCAAGGCGGCAGCATCCATAAACATCACCCCCTCTCACAACCCTGCAAACTACCAGGGGATAAAGTTCAATCCCTCTGATGGTGGCCCCGCAGGGAAGGAACTTACCAGTCTGGTGCAGGACTACGCAAACGAGATGATGGATAATCCAGAGGAAGTAAAAATCCCCACCCGGGACGAGATTGGATTTGAAGAGATTGATACGACATCTATATACATTGATTACCTCAAGGAGAGGGGGACTATTGATCTTGAAAGGATCAGAGGGTTTCTCAAAGAGCAGGACATCCTCCTTGCCATAGATCATGTGCACGGGGCTACCCGTGGAAGGCCTGCAAAACTCTTTGGCGGTGATCTCATCGATAATAAAATCAAACTCCTCCGGACAGAGGACGACTTTCTTTTTGGCGGTGTAGCGCCTGAGCCCTCAAAGGAGAACATGAGCGAGGTTGAGAAATTACTCAAAAACTCAGATGCCCGATACAGACTTGGCGTGATAATGGACCCCGACGGTGACAGAATAAGGTTTTGTGACCACAGGATGCAGATTCCCATGAACTACTTCGGTGCAATGGCCTTTCACTTTCTGCACCTACACAAGGGGCTTAAAGGCGTGGCAGTAAAAAGCGTCGGGACGAGCAATTTCGTAAATGCCATCGCAGAAAGACACGGCATTCCCGTAAGGGAGACCCAGGTGGGGTTCAAGAACTTCCGTCCCTACATGCTCCCGGATGCCAGAGAACGGGCGGTTGTTGCCTTTGAGGAGTCTGACGGCATATCCGGATACCGGCACACACTCGAAAAGGATGCCCTCTTCGGGCTACTCCTTGCACTTGAGATGATGGCCGAAACCGGGAAGAACCTGAGTGATTACCTTGAGGATCTCTTCAAGGAATACGGTGCCTTTTATCCCGACCGCTCCGGTATCTCTGTGGAGAGATCCCTTGCAGGCCCCATTCTCCGTGAGAAAATCGGCAAACTCGCAGGTGAGTTTCCTGAAGGCAAGACACTGAGTGTGGGAGAAAAGAAGTTGAAGATCACCAAACAGATCACCCTCGACGGGCTCAAACTCGTCCTTGAAGACGGCTCCTGGTTGATGATCCGCCCCTCTGGCACCGAGCCAAAGGTGAGGTTTTACATCGAGGCACGTGACCCGGAAGAAAAGGAAAGCCTCTTTCAACTTGCAGAAGCCCTCACGAGAAAGGCGATAGGGGGAGAATGATACGGGCAATACTCTTTGACTTTGGAGGTGTGCTTGCAACGGAGGGCTTCAGAGAGGGGCTCAGGGAGATTGGGAGAAAAAACGGCCTTGATCCGGACAGGTTTTTTTCAGAGGCAACGGAACTGGTCTTTGAAACGGGTTATGTGACAGGCATGGCAACCGAACAGGAATACTGGGAGGCGGTGAGGAGAAAGACCGGTATAAAGGGTGATGACGACTCATTGAGAAAGGAACTCATGGAGAGATTCTCTATTGATCGTGACCTCTTGCGGTTTGCAGACAGACTCCGCCTTAAGGGTTACACCACGGGCATCCTGAGTGATCAGACAAACTGGCTTGATGAGATAAACGAAAAAGAAGACATCTTCTCACATTTTGACCATGTATTTAACTCATACCATCTCCACAAATCAAAGCGTGACCCTTCAGTTTTTACCGATGTGGCGGAAAAACTCGGTCTGAGGCCTGCCGAGATCCTCTTTGTGGACGATAACGAGGGAAACATCAAAAGGGCGGAATCCACAGGGATGAAGGGGTATCTATATAATAGAAACGCAGGCGATATTTTGAGATTGTGGAAGATATTAAACCCATACGGGCATTCATAAAAGGAGTGTTATCAACGATCTGCCGATCAGGTAAATGGCAAAAAGCACCAGTGCAAGGGCAGAGAAGGTGCTCAACCTCATTATGAACCGCTCTGGCACAGACCGATGCAGCCAGAAAAGTGTGAACGAGAGGATGGCAGGGTAACTGAACATCCCCAATCCGCCTACTAATAGTATCTCAACGGCAACCCTGTGCGTAAGGGTGTCTATGAGGCCGAGTGTGTGAAGGAATCTCTCACCGATCAACCACCAGAGTATCATGAGCGGGTTTGTAAGGGCAAGCAAAAGACCGGTAAAAAAGGCACGCCCGCGGTGTCTTGCAAGCCTTGACTGCTCCTTTTTAGATAACTCCGTAACTCCCTGTCTGAAGAGACCATAGGCAAGGAAGATTACGAATAACCCGCCCACAAGCCAGAACCAGGCCATCACTATGGGTTTTTTAAGAACCGGAAAGATGCCGAAGAATGCAAGAAAACCGTAAAAGAGATCTCCTGTGAGGGCACCGAGAGATACAAGGAGTGCCGCCCGTATATGACCGTGAAGCGCCCTTCGTGCCGCCTCTACCTGAACGGCACCCACCGGAATTGCTGAAATGAAGCCAAGTGCGAAGGTGATTAAAAAAAATAGTAGTGTCTTCAAGTAATTCCCGGAAATTTATAAAATTGATCCTCAGGCTATTCTCTTGCCACCCCGGTTTTCCGTGCGGTCTCTGCCACTGCGGTTGAAACGGCATGCACCACGTCCCTGTCGAAGATGCTCGGGATGATGTAATCTTCGTGGAGTTCCTCATCGGATATGACATTTGCAATGGCATGCCCTGCTGCTATCTTTATCTTATAATTAACACACCTTGCCCTCACATCCAAAAGCCCCCTGAAGATGCCCGGGAAACTGAGCATATTGTTTATCTGGTTTGGATAGTCCGACCTGCCGGTGGCAAGCACCCTTACATGTGGTAGCGCCTCCTGGGGTGAGATCTCGGGATCGGGGTTTGCAAGGGCAAAGACCACCGGATTTTTAGACATTTGCTTAATATCCTCAACCGTCACGGTATCCGGCCCTGATAGTCCGATGAGGACATCCGCCCCTTTAAGGGCATCTCTCAGGGTTCCCTTTATACCGTCGGGGTTTGTTACCGTTGCAATCTTCTTTTTGTAGGGATTCATGTGTTTACGCCTTCCTCTGTATATGGTGCCGAGCCGGTCACAGACGATTATGTTTCTTACTCCAGATTCAACAAGGAGCATGGCAGTTGCAAGCCCCGCTGCACCGGCGCCAAGGATCACCACCTTGAACCTCTTTATGTTTTTCCTGAAAAGCCTTCCCACATTGATCAACGCCCCGAGCACGACCACAGCAGTGCCGTGTTGATCGTCGTGGAAGACGGGGATGTCGAGTATTTCCCGTAACCGGTTTTCTATTTCGAAGCATCTTGGTGCGGAGATGTCTTCAAGGTTTATCCCTCCAAAGGTGGGGGCGATGTTCCGAACGGTCTGGATGATCTGTTCCGTATCATTTGTGCCGAGGATTATCGGCACTGCATCGATATTTGCAAACTCCTTGAACAGCATGGACTTTCCTTCCATTACAGGCAGTGCAGCCTCAGGGCCGATGTTGCCAAGGCCGAGCACTGCCGTTCCGTCTGTGACGATGGCAACACTGTTACCCTTCATGGTATATCTATAGACATGATCACGATTTTTGTGTATATCCATACAGATTCTTGCCACTCCGGGGGTATAGACCTTTGAGAGTTCGTTCCGGTCTCTAACGGGCAGTTTTGAACGAACCTCTATCTTCCCACCCTTGTGGGCGGAGAATGTCCTGTCCATGACCCTGTGCACCTTTATGCCCGGAATCTTTCTAACCGCCTTTACGATCTCCCGTTCATGTTCTTCGTCACGGGCATTTACGGTTACATCTCTTATGATCCTGCCCTTTTCCACCCTCACTATATCAACCGAACCCAGGTCTCCACCTGCCTGACTGATTGCTGTTGCCACACGTGCAAACATCCCGATACGGTTATCTATCCCTATACGGATCGTTATGCTGTAACCGGGGCTTGGAGTGCGAATCATATCTTTTCTCCATTATTGAAGTTGGAAACTGTGTTAAAATAAATCATAGAAATATTGTAGCACAGCACTAAATACTTTTCCTCATGAAAGATCAGAGAAATATAGAAACAGTTTGCAGACCCTGTGAATCTGAGGTGCGCAAGGTCTCCACCGATACCCTTCAGGTGCTTGGTGTAAAATATACTCACATCAAGTTTTCAAATGATGATGATTTGTATCTTACAAAAGACGGCCTTCCATTTGTTGAAACACTAAACCCCCAGAACTTTGTCCTCGACCGTGAATGGTTCAGGGCAAATGCGGTAAGACTCTCCGGCACGAGTTGCCTCTACAGGATAAGGACAAAACCGGTTAAGGGGGTTCAGAAGGATATAGTTCTGAAATGGAACAGGATGGGACAGGATGTACCAGACCCCGAAAAGAGCGATCATCTTACATTTGCCGAGTTCAACAGCCCCTTTGAAGAGTTTTCCCTGGTTATGGAACTACGGAAGGCGATGCGTGGGCTCTCTTCGGAGATTATCATCCAGAAACCTCTTGCCATCTATGTGCCTGGCGATACTGTGGAGTTCTGGCAGACGGGCAGGAAGATGACCAAAATGAAACAGAAGATACTTACCCATACGGAGGTTGAACTCGACCTGAACCGTTCGTATGCGGTGATATATGAGTGGATAGAGGGGATAGACGCCTCAGAGGCATATAACAGGGGGATTCTTGAACAGGAGGTGGTCAAACAACTCCTGAAGAAGACCGATGAGAGGCTCAGGGAGAGGGGGTTTCATGTCCGTGACAACAAGGCACACCACATAATTGTTCGTCCCCTCAAAGACGGTGGGCTTCGGAAGACGAAGAAAGGCGGGATCTTTCACGGCCTCATTGACTTTGAGTTACTCGAAAGGACACCTGGTGAGGAGGAAATCGTAAGGAAGAAGAGGCGTTTTGATTACCTGAAGAGGCAGAGAGACCGGTTCAGGGCAAAACCAATAGGTAAATCACTTGCACACCTGAAACACCAAAAGATATTTGGCGTCGATTATATTTACGGCCATGTGGAAAGCACCAAGGGAAGGTTATGGGTGGTCGGAAGAGACCCTTACCTCTTTGATTATTTTCTCCCGGAAAGGTGGGAAAATACACCTAAGACAAGGATATCCGCATACAGTCAGTTGTATTATACGGTTACAAAGGATAACATTCACCTCGTCTGGAAGATATCCCGTGTGGGACTTCAGCCCGATATGGATCCGTTCAGAGAGGACGAGCAGAGGATCCTCGAGTATGGCTACAACAGCCCCTTTGAGGAGTTCGGCCTTGCACTATATCTCTCAGAGAAGGGTTTACCAACCATTTACCCCCGTGCAATTTACATGGCAGGTAACAAGACCGAGATTTCAGATGAACTCTTTGATAACAGCAGATATGAAAGTCATGCCGGTATAAAGACGCCAGACGGTCTCCCCATACTCAGAAAAAACCGCGATTATATAACCATCTGGGGATACTGGAACGGGCCTGACGAAAAACTTGCGGCAAGTGATGGCGACTATTACGAGGGTATAGATGCACTCCGTGCCTATCGGCGTGGCCTGATTGATAAGGAAAGATACATCTCTCTCCTTGAACTGGCAAAGAACCGGTTGATTGAGGTCGGTGTTGAAGACCTTAACCTGAGAGGTAACCACATACTACTTTCCCTGGATAGCAGGGGAAGGCTGTTGATGGACGAAGATGGGGTGCCGGAGATCAGGATTTGCAACTTTGAGTTTCTCAGGCGGTTAAGATAGAACTGCCCTTTCTCTTTCTGTACTTTGAAGCACTGTATCAATGGATTTCTCGTACTGACCAGGGGTAGTATATCAGCGGAAAAACTGAATGATATACTTACCGGAGACCATGAGTATCACAAGGGCAAGGATCAGTTTTATCGCCCTTTCAGGCATTTTTTTCTGTGCCCTTGCCCCAAGATACATCCCCGCAAGCCCGCCAAGCCCGAAGAGGATGCCAAGGAGCCAGTCAGGAGGAGCCGTTACGCCACCCTTGAGGGGGATAAGGCTATAAAAGGACAGGCCAAAAACCGATGTCATGAAGGTTCCAAGAAGCACTGCCCCTGAGACCACATAGACAGGAAGCCCGAGCACGCTTACAAGAAAGGGGGCAAGGATTGCACCGCCACCAATCCCGTATATCCCACCTATGGTGCCAATAATTAGGGAAAGGCTGAATATGAGCGGAACACTGAAAGAGACCTCATTGGTAAGAAAATCAAAACTTACCCTCCTCAGACTGTATTTTATGTTTTCGATCCGGAAACTACTTTCGCCGTATGAGTTTTTTTTGGTGTTTTTTCTTATGCTCAAAAAAAGCCTGTAGCCTATGTAGAGCAGAACAATGCCCACAAAAAACTTGAAGTTCTTCGGATCGGGAAGATACCTCACCCTGATTATGTAGCCAACAAGCACTCCCGGGAGCGTTCCGACAACCATCACTATGGCAAGTGGCCAGCACATCCTCCCCTCCCGGATATACCGGTAAACCCCGCCGGGTATTCCCATAAGATTGTAAAGGAAGTTTGTTGAACTCACAGATGGTGATGTAAACCCCAGCACACTCATCTGGAAGGGGAGTATGAGAAAGGCTCCGCTTACACCTCCCATTGATGTAAAGAAGGAGATACAGAAGGCAACCAGCGGCGGCAAAAACCAGTAGGTTTCAATCCCGGCAACGGGAAAGGTGATTTTCAGAAATTC
>CAYMML010000085.1:0-9102 GCA_964391515.1 uncultured Thermodesulfovibrio sp. | reverse complement strand
CAACCCGCTTTTCGGTTCTTTTCTGAGCCTCTGCAAGTTCCTCAACCCGCTTTTCGGTTCTTTTCTGAGCCTCTGCAAGTTCCTCAACCCGCTTTTCAGTTCTTTTCTGAGCCTCTGCAAGTTCTTCAACCCGTTCCTCAGTTCTTTTTTGAGCCTCTCCAAGCTCCTCAACTCGTGCTTCGGTTCGTTTTTGAGCCTCTGCAAGTTCTCTTACAACCTCCCTGAGTTCATTAAATTCGACCTTGGTTACAGTATTGGAAAGTTCGGTGTATATTTTCCCCATTATTGTCGCCAACTTACTGGCCACAGACTCGGGCAGGTCTTCTTTAAGGGTATTGTATATTTCAAAGGTGTCAAGCATCTTGTCTCTATTATATCAAAAATCGCAGAAATCTGAAATATAGAAACAAATTATAAATTTGCCTGTTAGATGTGTGGTTTTGTATCATATGAAGACTTTTGTGGAGATATCGGGCATTAATGAACGTACTAACAATGCCGCAGAGTGAATGAACTAACAGTTGCGTAAGTTATTAAACTAAAAGAGTAAGATACAAAATGGCGGTTAGACTTTGAAACAGTTTTTCATGCCTTTTCTATACCTTACTCATAGTAAGATATTAAAAAAGGCAAAGAAATTCATCTAAACTCTTTGGCCTCTGCGTTATCTGAGTGTTCTATGGTTGGTTTTTGCAACATTTAGGTGAAATAAAGGATTTATTATGTCTTAACAACATATTACATCTCTGGAGGGAATATTATGAAACTGATTGAACTTATAGCCCAAAAAAAGGCAAAAGTGGGGATCATCGGGCTTGGCTATGTAGGACTTCCCCTTGTGATTGAGTTTGCAAGGGTTGGTTTTACCGTGGTGGGTTTCGATGTTGATACAAAAAAGGTGGAAAAACTCAAAAAGGGCATATCTTACATTGGTCATATTCCGTCTGATTTTATAAAAGAATCCGTTAAGAAAAGGGGCTTTTTACCCACCAATGACTTTTCAAACCTAAAAGAGGTGGACTGCATAATCATATGTGTCCCCACCCCTCTTGATGAACACAGAGAGCCTGACCTCTCATATGTGGTCTCAACCACAGAGACCGTATCAAGATATCTACGAAAAGGGCAGTTAGTGGTGCTTGAGTCAACCACTTATCCGGGCACCACTGACGAGGTGATGAGACCAATCCTTGAAAACAGTGGTCTAAGAGCCGGAAAGGACTTTTTCCTTGCCTATTCCCCTGAAAGGGAAGATCCGAACAACAAGGCCTTCACCACGAGGACAATCCCGAAAGTTGTGGGAGGTTACACAAAGGGTTGTTTAAAGGTAGCAGATGCCCTATATAGAACGATTATTGAAAAGACGGTTCCCGTATCTTCCACCAGGGTTGCAGAGGCAACTAAGTTGCTTGAAAATATCTACCGTGCTGTTAATATCGCACTGGTAAACGAGATGAAGATGCTCTTTGACAGAATGGGAATAGATATCTGGGAGGTGATTGAGGCATCAAGTACGAAGCCCTTCGGTTTTCAGCCCTTCTATCCAGGCCCCGGCCTTGGTGGACACTGTATTCCCATTGATCCTTTTTATTTAACCTGGAAGGCAAGGGAGTATGATTTCAGTACAAGGTTTATAGAACTTGCCGGTGAGATAAACACCTCGATGCCTTACTATGTAATTGAACGTCTGGGGAAGGCACTGAATGAAAGGGGAAAGAGCATCAAGGGGGCAAAGGTGCTGATCCTCGGTCTTTCATACAAAAAGGATGTGGACGACATCAGAGAGTCTCCCTCTCTCAAACTGATTGAACTCCTGCTGAAAGAGGGTGCGAAAGTGGACTATAACGATCCACACGTTCCAAAGACACACAAGATGAGAAGATACAACTTCAAGATGAAATCTATTCCCCTTACTGAGAGGAACCTGAAGAGGTACGACTGTGTGCTTATATCAACAGACCACTCTGCTTATGACTATAAGTTTATAGTAAAGCATGCAAAACTCGTTGTGGATACAAGGAATGCCACAAAGGGTATAAGGGGAGGGAAGAAGATAGTTAAGGCATAGGATTCTCAGGCTTTTGAGGTTTACTTATCAGGACAGTGTCCTTTTTAGTGCCTCCTTTACCATATCGTTAGTAACATCGCTTATAATATTAACCTTTCCGATACTTTCAGGAAGCACATACCTCACAACCCCTCCCACCGCCTTCTTATCTATACTGAGATGTGGGATTATCTCCTCCGGCCTGAGGGTTTCTCTTAGAGAAACAGGTAGATCAAATGTTTGAAGAAGGTTCCTTATTTTAAAGACATTGTCCTCATTCATCCTTCCTGTAAGTGCTGAAAGCCATGCCTCTGCCACCATACCGATGCTTACTGCCTCTCCGTGGAGGTATTCGGTATAGTTTGTGACAGTCTCTATTGCATGCCCTATGGTGTGACCATAGTTGAGAATCGCCCTGAGGCCAGATTCTCTCTCGTCCTCCGAGACGACCTCTGCCTTGATACTGCAACAACGGGAGATTACCTCCTCAAGTATATCACCATCTAATGCCCTGATGCCGTTACTTTCTTTTTGGAGATAATCAAAGAACTCACCATCCCAGATCACTCCATACTTAACGACCTCAGACATACCGGCTCTGAACTCCCGTTCAGGTAATGTCTTAAGTGTATAAGGGTCTATGATTACGAGTGAGGGCTGGTGGAATGTGCCTATCATGTTCTTTCCAACTGGATGGTTTACACCGGTTTTCCCACCCACAGAACTGTCCACCTGTGAAAGGAGGGTTGTTGGTATCTGAATACAACTTATGCCACGCATGTAGATAGATGCAGCAAAGCCTGCAATATCACCAATCACACCACCACCGAGGGCATAGACGCAGGATTTACGGTCAAGCCCAAACCGGAGCATCTCACCAAGTATGTGGTATACCCAAAGAAATTCCTTATACTCCTCACCGTCAGGGATAAGGATGACCTTCACTCTATAACCGGCAGATTCGATCTGGGCCTTAACCTTTTCACCATAGAGGGGGAAAACGGTGGGGTTGCTTATGAGAACCGCCTTTTCTGAAAATGGAAAATCCTTGAGGTGATTACTGATGTTACTGATTATCCCTGTTTCAATCAAAATATCGTAACTTCTTGTGCCAAGTTCCACTTTTATTGTTTTCATCACTGAATTTTAACCAAACAGATAAGATTTTTCCAAGTAAAAAAAGGCAGGTTTAGGTTATAATTAAAGGCTTTTTCACCTGAACTTTACATAAAGAGTTGGGGAGTAACACCTCAACCTCTGCTATTTAAAGATTATTTTTAAAGACAGGTTGTTTTTAGGATTATCCAATGCTTGCAAAACGAATAATACCGTGTCTTGATGTGCGAGACGGCAGGGTCGTCAAGGGCGTAAACTTCGTAAACATTCGGGATGCCGGTGACCCTGTTGAAAATGCCATCTATTATGACAGAGAGGGGGCAGACGAACTGGTTTTTCTGGATATTACCGCCTCTCATGAAAAACGGAAGATTATACTTGATGTGGTAGAACGGACCGCAGTGGATGTCTTCATGCCCCTTACAGTTGGTGGTGGTATAGGAGGCCTTGATGACATAAGGGATCTACTCAACGCAGGCTGTGATAAGGTATCAATCAATACCACAGCCGTACGCAATCCTGAGTTTATCCGCCAGGCGGCTGAACGGTTTGGAAGCCAGTGCATCGTGGTTGCGATAGACGCAAAGCGGGTCACCTCATCCCGTTTTGAACTCCCCCTCCCTGAGGAGGTACCGGAATGGCTCGTAAATTCTGAAGAACTTACCGAAAGATTATCCATAACTAATACCCTGGGGGAGAAGAAATGGGAGGTTTATACCCACGGGGGGAGGAGGCCAAGGGGGATAGATGCTGTGAGGTGGGCTGTTTATATGGAGGAGATGGGGGCGGGTGAGATACTCCTTACGTCTATGGATGCTGATGGCACAAAGGCAGGCTTTGATATAGAACTCACAAGGCGGATTTCTGATGCGGTGAATATACCGGTCATTGCATCAGGTGGGGCAGGCAGCCTGGAGCACTTTTATGAGGCTCTCACTGAAGGGAAGGCTGACGCAGCGCTTGCTGCGAGTCTGTTTCACTTCAGGGAACTTACTATCAAGGAGGTAAAGGATTATCTTGCCGGAAAAGGGGTGGTGGTAAGGCCGGTAAACCCCATCGGGAATATGAACCAATAAAAATTTATATTTGGAGGAGAGATGAATATCGACGAACTCTGTATCAACACCATCAGATTTCTTTCTGCCGATGCAGTTCAGAAGGCAAATTCAGGGCATCCGGGAATGCCTATGGGTGATGCTGCTATGGCTTATGTGCTCTGGCACAGGTTTTTAAAACACAATCCAAAGAACCCAAAATGGATAAACCGTGACAGGTTTGTACTCTCGGCCGGGCACGGTTCTATGCTGCTATACAGCCTGCTTCACCTGACAGGCTATCCCCTATCCTTAAAAGATATAAAGAACTTCAGACAGTGGGGCAGTAAAACCCCCGGGCATCCTGAGCATGACCCTGACTGTGGCGTTGAGACCACCACAGGCCCCCTCGGACAGGGGTTTGCTACAGGTGTGGGAATGGCAATAGCAGAGAGATATCTGAGGGAATACTTTAATAAGCCCGGCTTCCCGGTTATCGATTTCAATGTTTACGCAATCTGTAGTGATGGCGATCTTATGGAGGGTGTATCTTCTGAGGCCGCCTCACTTGCAGGGCACCTCGGGCTTGGTAAGATAATCTACCTCTACTCCGACAATAAGATCACCATTGAAGGGTCAACCGATTTGAGTTTTACTGAGGATGTGGAGAAGCGTTTCAAGGCGTATGGCTGGCATGTTGAAAAGGTGGACGGAAATGATTTGAAAGGCGTGGCAGATGCTATCAGAAATGCCAAAAAGGAGAAAAACAGGCCATCTTTGATTATAGCCCGCACACACATCGCATTTGGTAGCCCGAACAAGCAGGATACTGCAGGAGCCCACGGGGCGCCTCTTGGCGAAGAGGAGATAAAACTTGCCAAGAGGGCTGTAGGGTGGCCTGAAAGAAAGAGGTTTTATATACCGGATAAGGCACTTAAGGAGATGAGAAAGGCTGTCTCAAAGGGTCGTACTTACGAAAAGAAATGGAACGATATGATCAAAAGATACAGGAAAAAATACCCTGCTCTTTATGAAAAACTCCTCGAGTTTTCAGAGGGCAGACTCCCTCAGGGTTGGGATAAAGACCTCCCGGTGTTTACACCAGATGATGGCTCCATTGCGACTCGGTCTGCCTCCGGCAAGGTGCTGAATGTGCTGGCACACAGGGTGGAAAACCTGATAGGCGGCTCTGCAGACCTTGCACCTTCCAATAACACTTACTTAAAGGGATATCCTGATTTTGGCGAGAAAAAGCGGGGCAGGAACCTGCACTTTGGGGTGCGTGAGCATGCAATGGGTGCAGCCCTTAACGGCATGGCACTTACCGGGATGGTCATACCTTACGGAGGAACATTCCTTGTCTTTTCCGACTACATGCGCCCGGCCATAAGGCTTGCCTCATTAATGAAACAGCATGTGATCTATGTATTTACACACGACTCGATCGGGCTTGGAGAGGACGGTCCCACTCACCAGCCTGTGGAGCACCTTGCAGGTCTTCGTGCAATACCTGACTTTATAGAGATCCGGCCTGCCGATGCAAACGAGGCAAGAGAGGCCTGGAAGGTGGCGCTCAATCACAAGGACGGCCCGGTGGGGCTTATACTCTCAAGGCAGAAACTACCGGTTATTGACAGAAGGCGATATGCCTCTCCATCGGGTATTTCCAGAGGTGCCTATGTAATTGCTGATTCCGGAAAAACTCCCAAGATAATTCTCATTGCCTCGGGTTCAGAGGTTCATATAGCCCTTTCAGCCTATGAGGAACTTCAGAAGAAAGCAATAGATGCACGAGTGGTCAACATGGCCTCGTATGCACTGTTTGAAAACCAGTCTGAGAGGTATAAAAACAGTGTACTTCCTCCTGATATAAGAAACAGGATAGCCATAGAGGCAGGTGTGTCACTTCCCTGGTACAAATACGTTGGGCTTGAAGGAAAGATCATTGGAGTTGACCGATTTGGTGCATCTGCACCCTATAAGACTATTTTTGAAAAGTATGGGCTGACGGTGGAAAGGGTGGTTAAGGAATCACTGAAGATGATTCGTTAATGTATCAGGGGTTTGCGTACTTGTAGAGGATCTCTTTGATCTTTTTGGATTCTTCTCTCTCAGGAGATTTGCTCGAAAAGATCCATTCAACCGAGCCCTCTCCGCCATAGTACTCTATATTTGAGTCATGATCTATTGAGATTGCGGAGCCGTCAAGTGAGACACCTGCAAACAGCCCCCGGCTCCTTGAGTAAGAGTAAATTTCTGCCTTCATCTGTGCATCTGTAGCGGCACCTGCCGTTCGCCCCACTGGGCCGGCGGCAATGGCGGCATCGGCACCAAGGGTAAATTTGCCTTTCATGATATTTGTTATACTCTTTTGGGTCTTAAAGACGAGGATAACATCCGTTGACTTTGCACCGATCTGCCAGCCAAGGCTACCACCTGTTATGCTGATAAAGGCAGGGTTTGTCCAGTTGTTATGCTCGTCTCTTATCATAACTATCCCCTTTCCATGCCTCCCACCGATAACCAGCCCAACCTTTATAACCCCGGGTATGATGGCTATTCCACGGGCGTTCCTCAGAAGGGCAGGGGGGATGCCCTTTTCGGGTATCCTCAGAATCTCCTCAAGCACCTCTCTTGCCTCTTCGATCTTGAGGGTGCCGGCAGAAAGGGCAAAGGTTTGAACAGGAAAGATAGAGAAAAGAAAGACCACAAGTGTTAGAATAAAGACTCTTGTTTGTTTAATATTAGACATATTGAGATTATATCACAAGGGGTATGGTGATGACAAAGGGATTTTTTCTGGGTGTACATGTCTCCATCTCCGGTGGGCTTCACCTCGCACCAGTGCGGGCGGCAGGGCTTGGCTGTAATGCCATGCAGATATTCTCCCATAGTCCAAGATCATGGAGGTATAAGTCTCCAACGGATGACGAGATAGAGTTATTCAAGGAAAAGATAAGGGAATACAAGATTGAGAGGTTCTTTGTCCACTCCTCCTATCTGATCAACCTGTGTTCAGAAAACAGTGAGGTGAGGGAAAAATCCGAAAAACTACTCTTATATGAGGCACATTTGTCGAGCAGACTTGGTGCAGATGCACTGATATTACATCCCGGGAGGGCTGGTGGAGGAGACCCTCAAGGGGCTGTAAAAATGATTGCCCGCTCTTTAGACAGGGTAGGGGAGGAGGTTGGGAAGCCCGTTATTGCACTTGAAACCACAGCAGGGCAGAGCGGGGAACTGGGCAGTACCATTGAGGGGCTTGGTGAGATAATAGACAGGACTAAAGGGGTCGCCATAAGGGGTATCTGCATCGATACCTGTCATCTATTCGCTTCAGGTTATGATATACGAAAACGGAGTGAGGTAAAGAAACTATTCAAAAGGATAAAACAGATAACAGAAGACTTGACCGTCCTTTGTATCCATCTTAACGATTCTAAGACCCCACTTGGTTCCGGCAGAGACCGGCATGAGCAGATAGGGATGGGAGAGATAGGGATAGATGGGTTTAAGAACTTCCTGAATGCCGACCCGGTTAAAGGGATACCCCTTATCCTTGAAACACCAAAGATAAACGACGATGACGACAGGAAAAACATAGAGGTTGTAAGGGGGCTGGTAAAGGCAAAAACGGCCTGAAGGACTATTCCGGTATCTTTACCCCACTTTTTATGAGGTTGTAGAGCCGGTTTGCCGCTTCAATATCTATGCCACGGAGTTTTTCGTATATCTCCATCGCCCTGTCAGTTCTGTTAATGCTTACGTAAACACTTCCAAGCCCCTCAAGGGCAACCGCATTTTCAGGGTCTATCTCAAGTGCCTTTTTAAATGCCCGTACAGACTGCTCAAGCCTCTTTGTAGAGACATTAAGGAGGCTGAACCCCGCACCTGCATGGTAGTCTGGTACATCTGGAGAGATGTCTATAGCCTTTTTGTACTCACGATATGCCTTTACGGGATAGTTCATGTTCAGCAGTGTGGCACCATACCAGGCATGGAGGTCTGAGTTGTCAGGCCACCTCTTCAGGGCATCTCTGATCAATGATGCTGCCCTGCCATAATCACCATTATAATACAGGGAGGATATCTCCTCCATCTTTCTCTGGAGTTCGGGGTTCATTCCTGTCGTTCCCAGTTCGGCATCGGTGAGAAACTCCTGATCTTGAGTCGCCTTTTCAGCAGACAGGTCATTATCAGGTTCTTTTTGAGCGGTTCTCTTTATTATTACACCTGAAAGATGAGCAGAATGGGAATCGAGAAAAGACCTTGCCTCCTCATAACTGCCAAACTCACCAGCCCAAAGTGTATAATACTTCCCTGACTTTTCTATCCTGAGTGTTCCTCCTGATGACTCACCAACCGCCTGAAGGAGGGTTTTAAGTTCCTCCGTTGCCTGCTCGATTGAAAGGAACCTTCCAACACGGATGGAGTAGGGTAGTCTTTCCTTTCCCTGAGAAGGCTTTTCAACAGTGGTAGGAGATTCTACCCCCTCTCTTTTGTTATATTCGTAAAGCCGAATGTATCTGGAAGGGTCATCCAATGTCTGGTAGAGGAGAAAGGCGTCAGGGAAACGGCTACGGATCTTTCTGAGAATCGGCCTTGCCTCCCTCCTTGAACCGAATCTTCCGGTTCGCACGATGTAGTAACGAAGCCCCTTTTCTATGCGCAGGTAATCTCGTGATTCATCAGAGAGGTAGTCTGAAAGGATATCGTACATCCGTTCGGCATTTCTGAGCCTCTTGTGCAGGAATGTTCCGGTCTGAATGGTGTAAAAACCCCTTGATGCCCACGCATCCGGAAGTATTAACAAAAGGAGCAAAAGAAGTGGCAGTAGTTTACGGTACTTGAAGAGCATATATGATTATATTATTTCTAACGGCAACAATGCCAGTAATGGCGGGC
>CAYMML010000084.1:0-9147 GCA_964391515.1 uncultured Thermodesulfovibrio sp. | reverse complement strand
AAAATCTGGTCGGGGCGACTGGATTCGAACCAGCGACCGCACGGTCCCGAACCGTGTGCGCTACCAGGCTGCGCTACGCCCCGATCATCTATGCGGTATTTATCAAACTCCTAATAAATACTAAATTTCCAACCCCCAATCTGTCAAGTGGAAAATGCCATAACGGGTAACTCATACCAGATTGAAAATCACCAACTGAAACAATCATAAGCATAGTTTTTTATCTATAATAAATAAAAACACTTGACAAAAGCCATATCAAGTGTTATAATAATTACAACTGGAGGAAGAGATGGCTACAGGAACAAGGGACTATTATGATATTCTCGGAGTAAAAAGGGATGCCTCACAGGAGGAGATAAAGAAGGCATTCAGAAAACTTGCCCGAAAGTACCACCCCGACCTCAACCCGGGCAACAAGGAGGCGGAAAAGAGGTTCAAGGAGATCAACGAGGCATACGATGTCCTGGGTGATCCCAAGAAGAGGGCAGAGTATGACCGGCTCGGGCATAGGGCCTTTGAAGGTGCCGGGTTTGAGGGTTTCAGGGATTTCGGATTTGGAACGCAGGATTTCGGATTTGGTGGGTTTGGGGATATATTTTCCGATCTCTTTGGTAGTCGGAGAGATTTTAGAACAGGCCCATTGAAGGGTGCAGATCTGGTATCACGCCTCACCCTTTCGCTTGAGGAGGCATACAAAGGAGTAACAAAGAGCATTACTATCTCAAGGGATGTGCCATGCGGAAAGTGTGGAGGTGTTGGTGCCCTTGGGTACAATACCTGCCAGAAGTGTGGTGGGACCGGTAATATCTCAAGCAGAAAGGCATTCTTCAGTTTCAGCCAGACCTGCCCCGACTGCGGTGGAACCGGGAAAAAGCCCACCAAAATATGTACAGACTGCCGTGGCAAGGGTACTCTGTTTAAGACCGAAACGGTAAAGGTAAAGATACCGCCGGGTGTGGACAACACCTCAAGGGTGCGAGTGCCCGGTAAGGGTGAGCCAGGTAGCGGGGGTGGGCCAAGTGGTGACCTCTACATAGAGATATCCATATCGCCACACCCGATTTTTAAAAGAGAGGGCAATAACATATACGTGGATATACCGGTCACCGTCCCTGAGGCGGTACTGGGTGCAAAGGTGGATGTACCCACACTTGATGGAATCACAAAGATGACCCTTCCTCCAAACTCACAACCCGGGCAAAAGTTCAAACTGAAAGGCAAGGGGTTCCCCTCACCAAAAGGTGGTGGAAGGGGAGACCAGTTCGTGAGCATAAAAATAGTACCACCAAAGCCGGAGACGGAAGGTGATAAGGAACTCATAAAAAAACTCGAACGGCTATATCGTGAAAATCCCAGGGAGAGGCTGGTGAGAAAGGGATGGTAAGAAGGGACAAAAAACAGCCGGTCTATATGATAAGCGTGGTTTCAGAACTCCTGGGTGTTCATCCCCAGACACTAAGGTTGTATGAGCGGGAAGGGCTGATACGACCCAAGAGGGTGAATAATCAGAGGCTCTATTCGGAGGAGGATCTGGAGAGACTGAGTTTTATACTGGAACTCACGAGAGACCTGGGTGTAAACCGTGCCGGTGTGGAGATAATCCTGCGGATGCAGAGGCGCATGGTCGCACTTCAGGAGGAGATAGGCAGGATGCTTGGCTGTCTTGAAGGGGACCTGAGAAGGGAGTTTGAAAGGAGGATCAGAAAGATACTTTCTGAATAAAACACAGTTTTAGGAGGTTTTTCATGAGAATGGATAAATTAACCATAAAGTCACAGGAGGCACTCCAGGAGGCACAGAGGTATGCCGAACGGAAGGGTAATCAGGAACTACAACCGGAACACCTACTATACGCACTTCTTGAGGACAAGGAGGGAATACCCTTTCAGATACTACAACATGCGGGCATAAACCCGGATGTGCTCAGAAAAGAGGTCGATGCCGCCACTGAGAGGTTTCCCAAAGTCTCCGGAGCAACCCCAATGGGGCAGTTATACATATCTCAGGCGCTGAAGAATGCCATAGAGACAGCCATGAAAGAGGCGGAGCATCTTCAGGATGAGTATGTATCTACAGAACATTTGTTGCTCGGAATAGTGAAAACCGGCGGCACAACGGCAGAGATTCTCGGAAGATATGGCCTTACAGAGGGACGGCTCCTTGAGTTGATGCAGCAGATAAGAGGTGCCCAGAGGGTAACTGACCCCAACCCTGAAGAAAAATACCAGGCACTGAAGCGATACGCCCGTGACCTCACAGAACTTGCAAGTAAAGGGAAACTCGACCCCGTTATTGGTAGGGATGAGGAGATACGCAGGGTTATGCAGGTACTTGCAAGGAGGACTAAGAACAACCCCGTTCTTATCGGTGACCCCGGCGTGGGCAAGACCGCAATAGTGGAGGGGCTTGCTCAGAGGATAATCTCAGGAGACGTACCGGAGAGTTTGAGAGACAAGAGGGTGATATCACTCGATATGGGCTCACTTATAGCGGGGTCTAAATACAGGGGTGAGTTTGAGGAACGGTTAAAGGCGGTTCTAAAGGAGATTGAACAGGCTGAAGGGAACATCATCCTCTTTATTGACGAACTCCACACCCTCGTTGGGGCTGGTGCAGCCGAAGGGGCAATAGATGCATCCAACATGCTCAAACCAGCACTTGCCCGTGGTGAACTGCGATGCATAGGTGCCACCACGCTTGATGAGTACAGGAAGTATATCGAAAAGGATGCAGCACTTGAGCGGCGGTTCCAGCCCGTGTTTGTGGGCGAGCCATCGGTTGAGGATACCATATCCATACTTAGAGGGCTGAAAGAGAGGTACGAGGTACACCACGGGGTGAAGATAAAGGACTCCGCCTTAGTTGCTGCGGCAGTGTTATCAAACAGGTATATCTCAGACCGGTTCCTGCCGGACAAGGCCATAGACCTGATAGACGAGGCCGCTGCAAGGCTCCGGATGGAGATCGACAGCATGCCCACCGAACTTGACGAGATAGAGCGGAGGCTCCGTCAACTTGAGATCGAAAGAGAGGCGGTAAAGAAGGAAGAATCGCAGGACTCAAAGGAAAAACTTGAAAAGATCCAGAAAGAGATGGCAGAACTTGAGGAGAAAAGAAACGGGCTCAGGGCACAGTGGCTTGCCGAAAAGGAGATGATACAGAAGATAAGGTCTCTCAAGGAAGAGATTGAGCAGACCCGGATTGAGTCTGAGAAGGCAGAAAGGGAGGGCGATCTTACCAGGGCGGCAGAACTCCGCTACGGAAGGATGACTGAACTCCAGAAGGCACTTGAGGAAGAAAACACCCGTCTCTCGGAGTTTCAGGCCAGAAAACGGATGCTCAAAGAGGAGGTTGATGAGGAGGACATAGCAGCGGTGGTCTCCAAGTGGACGGGTATACCCGTTCAGAAGATGCTTGAAGGCGAGAGCCAGAAACTCATCCGGATGGAAGAACGGCTGAGAATGAGGGTGGTAGGGCAGGACGAGGCAATTTCTGCCGTTTCCGATGCGGTGAGAAGGGCAAGGGCAGGCATACAGGACCCAAACAGGCCCATCGGCTCATTCCTCTTTCTCGGCCCAACCGGTGTGGGCAAGACCGAACTTGCAAGGGCACTCGCTGAGTTCCTCTTTGACGACGAAAACTCCATGATAAGGATTGACATGTCTGAGTATCAGGAACGGCACACCGTCTCAAGGCTGATCGGTGCCCCGCCTGGATATGTGGGTTATGAAGAGGGAGGCCAACTCACCGAGGCCGTCAGGCGGAGACCCTACTCGGTGATACTGCTTGATGAGGTGGAAAAGGCACATCCCGAGGTCTTCAACCTCCTGTTACAGTTGCTTGACGACGGACGGCTAACCGACGGCCACGGCAGGACGGTGGATTTCCGAAACACCGTGATCATCATGACCTCCAACATCGGAAGCACACACATACAGGAACTCCTTGAGGCAAGAGAGAAAAGGCCTGAGGCATACTGGAGCCCTGGATCGGATAAGGAGATAAAGGACAGGGTAATGGAAGACCTGAAGCAGTTCTTCAGACCGGAGTTCCTTAACAGGCTGGATGAGATCATCATATTCAACCCCCTCAGCAAGGAGACACTGCGGGATGTTGTAAGGATACAGATCGAGAGGATGAAGAGGTTCCTCAGGGATAAGAAGATCGAGATAACGCTTACGGAAAACGCCATAAACCACCTTGCAGAGGTGGGATACGACCCGGTTTACGGTGCAAGGCCACTTAAGCGTGCCATTCAGAAGTTTATACTGAACCCCCTTGCCAGACAGATACTTGAAGGCAGTTTCGGTGAGGGAGACCATGTAGAGGTTGACTACCGGGATGGTGAACTCAGGTTTGAAAAGATTGAGGAGGCAGAACTTGTTGGATAAAAAAAGCAACTCAAATTTAACTCCCTTTAGTGCCAGCCATGGGCTGAGGACAAATACCCGATGCGGGAAAAACTCTTCGGGGCATCGCCCCGTCGGGAAAGGAGGTGTTTGGATATGTCGATTATGAAATGGTCACCCATGAAGGAACTGGAGGATATGAGGCGTGACATGGAGAGGCTCTTTGAGGAGTTCTTCGAGCCCATGAGGAGGAGACGCAGATGGTGGGGAAGACCTGTAAGCGGGGGTGTGATGATTCCAAACATCGAACTCTACGACCGGAAAAACGAGATAGTCCTGAAGGCGGAGATACCTGGTGTGGACAAAAAGGACATTGACCTTACCATCACAGAAAACAGCCTTACCATCAAGGGTGAGACCAGGAGGAAGGAAGAGGTGAAGGAAGAGGACTTTTACGCCTCCGAGATCAGTTACGGCAGTTTCTCAAGGACCATCCCCCTTCCGGTGGATGTAGAAAGCGACAAGGCCAAGGCCACCTACAAAGACGGGATACTTGAGATAGTAATACCAAAGAAGGAGGAGGCAAAGCCAAAGGAGATAAAGGTGGATGTAGCCTGAAAGGCATCGAGACGGGGGGAGGCAGCAATGCCTTCCCTCACAATCCCCATTCCTTGCGGAGAAACCTGCCGGTGTGGGAATTTTCAGCAAGCATCAACCTCTCCGGTGGCCCCTCGAAAACGATCTCTCCACCTCCCGGCCCCCCCTCAGGGCCGAGATCAATAACCCAGTCTGCCACGCTCACGAGATCGAGGTTGTGCTCTATCACAAGCACGGTATTTCCATCCTCCACTATCTCTCTGAGCACCCTTAAAAGCGAGAGCATATCCCGGTAATGGAGCCCCACAGTGGGCTCATCAAGGATGTATAAGACACCCTTGCGGTTTGTGCTTCCAATCTCAGCACAGATCTTTAGCCTCTGAGCCTCACCACCCGAAAGTGTTGTGGCAGGCTGCCCAAGCAGAAGATACCCCAGGGCTATCTTCTGCATCAACTGGAGTTTGGATGTTATGGCGGTCTCTCCCCTGAAGAATGAAACCGCCTCGTCAACAGTCATGTTCAGCACCTCGTGTATGTTCTTTCCCCTGTATGTCACCTTTAACGCCTCCGCCCCATACCGCTTACCACCACACTCCTCACAGGGCACATAGAGATCCTCAAAAAAGTACATCTCCAGTTTCTCGTACCCCTCTCCCCTGCACCTTTCACACCGCCCGCCCTGGATGTTGAACGAAAAAAACCCGGGCCCATACCCGTGGCTCCTTGAATAGGGCTGGTCGGCAAACACCTTTCTGATCTGATCAAACACCTTCAGGTATGTGGCGGGATTAGAGCGAGGACTCTTCCCTATGGGCTTCTGGTCGATGAGTTTAACCCCCCTGATATTCTCGCTCCCCTCAATGCCTTTAAAAGGGAGGGGTTCAGCAGTGGATAACCTGAACTCCCTTTCAAGTGCCCTGCAAAGGGTATCCACAACGAGAGAACTCTTCCCCGATCCCGACACGCCGGTTACCACAACAAAGTTATTTAAAGGAATGTAGAGGTCTATATCCTTGAGGTTATTGCCCCTTGCACCTTTAAGCAGAAGCCCCTTCCTCTTTGAAACCGGTGCCTTCCTCTTCCTTAACAGGTTCAGTTCTTCTCTGTCCCGGCCACTCAGGTACCGTGCAGTCGGGGTGTCAGCAGAAATAAACTCCCCTCTGGGACCTGAAAACACCACCTCTCCTCCCTTACTACCCCCGCCGGGGCCGAGTTCCACCACCCAGTCTGCCGACTCGATCACCTTCCTGTCATGCTCAACCACAATCATCGTGTTACCCTCTTCTGCCATCTCTTTAATGATCTCCGTTATCCTCGCAGTGTCTCTTGGATGCAATCCCACGGTGGGCTCATCAAGCACATAAAGGGTGCCGGTAAGCCTGGCACCAATCTGATTCGCAAGGTTCACCCTCTGGTACTCACCACCTGAAAGGGTCTTACCCAGCCTGTCAAGTGTGAGATACCCAAGCCCCACCCTGTTGAGAAACCCGAGTTTGGCATTTATCTGCCTCATGATCTCTCTGGACAACCTCTCCTCGGCCCGGGAAAACCCGATTCCATTTAACACCCCCACGAGATCGCCGATTGAGAAGGCGGAAAGTTCTGCAATATCGTAACCGCCTACCCTGTATGAGAGTGACTCAACCCTGAGCCTTTTGCCATTACAGAGGCCGCAGGTAACGGCAGAGCGGTAACGACTCAGAAAGACCCTGACATGGAGTTTATACCTCCTGCTGTCGAGGTCATCAAAAAAGTCGTCTATGCCGTATATATTCTCATCCCCCCTGAAGAGTATCTCTCTCTCCCTTTCTGTCAACTCCCTGTAGGGCTTATTAACATCCAACCCCGACTTTTCGGCATTTTCAATCAGTTGCTCCTTCCACCACCTTGCCGCAGGCTTTTCCCAGGGCTCCACAGCACCTTCAAGTAGAGAGAGGTCTGGATCAGGGATAATCAGGGATTCGTCATACTCAAGGATGTTGCCAAACCCCTTACACTCAGGGCATGCACCTATTGGATGGTTGAAGGAAAAGAGTATGGGGGTCGGATCGGGGAGTTTGATGCCACATCTCTCACACTCACTGCCGGAGGAAAAGGATATCCTCTGGGGCTCCTCTCCTCTGCCGTTACCGTTTTTCCCGCCGAATATATAGATTTCAACCCTGCCCTCCCCCTGGCGAAATGCAAGTTCAATGGAATCAAGCACCCTTGGCTCCTCACGGATAACCACCCTGTCTGCAACGACCTCCACCTGTTCAGCCAGCGTCTCCGGTTCAACCTCCTGAATATCCCTTATCTTTCCCCCCACCATACACCTCTGAAACCCCTCTTTCACAAGTTCCGCCTTTGTTCGGTCGGTCTTAAACCCTATGACACACCTCTTGCCGTTGTGGTTTTCAAGGAGGTTGGAAAAGATACTCTGAGGCGACCATCTCCTGATCTGTTCACCGCATTTAGGGCAGTAGGGTTTTCCCACCCTTGCAAACAACAGCCTGAACAGGTCGTAGAGTTCAGTCAGTGTTCCCACCGTTGACCGGGAACCCTTTACCGGGTTTTTCTGCTCAAGGGCTATGGCAGGTCGGATGTTGGAGATTGATTCAACTTCAGGCCTGTCAAGTTTTTCCATAAACAGCCGGGCATAGGTTGATAGTGATTCGATGAACCGCCACTGACCCTCGGCAAAGATGGTATCAAAGGCAAGTGAAGACTTACCTGAACCCGATAGACCGGTAACTGCTATAAATGAATCGTGTGGTAGATCAAGAGATATACCTTTCAGATTATTTTGTGTGGCCTTTCTGATCTTTAAAAAATCCATCCTTATATTTTCACATAATCGCCCTGATTGTTACTACCACAAGAGTTCCCTCTCTTGACTATCATCTGCCCCTTCTGGTAATCTTTCCTAACCTTTTAATTGAAGTTCAGGACAATAGAAGAGACAAGGAGTAAGATATGCCAACCAGAAAAAAGGGGACAAAAACCACAGGAACAAAAAAGAAGACCGCAGGCAAAAAGACAAACAGATGCCGTGAAGACGAGAAGTCCATGCCTGAAAAGGAAAGACTTGAAAGGATACAGGGCATAAGGCAGAAACTCGTGGAGCAGAAGGAACAACTCCTGCAGGAGGCTGAAGAGGCTCTCCATACCCTCCCGGACGAAAACGTCTTTCCCGATATGGGAGATCAGGCAACTGCCGAGGTAGATAGAAACTTCATGCTAAGACTCAGGGGGAGAGAACAGAGGTTGCTCAAAAAGATAGACCTTGCAATTGAGAAGATCGACTCAGGAACCTACGGCATTTGCGAGGTCTGCGGCTGTGAGATCGGGATAAAGAGGCTTGAGGCAAGGCCTGTTACCACCATGTGTATAGAGTGTAAGACTGATCAGGAGGAAGAGGAAAAGATGATGGAGGCATGAGGTTTTCCTCCGTCTTACCTCCCCTTTATGTATCTTACAAGAGAACTCACCTGATCCTCTGTCAGGGGACCCCCTGCCATTGACGAAAACCCGGGCATCATGGTGCCATCTCTTCCGTAACTGATTATCTTCTCCAGTTCCTTTTTAGAGAGTTTCTTCATATCCGATAGTGAACCCGCCTTTTTTCCCCTCCTGTGGCAGATTATACAGTCGGCCCTGTAAAGTACACCACCTGTCTTGCCAATACCTCTATCAACATGACAACTCCTGCAGGGAGAACTGAAAATCGCCCTTGGGGACTCTATATTCTGGTGGTACGGATCTAATACCCTTGCCTTTAACTTCAGCACCTTTACCGGGTGTTCAGGATCGTTACTCCTTATCTGAACGGTCTTTGTGATAAACCCCCTCTTACCCTTTGTATGCACGAGGGCATTTATTTCCGCCGTCTCACCGGGGCCCAGACGGTCTGAACTGACCGCCGTAACAGTACACCCTCAGGATGAGGTTACCTTCTCTATCACCAGTGTCTCATCACCGGAGTTACTGATAACAAAGGTGTGCTCAAGTTCGTCGCCCTGCTTGACCTCCCCAAAGTCGTACACATCCTCCGTAACGGTTATAACCGGTGCCGCCTCTGAATGCTGTGTAATCAAAACGCCAAGCCCAAAGAAGAGAAAAAACACGGCCGCACCGACTACCAGAACCCCGCCTTTAATAACTCTTTTGCACATGATTTATCCATTTTACGAAAAAAGGGGGTTATTTTGCCAGTGTA
>CAYMML010000083.1:0-9200 GCA_964391515.1 uncultured Thermodesulfovibrio sp. | reverse complement strand
ACATACCAGATGCCTAACCCCCAAAGGGGTGTGTGATTGAGGAGAACCAGCGCAAGGACTGTGGAAACAAGGAGTGCACCAAGGATGCCAAGGGGTAGGTTTCGGTAGAGTAGATCCACCTGGGTGCGGATTATCTTCCCCTTTGGAAGGTGTGTCTTGATGCCTTGGTCTGTCTCCCCTTTCACCCGGATTCTGACCCCGTTTAAAGAGTTTTATACACAACTTCTCCATGAAGTGCGCCTGCTCTTTTGTTATTATACCAGAAAACGACCAATTTCAAGGTGAAAACTTTATAATTTGCACTGATTTAGTCCTGTTTTCCCGGCTTTTCGAGAAAATCCCCCTCTTTATCCATAACCAGATGAGGCTCTTTATACCAAGGAATGCAACCCGGAGGTCACGGAATGATCTTACCGAGAGTGCCCTTCTCAAAAGAAACCCCGGCCTTGAGTAGAACCTTCTGAACCCGATCTGCCTTAGTTCGATGATCTGATCACGCGTCATGGTGTGGGGGACGAAGGCCGCCCCCTGGTATGTGTAGTCTTCAAGGTCTCCGGAGAGGCTACCGTATCTCTCGATTTGATCGTAGAGTTCGGTGCCGGGAAAGGGGGTGAGGGCGTGGAAGTTTGCCGCATAGGGGTCGAGTTCACAGGCAAACTCTATGGTCTTGAGTGCCTCCTCCTTGGTCTCACCGGGAAGGCCGATGATAAAGGGGAGAAACACCTTCAGCCCTGCCTCCTTCGCAGCCCGAACCGCCCTTCTGGTCTGCTCAATTGTGATGCCCTTTCTTATGGTGTTCAGGTTCTTCTGTACTCCGCTTTCTGCCCCCATCAGGATCGCCCAGCAGCCGGCATCACGGAATGCCCTGAGCAGCCTCTCATCAACCTGGCTTACGCAGGCTGAGGCAAACCAGGTGAAGTCAAGGCGGCGGCGTTTTATCTCCTGGGCAAGTTCGAGCGCCCTGCCGTAATCGGATGCGAGGGTGTCGTCTATGAACTTTATCTCACGGTAGCCCTTTTTCAGGCAGTGCTCTATCTCTTTGAGCACATTGTCAATGCTTCGGTATCTTATCCCCTTTGTGCGATGGCGGTCTATCTGGAAGCAGAATATACACCTCCTGTTACACCCCCTGGATGTGATGACCACGGCTACAGGTTTTCGCCTGTATGTGGCAGGCGGCGGTATGTACCTCATGGGGTCGCCAAGGAGATCACGGGCCGGGAAGGGGAGGCTGTCCAGGTCTTCAATGAGCGGCATGGGTGGGTTTGTCAGGGTCTTGTTGCCACCAGTTCGCCAGATAAGCCCCTTTACAGACCGGAGAGACCGGCCCTGTGAGAGGGCATCTGCAAGTGCGGACATGCTGTGCTCACCCTCACCGTAAATGAGGCCATCAAGGTCTGGTGCATCCCAGAGGGCGACATCTTTCATGGCAATCGGGTAGGGGCCTCCTGCAACGGTAAATATCCCGCTTGATATCCCCTTTATCCTGCTTGCCATCCGCTTTGCCCTCTTCCAGCCGAAGGTGGTGGAGTAGATGCCCGCAATATCCGGAGAAAAGGATTCCACCTCGCAGAGTATCTCATTTTCTGAAAGAAATGCACCGTTTGAAAACCTCACCTCATGGCCTTTTTCTCTGAGCACAGAGGCCACATAGAGTGTGCCAAGGGGTTCCCAGTAGTTTATCTGCACTGATGCGGTCTTTGTGGGGAATATATCTTCAGGCCGCCAGGGCGGAATTATAAGATGAATTTTCATAGCCTGATCTCCTCTCCTCGGGGAATCAGGTGGTCAGTAATATTAATCGTTGGCTCACCATGGGGTAGCGCAACAAGCCTTTCAGCGGCAGCAATGCCGGAGAGTATTGCCTCGTCCATGTTGAGATACTCAAACCCCCCCGTCCTTCCTGCAAGGATTAGGTTATGAAACCCTGAGAGGTATGTGGTGATTTTTTTCATCCTCTTTTTGTAATCCAGATCGAAGACGGGGTAGGCATGGGAGACCCGTCTTGTTTCTGTGCCTATCACATTTTTGCTGTTTATTATTCCCAGTTTTTCAAGGTGGTATGTGGTGAGAGACTCCAGCGCCCAGTCACTCATCTCCCAGAGGTCTTCACCCCGGCTTGTGAAGTACTCAACCACCAGGTGAGTCTTTCCAGGCGGAGACATGATGGGGCTCCAGTTTCCGGGCTCATGAATCCTCCCAAAGGGTACAGTCTTTTGGGGTATGTAGAGCCAGTTCAGGTCTGTCACCCTATCCTGCCTGAGCATAACCACCACGACTATCAGATCCCTGTACTTTACTTCCCGTGCCTCGTTCATTATCTCTTCAGGTGGAACCGGCCTCAGAGACCGGAGAAGGGTGGTTACCGGTATGGTTGAGATATACCCACTTCCCTTTACACGCCTTAGACCGCCAGGAGTCATGACGGTAAGGCCGGTTATCCGTCTTTCTGAATGGTAGATCTCCACCACCTCGGTGTTTATCTCAAGCCTGGCGTGGGGGGTTGCTTTAAGGATTGCCCGGGGGAGTTCCCCGATCCCCTCAAGTGGGTAGTAAAACCGGTCTGAGAGGGTTAGTTCCTGGGGTTTTCGCATCCTTGTAATTGCAGTCCTTATCGCCTTCCAGAGCGATATCCCCTGTATCCGTTTGGCCACCCATTCGCTGCTTATCTGGTTACACCCTATCCCCCAGACCTTCTCTGAGTAGTCACGGAAATATATCTCAAAGAGTGATCGTCCGAAGTTGCTCGTTACCCAGTCCTGAAGGGAGAGGTTTGGTCTCTGGTGATAGAGCCCCCTTGTCTTTTCGGTGAGAAAGTCCTTTAGTATCTTTAATGAGGTTGCGGTACCAAACCCCCTTATTGCGTTAAGTGGCCTCAGTGGATAGTGGAAATATCTGCCATTAAGGAGTATCTGGCTTTTCCTTTCCACCTCAAGGAGGTGATCACCCAGGAGTTCCCGGAAGAGTTGCTCAACCCACCGGTTAGAGGTAAGTAGCCGGTGTCCCCCCAGGTCGTACCGGAACCCTCCAGAATTAAAGGTTCGGGCAAGCCCACCTAAGGTGCTTCCCCGCTCAAGGATCAGCGAGGGGATGGAGTTGTTCGCGAGTTGGTATGAGGCGGCAAGCCCTGTAAGCCCGCCGCCCATGATGATCTTCATTTTCCCACGAGCACAGGGACGTTGGAGCGGTTTATCACCTCACGGCTTACGCTCCCAACGAGGAAGTTTCCCTTCCTTCCTCCCCTTGAGCCTATAACTATCAGATCCACACCCTCATCCTCAGTTAGTTTCAGTATCTCCTCTGCAGGGTGCCCTTCAAGGATGGTAGATTCCTTTTCGGCTGCCTCTATCTCGCTCAGTTCGTTTTCGTAATGCTCAATGATCTTTCTTGATTTTCTGTCAAGAATCTCCTGGTATTCAGTCCCCTTCAGGGCTTCACGGAGTTCATTTATCTCAGAATCACTGAGGAGCAGGTCGTCCATAACCGATTTGCCCTCCATCTTCTGGACGGTGAGGAGGATGAGTTTTTCCAACCTTTGAGAACTGAAAACCTTTTTGAACACCTCCACCGCTGCCTTTGACCCCTTTGTTTCATCAACTGCAAGAAGAACCTTCATAGCCGTTCCTATTCCTCCTCTCCAGAGAGTTCTTTATAGTAATCCATCATCTCATCACTTACTCCCTCCACCTTGAGTTCACTTCCGCCACCATAACCGGCAGCCTCCACCGCCTCGAAATATCCGGGCTCGGTTCCGGTCTTTGCGGATATCTTATAACCTGCCATGAACCCTAAGAGCCAGACTACCACGGCGATCGAAATCCATAAGCCTCTACTCATTAACGGGCCTCCTTATTCTCCACTCTGCTGGGATTCCTCACCCTCTACATCCTGGTAGAGTTGTTCGTACTGTTTCATCAGTTCCTCTTCCTGGGGGGAGCCTTCCTGAACAGCCTCTCCACCATGTCCAAAGCCCACCTCCATAAACGGAGGCACGGCGTAACCCATCATGAACCCGAGGAACCCAACAACGATGATGATTATTATCCAAAGTGGTGTGTTTTTCATCTGCACCCCCATCATCCCTTCTTGATGGAAAAGGTAAAGACGCCGCCTTCCATCTTCTTTTCCACTATCTCATTGCCGTTTGTGTCGCACATGGCGGTAATGGACTCCGAGGATGAGGGGTTGTCGAAAACCACATCCAGGATGTCGCCCGCCTGGAGTTTTTCAAGCGCCTTTTTGGTGTAAATCTGCGGATGCGGGCAGACATACCCCTTCACATCCAGAAGATACCTGCCTTCGCCTTTTTTTTCAAACTTCATTGCCATCTTCACTTACCTCCTTTATTCTTAAAAATATGGGTGTGTGTTTTTTCAGAGATCAAACTCAAGTGCCTCCATCTCCTTTGCCATCTTTCTCTCTGTCCACCAGTTAAAGAACTTTACACCTATGTAGGCACCGCCTATCATGCCCACGCCGAAGAGCCAACCCGAGGGGTCACCGTTTGCTGCCCTTACAAAAAATCCACCGATATTACAGCCCAGGGCAAGCCTTGAACCGATGCCCATGAAGAACCCACCAAGGATAGCCCAGACGGCAAGTTCACGGGTGGGTGCCTTGAACTTGAACTCGTTGTGTAAAAGTGCCATCACGGCGGCTCCACCTATGAGTGCCACAGACATCCAGTCTGCCGGATTGAAGGCCGGGTTTGGTATCCCGTTTACCCAGCCGAAGAATATGTTATCCATGTGATCCCAGCCGAGTTTCTGCATCACCCAGCCGACCCATTGCGCCTCCTGTGTTGTCACATACCAGTAGCCCGGATCGAAGACCGTTCCCTTTGCAGAGAGCCCGAAGTCAAACCCGAGCCGGTGAAGGAGGGTGCCTGCATTCTTTACGCCGAACTTCATCCTTAGCCCCTCAATCACGAACATCTGAAGCCCGCAGGCGATACCGAGAAAGAGCCCTGCAACGGATGTCCTCTTGGATGCGGAGACCATCGACCAGAACCCCCTTAAATGGTCACCAATGGTGATGCCGCCCCGCTTCTGTTCCTTGATCTTTTTTATGTAGTTCTTTCTCACCCAGACTATGTAAACCCATGTAAGGATTATGGTTGCCGGAAGCACTACCCCAATGAGCAGGTTGCCGATAAATGCCCCTGTAACGGAGTCGGTCTTCATCCCCAGCATCTCTGCAAACCTGAGCACCGGCTGGTTCCAAACATAGCCGGCAAGATACTGGTCTATCCAGCCGTCTGCAACATTTATAGAATCGGGAAGACCCTTCTGAAGTGCAGATTCCGCCCATGACTGGGGAACGAGTTTGTTGAGCCATCCGCCCATATCGACAAAGGAGGACTGTGTGAGGCTTATCGAGAGAACCACGAGGAGTGAGACCCCATTGCCCTCACCCGTTTTGTAAAGTGAGCCCGATGCACAGCCTCCGGCGAAGACCATCCCTATACCGAAGATGAGCCCTGCAATTGCAGCATGGATGCTGGTAGGTGCCGGATGAAAGGTGCTCCAGCCGGTTGCGTTCACAAAGGCCGAAGTAAAACCGAAAAGGATGGTGGCGATCATTATGCCCACCGCCATCCTGGGCACACCCACTGCAAAGAGGTCTCTGAAGGCTGAAGCAAAGCAGAACCTTCCATACTGAAGGCACATCCCGTAGATGAACCCGAACCATAGATAGGCCTGGAGATAGACATAGTACTCATGCCAGGCGTATGTGGCTATGCTGACAAGAACAAAGAACCCGACAATAATGAATGCCCAGACCTTGTTTTTCCTTGGCACTGTTATTTCCACCTCGTTACCTCCCTTTCTTTGTTTTCCATTCTACTGTTGATCTGAAAGCAAAGACTGTGCCATCAATGGGAGTACCTGGAAAGTGTTCGATTGTTAATGTTTATTGGATTGATTATGAAAGACCATAAGATCGTAAAAAACAGGGCTTCTGAGAGGAACGAACTGGTGTGGAATCTGAAATGGAGATTTTCCCCCGGTTGTTTAAGAAGTCCTACCCCTGAAAATCGGGGAGTTTTCCTGTTCCAAAAAGGACAACCACCTATCATTACTGGTCTGTTATGGACAGGTTCTTTTCCCTGATAATGACAAGGGGGCTGAAACGAAAGGCACCGCTTTTTTGTTGAAACACGGCTATTATTGAAGTGCCCCTTCCCGTTGATTCAGCAACAGCCCCATCGTCAGATATCTCCACTCTATACCGGGCATCCCCTTTACAGTTATAGTAAGGGGGTTTCCTCAGTTCCCAGGTAAACCTGACGGATGAGTTTTTGTGCGACTCCTCTTTTGATGTCCACCTTTGTCCGTTACATATCTCTTTTCTGGTAAAAAGATCAAGTAATGGGATGGTGATCACAGGGTTTACACCCCTTCCATGCAAATCCCCTCTCTGGTCAGGATGCCCTGCAGTCACCTCTACGCCGTTTCCTGGTAGTTTATCCAGCATTTCCCCTGCAAGAGTGAGGTTGTTCATGGCAGTAGTTTTAAAGAACGGAAGGTAACCGAAGGAGTAGATTATAAAACTGAGGGTCAGGGTTGTAAGGAGTAAGTGTGCCCTCACAACCCTTTTACCAACCAACATCTTCAGCCCATAACCACCTGCCATAAAGAATACCGGAAGGAGGGGGAGGGTGTATCTTATCCTTTTGACTCCAAGGAGCAGAAGTATGGATATGAAAAGGATTCCTGCCATTCCTACAAAGGGTCTCTTCCGTAACCCGATGAGTATTCCGGCCAATGAAAACACAGTAACAAAGGGGTGTATCTGAAAGAAAAAGGTGGAGATGTACCCTTCCTGCCAACTGCCGAGGTGGGAGTATTGAAACCCGCTGAGAATACCTATCTGCGTCATAATCACATCTTTGAAGGGGACAAAAAAGGGGATGAGAAGCACACACTCAATCAGGAAGATCACGAAAAGACGGCCAGTCTTTTTATTGAGTGGTGTTTCTGGGTTTGCAAGTATTGTTATAAGAAAAAAGGGGATAAACAGAAGGGCGGAGTACTTGGTCAGAAAGAAAGTGGCTGCTGTCACCCCGGCAACCAAAAGGCGGAATACCCCACCTTTATAAACCCCTTCTGTCACGAAAAAGAGGGCAAGGAGGAAAAAGAACATCATAGGAATGTCAACGAGCATAAGTGGGCTCTGGCTCAATATATAGGGAGACGAAAGGAGAAAACCCGCCGTGTAAATACCTGTATCGTGCCCGGCAAGTTCTTCGGAGAGTTTGTAAAGCAGTATGCCCGAGCCTGTTACAAAGAATGTGTTGAGAAGTTGTATAAAAATTCTCTCTTCACCGAAAATCCGGAACACCATTCCATGCAGGAACGGAATTAGGGGAAGGTCTGTCCAGGCAGGTATCTCTTTGCCCCATTGAGAGAGGAAGTATAAGGGTCCGTTCAGGGATAAATACTTTGCCTGGATGAAATAGCGGCCACTATCGATGAGCATCTCCGGTTCAGAGCGGGTTAGGAAAAACACAAGCGGAAAGGAAAGCCAGATGAGAGGCTCCATATGATGGCGTTTGTTGATAAAAAAGACTACGGTTAATGCAAGGGATACGCCCAGAAGCAGGAGGAATATGCTTCCGAAGTTATGTTTTCCAAAGACCCATCCCCAGCGGGCGAAACTGTTGTCGTCAAGAAAACGCAGGGTGTAGAAGAGGGGGAAATAAATTGCACCTGCAAAGGCAATCAGGAGGTGCTGTTCATGCCTCAGGAGCCCTTCCTGCTTTTGAGTGTTCATCTAAAATCATAACACAATAACACGGTCTGCATTGTGTTGCATCTGGGCGTTGTTGTACTGGCTTCCACAAACAACACCGTCGGGTATCTTTGACTTATCTATGTTGAACCCGGTGGCATTATGGTCGCAAAAACTCATGCTTACCCCCTCAAGGCTTGAAAGGGCGGTAACATCTGCGTCCTCAAGCAGTCTGGTGCCCGAGTCCATTATAAATATAATTACTTCATGCCCCCTTCCAAGGGCAGCCCTGGTGATCCCGATCAGGTGATCTTTGTGTTTGTCTGAGTTTACGAGTATTCCAAGTGTCATCTTATCGCCTCCTTACCATGATATAACCCTGTCTGACTGTTCGATCTCCCTGACTATCTTATCATAGTCCTTCTCTTCTCTTAAGTCAATTGTGAAGAGGTCTGATTCTTTTGAGAGAACCCTGCGGAAGGCCTCGCCGGTTTCAGTGAGATCCTGTTTAAATATGAAAAGCACCCTCATAGATACCTCCCTGTCAATATGCGATGATATGGTCGTAATCTAAAAGTTTCTTGCCAATTACTTCCGTTTCCAGTTGTTCGTAGCCCTCATTTTCTGGAGTGTTTGTGTAGATATTCATTTCCAGTTCCTTCATTGTTTCAAGGTTCAGGGTGTTTTCATCAGTCTCCTCAACCTTATGATCAAGGAGATAGACATCCACCTGGTCGTCAAGAAGGATGATCCCCACACCCATTCTGAGCGCATCCTTCTGCCGGTCTCTTACGAGCAGAGCGATTTTTTTTGACATATGCACCTCCCTATCGTCTGAATGTAATAATGAACCAACCTTTTAGAAAAAGGGGGCACAGACCAGGACGAGCCTGGTCCGGCCTAAAGGGGGAGGGTCATCCCTGTTTTCTTATCAAAAGGGTTGTCAGTCCTGCCTCCCTTGTGGTCTTTAGTATCTGATGCCCTGAACCATGGCAGAGTTTCAGTATGCTTTCTTCCGCTGCCGCAGTATCTGTGATCACCTGTATGAGATCCCCCTTTTGCATGTTTCGTAGTTTGTTCAGGACTACCGCAGTAGGGTGAGGGCATCCCATACCCTTAAGGTCTATTGTCGTAAGATGATCTGTCTTCCCTTTCATTATGAACTTCTCTTTCCTGCAAAACACCGGAAGGCATTTGCAGGGAAGCGCCGTGCTTAAGATGCCCTAAAAGGTGGAATGCCCACCACCTAAAAACTTACTGTCTGAAATTTAATAAGCAAAGAAGGTGCCAGGTGAAAAGGGCTGATGTGGGGCGAGTTTTTGGTATAAGTTGTCCTTTTAGGAACAGTCAAAGAATAATCCTGTCCGTTGAAGAACAGTAATACTATTAGTAACTTTAATAATGTCAGTTGAGGCAGGCAGAACTCCATCGAAACCGGATTAAATGCGATTTTATTCGATCGTAAA
>CAYMML010000082.1:0-9358 GCA_964391515.1 uncultured Thermodesulfovibrio sp. | reverse complement strand
TCATCTATGCTGGAAGCCTCGTAAATCCAGAACTTATAAAAGATGTAAAGGCAGACATCTTCAACTCTGCAGGGATGACCCTTGAAGAGATAATGAGCATTATGATTGATTCAGTAAAAAAGGGGAAAAAGGTTGTTCGGCTTCACACAGGGGATACCGCCTTTTATAGTGCCATATCTGAACAGATTGAAATCCTTAAGGAAAAGGACATCCCCTTTGAGGTGGTTCCAGGGGTGAGTTCTGCCTCTGCAGCCGCTGCAACTCTTTCTCAGGAACTTACAATTCCTGAAGTAAGCCAGACGGTAATATTCACACGCCTTGCAGGAAGAACACCTGTTCCAGAAAAAGAATCCCTTGCCTCTCTCGCAAGCCATGGCACTACGATGGTTATTTTTCTCAGTATCGGCATGGTTGAAATGGTGAAGGAAGAACTTTTAAAGGGTGGATACACAGAAGATACACCTTTTGCAGTTGTTTATAAGGCATCATGGAAGGAGGAAAGAGTAATCAGGGGCGTTCTGAGAGATTTACCCTCAAAGGTATTGGATGCGGGAATTAAGAAGACCGCTCTAATAATCGTGGGTGATGCATTACAAGCATCAATTAAACGAACAGGAAAAAGGTCAAAATTATATGCAAAGGGGTTTTCACATGAATACAGAGCATAAGGGCATTCTTTACATAGTTGGCATAGGGCCTGGGGGTAAGGAGCACCTTACTGTAAAGGCTGCCAGGGCTATTGAGTCGTCACAAATTGTGGTAGGATACACAGGATATATAAAACTCATAAGTGATATGGTGGATGGGAAAGAGGTATTTTCAACAGGTATGACCAAAGAGATAGAAAGATGTAAATACTCCATAGAGCAGGCACTAAATGGTAACAGGGTATCCCTTGTAAGTAGTGGAGATTCAGGGATATATGCCATGGCAGGGCTGGTTTTGGAATTGATCAGTCATACTTACCAGTCCTTTGGAGAAAGGGCTGTGCTTGAGGTCGTTCCGGGGGTTCCTGCCTTTGTGGCTGCATCGGCACTTTTAGGGGCACCACTGATGCACGATTTTGTCTCAATAAGCCTTTCTGACAGGCTGACCTCCTGGGATATTATCCAGAAAAGACTGGCTCTCGCTTCAGAAGGTGACTTTATTATAGTGCTTTATAATCCCAGGAGTAAGGGAAGAAAAGAGCATCTTGAAAAGGCTATCAATATTATAATGCAACACCGATCTCCAGAGACCCCTGTTGGTGTGGTCAGAAATGCTATGAGAAAGGGTGAAGAGGTAATTCTCACAGACCTATCCAGGATACCTTACGAAAAGGTGGATATGAACAGTTTGCTAATAATCGGCAATTCCGAGACTTTCAGATGGAAAGATTATATGATTACTCCAAGGGGTTACTCAAAAAAATATGAAATCAGGGAGTGATCTTACCCGTTTTCTTTGATCGGTACATATCCCTGTCTGCTTCCTCGATAAGTTCTTCCAGCGTAATGGGATTTGAAGGGTCATAGAATGACAACCCTATGCTTATGGTGATAGGATATTCATGATCCCTATTTTCGTTATATTCATCCAGTTTTTTATAAAACCTGTTTCTGATGACCTCAATTTTATCATCAGCCGTTCCAACGGGGATGATAACAAACTCATCCCCACCTATCCTTGCAATAATGTCTGACTCACGGTAATTCTTTTTGAGTATGCTGGCAATTATCTTTAACGCCCTGTCACCTTCTGCATGGCCGTAAGTGTCGTTTATTTTTTTCAGAAGATTTACATCTGCATAGAGGAGATATATGCCCTTCTTTGAGCGGTTTGCAAGTTTCAACTGTTGCTCTGCAAGAGTGAAAAAACCCCTTCTGTTGTATAGACCTGTAAGTTCGTCTGTAACGGATAGCGTGTGTAGTGTCTTTTCGAGTTCTTTAAGCCTTGTTATATCCTTTGAGACTATTGTAACCCCTGTAACGGTTCCGTCTTTATCAAGTACAGGGCTCAGTGTGCGAAGGAAAAACTTCCGATCCCGTTCACTCTTGTGTTCTTCCTGAAAAGACCTGCCGGTCTTGAAGACTTTGTCCACCTGTTTTTTGAACTCTTCAGTCTCTTTTTCGGAGTGAAAATCTGCGTATTTTTTCCCGATATAATTGTCACCTATTAACCCCATCCGTTGCTGGTGACGCTTGTTCATAAAAAGATACCTGTATTCACGATCAATGAGATAGATGGAGTCTTCTGTGGATTCCACAAGGGAACGGTATCGTTCTTCACTTTCTGAGAGTCTGCCTTGAACCAAGGCGGATTTTTCGAAAATTCTCGCCGTGATAATGCCGGCAAAGAGAAAAAATACAACTGCTATTAAGCGAAATGATAGTTCCCTCTTATCTTGAATAAATACATAAACGAAACTCTCTTCATAATGAAAGAGGTAATCAATAACCGAGTCGGTTACCCAAAACAGTAGTGATAAAAATAAAAACAACAGGATTATTCTGGTTTTATTCATTTTGTAACATTTCCTTCAAATGAATTCTCAGTTTGTTAAAAAAGTCCATTGCCAGTTTGGTTTGATAATCAGGATATGTAAAGTCATGTGATATGAAACCACCTTTTCTATAATAAAGGGTAACCTCACCGTAAATACCCTTTCCTAAATATATCCTGTGTGCATAGTTTTTTGTTGTAGCAAGTACCACCTTTGAAAGTGCCAGATATCCGGGGTCTATGTTGATTTTTCTTTTCCCGGATTCGGCGTATTCCTGTTCAACAGCGTTTGTCCATAGTTTTATATCCACAATCTCCTCCGGGTTTATCAACCGATTAAAGGCACAAAATTTTCTGTATATTGGCCAGCCCATCTCTTCACGATAGTACTCCGAGTGATCCCATTTTTCATCAGGACTTTCAAAAAGCAAACTTCCAAAGCGGGTGGAAAGTTTTTTCAGACAGTCGTGGAGAACACTTTTACTGGTATAAAGAAGTCCGGTAAAGAGTATTACCCTTTCTGGTTCCTTTGGGATACCCATAACAGGGAGTTTATAACGACTGGTGTATCTCGAGAGCCCGACTTATCACATCTCCAACAGGGACGATTACCTTCTGGCCTGTCTTTCTGATCTTTATCTCAACATTGCCTTCTTTAAGGTTTCGCTCTCCTATGACGATATGAACCGGTATTCCTATGAGGTCGGCATCGTTGAACTTGACACCAGCACGCTCGTTTCGATCGTCAAGAAGGGGTTCAAAGCCCTTTTCAGTGAGGTCATTGTATATCCTGGTGGCGGTATCTACGGTTTTATTATCGCCCATATTCAATGGCAGGATATGAAAATCAAATGGGGCTATGCTACCAGGCCAGATGATACCCTTTTCATCATGACTCTGCTCTATGGATGCCGCTGCAATCCTTGCAGGCCCTATGCCATAACTGCCCATGATGATGGGGCGCTCCTTTCCGTTTTCATCCAGATAAGTCGCCCCAAGTGGGACTGAGTACTTCGTACCAAGTTTAAAGATGTTCCCGATCTCAATTACCCTCTCGATTCTTAGACTACCGCCACAGTGTACACATCTGTCCCCTTCCTTTGCAATGTGAAGATCATGCCACTCAGGGTTAAAATGAACTCCTGCCTTTAATCCCTTTACATGGTAGTCCTTCCTGTTAGCACCGCTTATGTAACTGCCTTCACGAAGTGTCTCATCAGCAAGTATTCTGATCTTGTGACCATGAGGGCCTATGAAGCCTGCCTCTACACCGAGTATATCTATAACCTCTTCTTTGGAGGCAGGTCTTATGGTTCCAAGGATATGTTCAACCTTTTTCTCCTGCAGATCCTGATCACCCCTTATAAGGATCAGCACAGGTTTGTCCTCTGCAATGTATAGGAGGCTCTTTATAAAGTGTTGTGCAGTAGCACCAAGAAACTCAGAGACCTCCTGAACGGTTCTTTTCTCAGGAGTGTGAACCTCCTCAAAATCCATCTCTATTTTATTCAGTTCTGGAGATAAACTCTTTGCAAGTTCCACATTTGCCCTGTAACCACAGGAATCACATATTGCCACATCATCCTCACCGGCAGGTGAGGGTGCCATATACTCATGTGCCATCGCCCCACCCATCATCCCGGGATCTGATTCCACTCTGTAAAACTTAATGCCGCAGCGGCTGAAAATCCTGTCGTAGGCATCGATATGAAGTTCATAAGACCTGGCGAGTCCCTCCTCGTCACGGTCAAAACTGTAGGAGTCTTTCATAATGAACTCACGGGTACGCATTATGCCACTCTTTGGCCGTGCCTCGTCACGGAGTTTTGTCTGTATCTGATACCATATCTGGGGAAGGTCCCTGTAGGATCGGATCTCCCTCGAGGCAAGCCATGTCATTATCTCCTCATGGGTCATTCCAAGGCACATCTGTCTTCCTGTCCTGTCCTTTAGGCGAAACATCTCGTCCCCTATTTCAAACCACCTGCCGGTCTTTTCCCATACCTCAGCAGGATGAAGGACGGGCATCAACATCTCCTGTGCGCCGATTCTGTTCATCTCCTGGCGTATTATCCCGTTTATACGCTCAAGGACACGCCAGAAAAGAGGCAGATATATGTATAGGCCTGCTGCAAGTTGACGTATATATCCAGCACGGAGTAGCAGTTTATGGCTTACTGCTTCAGCCTCCGAAGGAACCTCTCTTAGTGTGGGAATGAGCAGATTGGAAAACCTCATAGCACCTCCACTTTAAGCCATCTCATTAGAGATAAGAATGTATTTGTCTTTTGCCTTGAAATAAACAACCGCCCGACCATCCTCGTTTTCGTAAACTATCACATCGTTTAATTCTTTTATCTGTTTTAGTTTCATCACCTCTTTTTTTACAAGTTGTCCTCCCTGGTAAATTTCTACTTCCTGTTTCATGTAATCCTCCAGTAAGTTAAAAATGAAAAGTGTTATATTATAAAAGAAATGAGGCGGTTTTTCGTATATGTGGTTTTGATTTCCCTTTTATTCACCCCTGCTGCTACTGCATCAGGGTTCAGGTTTTCTCCGAACCCGAACAGGGCAGCAGAGATAAAATGGAAACAGTGGGGCAAAGAGGCTTTTGAAGAGGCACACAGTAGTAAGAAACCCGTTCTCCTTTCCCTCAGTGCGGTCTGGTGCCACTGGTGTCATGTGATGGATGAGACCACATACTCAGATTTGCGGATTATAGAGTTCATAAACAGGTATTTTGTGGCAATCCGTGTGGATTCTGACATGCGACCTGACATAGACGCCATATATAACCAGGGTGGATGGCCAAGTACGGTGTTTCTCAGCCCTGAAGGGGTGATCCTTGATGGGGGAACCTATATACCCCCTGATGAGATGCTTTTACGGCTAAAAAGGGTGCTTGAGAGGTACAGAAATGGCAACTATAGAAATGCGCAGACAAAAGAGGAAAACACAAAAGAAGAGCCACCTGTGAGTGCTGTATCAATTGGTCTGATAAACAGTATCAAGGAAATGTTGCTCAGGTATCACGACAGAAGATATGGGGGTTTTGGAGGATATCAGAAGTTTCCTAACCCCTCGGCAATTGATTTTCTCCTTGATTACTCTATAACAGTAAGAAAAGATAAAGAACTGGATTCAGCCGTTAAGATAACGCTGGACGGTATGGCTAACGGAGAGATACACGACAAAATTGAGGGAGGCTTTTTCCGATACTCCACAAGGCGGGATTGGTCGGCACCACATTACGAAAAGATGCTTGAGACTAACGGGAACATGCTTTCAAATTATGCAAGGGCATATAGGAGATATGGCGATAAAAAGTACCTGAAAATGCTTGATGACATTGTAAGATATGTGAAAAATAACCTGACTGGTGAAAATGGTGAGTTTTACGGAAGCCAGGATGCTGATGAGGCGTATTATAAAAACAGCAACAGGGATAAATCTAATAAACCGGCTGTGGACAAGACCGTTTACACAGACAGGGCATCTGTAATGGTAATGGGGCTTATAGATGCATACAATGCCACTTTAGACGAAAAGTATCTTTCCCTTGCCAGAAGAGGCATAGGATTTTTGAAAGATAAACTATACCATCCTGAAGTAGGAGTGTATCATTACTACAGGGGTGGGAAGGTGCATGTTTCTGGTCTTCTGAGGGACAATGCACTATTTGGTCTTGCGTCGATCTCGTTTTACAATGTAACAGGCAAAAGGGAGTATCTTGAGTTGGCACAGGAGTTGGAAACAATCATTTACAGAGATTATCTGAAGGATGGAAAGTTCCTTATAACCCTGAAAAAACCGGTGTTGTCTCAATGGTTGAAGGGCCCGTATTACCATTACAACGAAAGGATGATCTGGTATGAAACCCTGTACTTTCTGAAAAAAATCTACTTTTTACAGCCACAAAGAGGTAAAGACATAATACTTAAAGAACTGACAAAAAAATGTCTTCATTACTACGACAGTTATCCCGTTTATGCAGGACTTCTGGGCAGGGTGCTTTTGTGGGATGTTAAAGGACCAATTGAGATAAAGATAGTTTATAAAAAAGGAACGCTCAGCGATTACCTTTCGGTTATAAACAGGGTGGATTATCCACTTTTAAGCATCAGGGTGCTGGAGATAAAAAAAGATATAGAGTTGATAAAAAGGGATGGACTTTCCTCAAAACCTGCCGTTTATATCTGCAGGGGGAAGACCTGTGCAAGACCGGTTACCAGTCCTGATGAGGTGTTAAAGACCATAAAGGGTTTCATATCCTGAAAAAGTGCACTTACGAAGTGCACTTTTTCAGGGCTCTAATAATCTTAGAAGGTCGGGGAAGCGTTTCAGGTCTTCAGGGGTGTCAAGGTCTGAAAGTGGTTGGGTTAAGTGGAAGGAAAGACCGATGGATTCTGCCTTTTTAAGGGTTGCCTTGAGTGTGTTGCTGGTTGACCATGGGATATCTTCGAATATTTCTTTCATCGGCTTTTTCATGCCTATAAGGTAGTAGCCACCATCAAGGGCGGGGCCAATGACAAGATCGGCGTCATCAAGTGCAGAGAATGCGTTGATTACTATTTCTCCAGACATTTCAGGTAAATCCACGCCAACGATGACACATCTTTTGTATCCATGAGAGAAGGTATCCACAAGTGCGTTATACATTCTATCTCCAAGATTTTTGCCTGATTGGGGAAATCCTTTAAGGCCGTATCTTTCAAATAACCTGCTGCCTTCCGGGGGTGTGTAGTAGAGGATGGTATCTGTGAAAGGAAGATTACCGAGTGTTTTGATGTTTTTTTCAAGAAGATAAAGGTAAAGTTTAAGCCGTTGAGATTCAGAAAGAGGTGGTGAGAGGCGGGTCTTGACTATTCTGCCAATTGGTGCCTTGCAGAAGATGATAAGTGCATACCCTTTTTTTGAAAACATGATGACGATTATATCATAAAAAGAAGGGGGAGTGAGTTTTAAAACCACACTCCCCCTTATCAGGAGGGGTTGGAAGGTATGAGTGTTTTTTAATCCCCTTCGTTGGGGCCGTTATGGCAGTCGTAACAACTTACCTGATGTCCTTTGTTAAATGTCCGGGTTCCCCACTTTGTGGAGAATGTCTTTGTGGTCTTCACCTCTGAAAGGAAGGAGCCCCTGTAGTCGGAACCGTGGCAGTATGCACACTCTGAGATGCCTCCGGAGTGACCTTCTCCATGGCCGTTTACCCACGCCTGTCCAATAGTGTGCATACCGTGTGGCCCGCCTGTGGTTGTAAATGCAACTGAGTCGTGACATACAGAGCATTCCCTTATAGTGCCTGCATAACCCTGGAGGTTAATACTCTGAAGGTTGTCCCCGGAGTGAGAACTTGGATAAATGGCATGTGTAGAACCATGGCATGCCTCACACTGAAGACCGCCATGACCCTTGCTAAACCTGTAAAGGCTCACACCTGAAACGGGGGTATCGGGGGTTGTTGCAAATCTGTTATCAGAGACCTGACGAAATGAATTACCAGAAAAGGCGGTGCTTTCCCTCTTTCCGTCATAATGGCAGTTCTGACAAGTGGGCATATCGAACCAGCCCTCACGGCCTGGTGAGCCAACATCGGACATACTGCCATGGCAGTCCTGACACTGTATTCCTGAGTTCCCCATTGCACCACGGAGGCACTGGGTAGACTGGCCGGGATGGCACCTGTAACAAGATGTCCTGTTGGTTGACTCATCCATTGTCTTACCGTTTTGCGGATCAACAACACCTGCATGCATCCCGTGTATTGCCTCTGTAAGTGGTTTTATGCCTGAAACACCGGTTCCTGGTAATGCATTGGACGAATGGCACGAGGCACAGAGGATGGGTGAGCCGCCCTTTGCGGTGTTATAGAGTGTGGTGCCCTCTAACTCATCGTGTTTCTTCAGGATATTCCAGCGGTAGTCCAGTTCCTCATCAGGGTCGTTCTCCCATCCTGAGGAGGGTTTTGCCGGGGAGTAGCCGGATGATGAGCCATGGCATGCAACGCAGGTCATCTCATCGCTTACAGGGAGAACCGTTGTTGTGCTTGCAAGAAGATTACCCTGATTGTCTTTTGCCGTCACCCTGACAAGTGGATAAAAGTTGTGTTTGCCACTGTCGTCAATGGGGACTATGGGGATGCCGGATGCCTCAAAATATCTGTATGTACTGTCATAGTTCGTTATCTCAACCGGCGTTCTACCTGGCGTCGGATATCCGGTAAGTCCAATATCCGGTGAAAGGCTCACCCCAAAGAGTGTATCTGCGTAATCCCAGAAGTTCGTCTTTGTGCTGCTTATGGTGTTGATAGAGCCGGATTCCGGATCAGGTGCAGACTCGTAATAGACATGCACCTCTGTGTTGTTTGCAAGATCAAGCGCCTGGATGCCCGAAGAAGACCGTTTAACAACCTGGACATGCAGGGTGTTGTAAGGAGGTAATATAGAAAATACGGAGAAGTCCTTATCTTCACAATGCATACCGAGGTCGTTCCATGCAAGAACCGTAAAATTGCCCGCTACATTGCCTCCTCCACCTCCTGAACCTCCATTGTCACCACCGCCGCCTGAGTCTCCATCATCTGCACCACCACCGTATCCCCCATTATCGTCACCGCCACCTTCGTAATGTCCGGTCTTATCGTCACCACCATTACCTCCACCGCCTCCGCCACCACAGGCAGAGAGAACCAAGGTGAGTGCAAGAAATACCATACCAAGCACCCTTAACCATTTGTTCATAACCAAATCCTCCTCCATTAAAATTTTTGCCTGCTTAAAAGCAAAACAGGTGCCAATTTAAGTAATTTAAGAAATAAAGACAAAAAAGGTCTAATATATCCAGAATAATGTATAAAATGTATAAAAAACCATACACA
>CAYMML010000081.1:0-9404 GCA_964391515.1 uncultured Thermodesulfovibrio sp. | reverse complement strand
GATTCTATGATGGAAATATCATGAATGCCTGCCACATTGATCCATGTAACAGTAGAGGTATCTCTATACCTGCTGCATTCTTCTACCTGAGGAGGTTCAATGATATTACAGTTATCTCGGTCAAAATCAATAATGGTTATTTTGACTTCTTCGGTCTTCTTCTCACCGATAAAGACGGGTGTTCCAGGAGGCAACCCCGTCTTTTTGGCGCTTTTCTTTATGAGTCTTACCATTTTAAAAGTATATCATAATACATTCAGACATTAGGGGCAGATAAAGAGCCACATAGTCATCCCCTTGATGAAACCTGTCGATTTTCAGCGCCTTTAGGGCAGTTCTGACTGAATAAGAAATGACACTTACTGTTATTAAACATCCTCCAGACCTTTTTTTAAGAATAGCCTAACTGTGAAACAGGTGAACTCTTTCACACGTCGGATGTGTGCAAGGGTCATTAACATCACCTATGAAGCCCTTCATAGAAGTGCCTTACCTCTGTAAGGAATTTATTCATAAGAAAAAGGAGAGGACTAAAGAAGCAGTGTAATCCTTGCTACCAGAAGTTCGGCCTGTAAACGCTTTTAGTGTATAAGGCAACTAAAACAACTACCCCCGAATCACCCTATTAGTTTCTCCACCATCTTCCCCTCATACTCAGGAACCAGACCTAAGGAAAAACTCCTCTCACGGAGCAGATTGAGTTTCATTATCCTGAAGTTTAACTCTCTTATCCGTTTAAGCCTCTCGGTATCATCGTCAAGTGTCTCAATAAGGTCTTTGAGATTAACTATTTCTTTTCTCAGTTCCAGTTCCGGCGGCAAACAACCTGCATTCTTGAGCACTCGGTATGCAGCACGCAGGTCTTCAGGCACAAACGAATCGTCATCAAGGTTTATGGGGTTACCGGCATTGGAGAGGTTATCAAACTCCCCTGCCTCCATCGCCCTCCTTATACGCTCCTCAGCGATCTTTCTGAATATCTCCATTCTCCTCCTCCACCTTTTCACCCTCTATCCAGTATTCACCCATCGCCCATTTGCCCAGGTCTATCAGTTTACACCTCTCAGAGCAGAAAGGCCGCCAGGGGTTTTCCTCCCAGGTTGTGTAACTTCTGCATATGGGGCATCGTATTCTCATATCAACCAAACCTGATTCATTTTGTACTAAAATTGTATTCAACCGAGATATTGATCGGCAGACTGAACTCAGGAAAAGTCCGCATTCCCGCAATTACTGAAGTAACCGGAATTGACCACCGGTTTAATTATTACCATCATTGAACATGGATTGTTTATTTATGATTTAATAAATTATCGCATCCAGTCCGGTCTTGATGGAGGTCTGTCCGCCTGCACCGGCATTACCAAATATAAAAAATAATAACATAAATAATGCTATATACAAAACCGCCAAATCAGTTAACATCCCGGGCACTCAACATCTTCAAAAACCCGAAATACTTGTTCTACTAAATATCACTCCCTCCCCGCCATCACCTTTTTGACACCCGCTGATGAAGATTCACCTTCAATCAATGGGAAGTAACCTATTCGCACACAGCCCCAGTGTCTGCCCTTTATAAACAGTGGGGCGGAGATATCGTTTACTAATTCTCCCCCTGCCTCTCTGGGTCTCCTGAACGCCTGCCCCAGTATCACTTCAGTCTTTGCACCTGCCTGTGATATGGGATCTTCCATCCTCACGCCTGACCTCTCGGGGTTCAGGTGTACGGGGATGTAACCGTTTCTGTCCATCACCACAACATAAACCATGTTATTATCGACCGTTTTCCACCTCTTCAGGAGCGGTAGTATCTGAACCTCAAAGTAGTTATCAAACCGGCTTGAAAATTTTCCATCCTCCCTTTTTTCGTAAGTAAAATCAAACAGGGTTTCCTGTCTGATCAACCCTTGATCCACATCCTCTGTAATCTTTGATGTGAGAGTAGTTGCAAATCCACGGAGATACTCCTCCATCTTCTCGTCACGTCCATCCTTTTTTATAGTGGCAAGGCTGCTATATAGGTTGAGCGAAAGGTCACTAAGAACCCTTCCTGCCTGTGCGATCTCTTCGGAGAGGCGCTTCATCAACTCCGTCTCCTCCCGGATGTTTTCCATATTCTCAGAGATATTTCCGGTTACCGACGACTGCTCCTCAATGGCGGTTGCAAGTTGAGAAATTGTCTCCGTAACGGCCTTTACCTCTCTCACTATCATCCTGACGGACTTAAGCCCTCGCTCTGATGACTCCTTTGTCCCCTCTATCGTTTGAAGTGTGTCATCCATTGTATCCAGTGATTCTTTCGTCTTTCTCTCCACATCCTTTACAAGCAGGGCTATTTCCTCAGTGGCATCAGCGGTCTTTTCGGCAAGTTTCCTTACCTCCTCCGCCACCACGGCAAACCCCCTTCCCTGATCTCCTGCCCTGGCAGCCTCAATGGCGGCGTTCAGGGCAAGGAGGTTTGTCTGATCTGCTATGTCCTTGATAGTTATCAACACCTTGTGGATGTGGTCGGTAACTGTTGACAACGCCCTGTTGTTTTCTGCCCAGGTCTCGATCCTCTTTAGTAGATCCTCAATGTTATTCATATTGGACTCGATATCCCTTTCTACCGCCATGGACTTTTCGCTCAGGTTCACTGCCGACCCGGACGCCTCCTGGGCATTTTGAGCCATATGCTGAATGGTTGACGACATCTCCTCAAGTGCTGTGGAAATCTCTGTGATCCTGAAGGTAATCCTTCCGGTCATCTCCTCAAGTTTACCTGCAGATGCCTGCAGATCATCAGAGAGGTCTTTCAGGTTGAACCCCATTGAAAAGACCCGCCTGAAAGTATCACCTATCCGGTTTATATATGCGTTAAACCACTGTAATAGTTTTACAAAAAGGGCGCTTTTCATAAAACCAGCGCTGTCCAGCCCCCTTATGGCATTGTTGACCGTAGGGCGCCCATCTGAAACCCCCTTCATCACCTTTCGCACGGACATTCTCTCATAAAAGAGATACCCCACAACACCGATATTTACGAGCAATGAACAGACAAGGATTACATAAACCATAGCGCCTCCCTTAACAACTATCGTTTATGGTAATATCGACCAGTGGGCAGAAAAACTTTAGTCTCAAGGTCGGCATGATACGCATAGGCACATGTTCCTGGGCAGAAAAGACGCTCATCTCAAGTGGTGAGTTTTATCCACAGGAGGTGAGGTCTGCAGAGGAAAGACTCCGCTACTATGCCTCAAGGTTTGATACCGTCGAGATTGATTCCACTTACTACGCAATCCCACCTGTTAGAAACGCCTTTCTCTGGGCTGAGCGTACCCCGGATGAATTCGTTTTCCACATAAAGGCGTTTGGCGGACTCACCGGGCACGGTGTATCCCCAGAGGTATTACCGAAGGAGATACTAAAGGATATGAGTGTTTCAGCCAGGGAAAAGAGGTTCATATATTTGAGAGACCGGGAGGTAATACGCCATGTGATGAGCCTCTTTTTAGAGTCGGTCTCGCCCATCAGTGAAGGTGGCAAACTCGGGCTTCTGGTGTTTCAGTTTCCACCATGGTTCAGATACGGAAAGGGGCAGATAGATCATCTGGTCTTTTTGAAGGAACTCACCTCCCCCTACAGGGTGGGCATAGAGTTTCGTCACGGAAGTTGGCTTAACAGAAAAAACAGGGAAAACACCCTCAGCATCCTCAGAGATCTGGAGTTTACCTATATAATCGCTGATGAGCCCTGGTACGGAACTGAGGCAACCGTTCCCTATCTGCCAGCCACCACAACAGATACAGGTTACTTCCGGCTTCACGGGAGAAACCGGAAAAACTGGCTGAGAAAGGGGATCGAGACCTCCCTCCGGTACGACTATGATTACTCGGATGAAGAACTAAGGGGCTTCATCCCGGATATCCAACGGATTGGCTCAACCACCAGGGAGTGTTATATAATGTTTAACAACTGTCACGGGGCATCGGCAGTAAAGAATGCCCTGAGACTGATAGAGTTAATAAAAGATTTAAATAACGGATAGGAGGCACAAAATGCTTGTTGTAATGCACCAGTGGGCAACTGAAGAGGACATAAAAAGGGTTGAAGATGCCATTACGAAAATGGGACTTAAACCCGTACCAATCCCGGGCGCAGAAAGAACGGCCATCGGGGTGATAGGCAATCAGGGTTGGGTGGACGACCAACCACTTATGGACATAAAAGGTATCAGGGAGATTATACATGTCACAAAGCCCTATAAACTGGTGAGCCGGGACTTTCACCCCAGAAACACCGTGGTCAGGCTTGGCAAGGGGATAAGTATCGGCAAGAAAAATGGGTTTGTTATTATGGCAGGGCCATGTGCGCTTGAGAGCAGAGAGCAGGTCTTCAAGACGGCACGGTATCTGAAAAAGTTGGGGGTTCCCATCCTGAGAGGTGGTGCATATAAGCCCCGAACCAGCCCTCACAGTTTCCAGGGACTACGGGAAGAAGGTATAAAACTGCTAAAAGAGGTCTCCAGGGAGGTCGGAATACTCACCGTCACAGAGGTTATGAGCCCGGAGCATGTGGGATTCGTGTCTGAAAATGTGGACATCCTTCAGATAGGGACACGCAACATGCAGAACTTTGATCTCCTCCGGGAGGTGGGGCAGACAAGAAAGCCTGTGGTTCTCAAGAGGGGTCTTTCCGCCACACTGGAGGAATGGCTTGCCTCAGCAGAATACATACTCCTTGAAGGAAACCCAAATGTCATACTCTGTGAGCGTGGGATAAGGACTTACGAGAGGGCAACACGAAACACCGCTGACCTCTCTGTGATACCACTTGTTAAGGAGATGTCACACCTTCCCATAATATTCGACCCAAGCCACGCAACAGGTGTTCGCTCCCTGGTAACACCAATGACGCTTGCCTCTATAATGGCAGGTGCTGACGGGGTGATGATTGAGGTTCATCCCGACCCTGACCATGCACTCTCAGACGGGCAGCAATCCCTCGACTTTGGTGCCTTTAAGAAACTCTACAGGGCGATAACCAGACTGAAGGAGTTCCAGAAAACACTCTAACGCCCTCTGCCCCTCACTATGGGTTTCAAAACCATGAGCCTCTCTCTCGCATGTCTTCCAAGGTCTGAGTAGGGATCGACCTTCACCTGGAGGTTATACTCTCTGTATGCGCTACGGTAATCTCCGGTTTTTTCATAGGCAATCCCGAGGTAGCCGTGAACCCGCTTATGTGACGGTGCCGCCCTTTCAAAGTCTCTCAGATATGCAATCGCCCTGCTGTAGTTACCAAGTTCAAAATAACTGAGCCCTGCATAGTAACTGGAGACCGGATTCCCCGGGAAGATTTGAAGGCTCTTTTCAAGATATCTGATCGCCCCGTTATAGTCGTGCTCAAAAAACCTTGCCATTCCAAGCCCTTCGTAGGCAGGCTGATACCCGGAGTCTTTCTCAAGTGCCTTCCTGAACTGTCTTTCTGAAGCCCGGTATCTCTCCCTTCTCAGTTCTATGTTCCCAAGGAGGTTGTAAAAGGGTGCCTGATCAGGGTTCTTTCTTATAGCACTCTTAACAAGGCTTTCCGCCCTTTCGAGGTCTTTCTTTTCAAGGGCAACAAGTGCCCTGTCGTAATCATGATAGGCCATGTCAACCTTGCGCAACCTGGCGGTCTTTGAAAGAAAGAGAGCCCTGTTAACACCGTCGCCGTAAGTCTTCTCCATCTTCTGCCCCGGCAGTAGTTTCTCTATCTCCGAGAGCCTGACCCTGGTTCTTGGATGAGTGGAAAAGAGTTCAGAAAGAAAGTCCCCACCCCTTGATTTCTTTCCCACCCGCTCAAGATAGTGCCTTACCGCACCTTCAAGTCGGCGGTGGGCGGTAAGGGCCTCACGGGGCTGGTAGCCTGCACGCCTCATATACTCAACGCCGAGCCGGTCGGCCTCAAGTTCGTCATCCCGGCTGTATTTCAGAAGGAGAAGACTACTACCGATTGCACCAAGCCCCAGATAGAGGTCGGCATTCTTACTGCCAGAAAGTGCAATGGCTGTCCCGGCAAGAAGCCCCCCCACGAGCACCTGCGACGTATAGTGCCTTGCAGAATGCCTTGCCGCCACATGCCCCATCTCATGCCCCATCACGAATGCAAACTCCGCCTCACTTTCGAGTTCGGCAAGAAGCCCCCTCGTTATGGCAACATGCCCGGGTATCGCCCAGGCGTTTGGAACGGAACTGTTCTGTATCACAAAATCCACCGGGAGGTTTGGCCGGTGAGAGACCCTGTGAAGCCTCTTTACAATCCCTTCAAGATAGCCTTCAAGTTCAGGGTCATGATATACCCCCCCGCCTCCAACCTCGCCCCACAGGGCTGACGGGTACATCTGATGCCCCCAGTTTATCTCTGCCTCCTCGGAAAGGAGCATCAACTCCTTCTTACCCGTAACCGGGTTGACGGCACAGGAGAAAAGCACAATGGATATACACAAAAGTGCTATAACACCTGAAAGAGACATTAAGTACTCATGCCGTCTCATAACAAGATCCCCCTGTTACCAATATCTACATTATTACTCCGGCCACTCAATTTCTGAAAGTATTTATAGCATATTTATATCAATTTTAACAGAGAAGCACAAAACACACACCCTCCACTTGCGAGCGGTAAGGGTGTGGAGGGGGACAACATCCTGAATTTTACACATTATCCCCCTGAAAATATTCTGTATATTGCAGAGAAATCCAGATCACCAAGACCATCCCTTATGGCAAGCCCGTATAGTTCTTTTGTGACGCTTCCTGTAAATGCGGTCAACTGTAAGGATTTTGCAAGGTCCTGCAGATAATGGAGGTCTTTATAGATGAGTGAACAGGAAAAGTGTGTGGAGAAGTCCTCGTTAAGGAGTTTTGCCTTTTTTGCATTCAGCACGAGGGAATCACCGCCCCCTGCACCGAGAATCTCAATAACATCCCCTTTCCCGATACCCGCCTTCTCGCCAAGTGCAACCGCCTCGGAAAGGGTTGCCATAAAGGTTCCAAGTACGAGGTTGTTTATGAGTTTCATCTTTGTTGCAAGCCCCTTTTGACGGAGGAAAAATATACGGTTTCCTATCTTCTCAAGAAGAGGTAGAGATTTCTTGTAGGCATCCTCGTCTCCGCTTACAACCACCGTCAGTGCCCCCTTAGAGGCAGGCACCACACTTCCGAGCACCGGCGCCTCAAGGTACGAGGCCCCCTTTTCAGAAAGAAGACGGTAAAACTCATCCACACGGTCAAAGTGGTTGGTGGTGGTATCAATAACAATCTTCCCCTTACAGTCACCCTCAAGGATACCACCCTCAGAGATAAGAACATCCCTTACCGCATCGCTGTCAAAGAGGTTAAGAAACACAATATCGGTATTACTTATCACAGAAGCGGGAGAGTCTGCCACCTCCGCCCCAACCGCCTCTGCCTTTTCCCTGGTGCGGTTCCAGAGCAGGAGATCAACTCCCTCTGATCTCAGCCTTCCTGCCATTGCAGAGCCGAGATGCCCAAGCCCGATAAACCCTGTCTTCATAAGCCCTCCCTAATGAATGATAAAGCGGGGAGGCAAACTTATGCCTCCCCGCTCCTTCTTGTGACTTCGTTATGGCTTTATGGTTATGTAGATATAACCGCCCTTTCTATAGACGAGTAGGAGAACACCTTCGTCCTCCCCGATACCGGAGAGTGCATCCTTATAGTCCTTCACGCTCTCAACCGTCTTTCTGTCTATCTCCTGAATCACATCGTTTCTCTGCAGCACCCCATAGGCCGGGCTGTCATCATCAATGTTGGTCACTATCACCCCCTTTACCTTATCGGGGATATCCAGTTTCGCCCTCAGATCAGGTGTGATCTCCTGAACATAAACGCCCCTCATCACATTGTTGTACTCCGAAGGTGAGACCGCAGCGAGATTGTCCGGGAACTCCCCAAGCACCACATAGAGTATCTTCTCCTCACCATCTCTGATTATCCTGACCGCCACCCTCTTGCCTGGCGGGGTGTTTGCCACCATGTTTCTGAGGTTTGTGGAGTCTCGAACCGGTTTTTCGTCGAACTCTATTATCAGATCACCCCTCTTGAAGCCTGCCTTCTCAGCCGGCCCATCCTTTACCACATCGGTAACCAGTGCACCATGGTCTTCCTTTATCCCGAAGTGCTTTGCAAGTTCGGGGGTGATGTTCTGGATCGTCACTCCAAGCCAGCCCCTGATCACCTTTCCGTGCTCTATTATGCTCTGCATCACCGCCTTTGCCATGTTGGAAGGGATGGCAAACCCTATGCCCATATATCCACCACTTGTGGAAAATATTGCAGTGTTAATGCCTACAAGTTCACCCTTACCGTTTACGAGGGCACCACCTGAGTTACCAGGGTTAATTGCCGCATCCGTCTGAATGAAGTCCTCATAATCAGTGATACCCACATTGGAACGGCCAACGGCACTCACTATTCCCATGGTTATGGTGTGATCAAGCCCGAAGGGGTTTCCAATGGCGATGACCACCTCTCCCACATGGAGTTTATCTGACTCACCTATCTTTATCGCAGGCAGATCATCTGCATCTATCTTTATCACGGCAAGGTCGGATTTCGGATCGGTTCCTATCACCTTCCCTTTAAACTCCCTCTTGTCGTCCAGGAGAACCTTGATCTCATCGGCATCCTTTATCACATGGTTGTTCGTGAGTATATAGCCGTCCTTTGACACAATCACACCTGAGCCAAGTGCGGAGGAACGGTACTTCCGGGTGCCCCCTCTGTTACCGAACCGATCCCCGAAAAACCTCCTGAAAAAGGGATCGTTAAAGAAATCATCAAAGGGGGTATGTCTTACGGTGACAGTCCTGGTGGTGGATATGTTCACAACCGAAGGCTTCACCTTTTCAGCAACCTCAGAGAGGGAGGAACTGAGTCTGCTCAGAAAGTCTGTAGACTCTGTGGATATACCGGTCTCTTTTGCAAAACTTATCTCCTGAATACCCACCTTTGAGGATATGCCAAGCCCTATAAGTATGCCTGCTACAACCAGCAGAGAGCCAATTACAAGTAGCCGTTTTTTCATCTTCTACCTCCTTTTTGTAAAATTTAAACTTGCTGTTCAATAAAACATTTCCTGAAATGCAAGCGGCTAAATAGTAAAAACCCCTGCATTAAACCACCTCCGTCAACAGGGTTCAAAACCCTACTTTGACAAAGATTCATGGTAAAACAACAGGTTGCACCGTTACAGAACACAAACATTCGGAACCTTGCAGGGGCAAACTCGATATTTTATTATACAACTTTCATGCCCGCCATGTAGAACCTTTAAAGAAGGCCTAAGTCTGCTTAATTACAGAATAAATATTTTGTATCATTAAAAGAAAAAAATCCCTGAAAGGGAAAGGAAAG
>CAYMML010000080.1:0-9477 GCA_964391515.1 uncultured Thermodesulfovibrio sp. | reverse complement strand
CATCAGAGCAGGTATTCTGCAAGGTTTACCTTGTACTTGTTAGGATCAAGAGTCTTGACAATTGTGCGTTTGTATCTTCCAACTTCATCCTTTTCTGTGAGGTCAACCACATGTCCTTCTATCTTGTTGCCTGTACTGTCAACGATAACCATCACGCGTGGTCTGTCTGCAAGGAGGGGGTTGCATTCATAGACAAGCCCCATCTCCCTGGTGTCGAGCAATACCAGTGAACCAACAGGATAAACACCTACCATATTTACGAAAAACTTGAACAGAATGGGGTCTATCTCTGAGCCGGAACGATCCATCATTATGCTTAGTGCCCTATCGGGTGGTAGTGGTACCCTCTGGTAAACCCTGGATGAGGTCATGGCATCATACTGGTCTGCGATGGAGACAATCTTGGTATAGAAATCAAGATCCTGCTGCTCTTTGATCTTTGGATAGCCAGAGAGATCGTAGTTGAGGTGATGTTGAAATGCGACAATGGCAGCCTGAATGGATATCCGGTCAAGACCACGCAGTTTCAGGATGGCAAGGGTGCCCCAGTATGGGTGCCGTTTAATTGTCTTCCACTCCTCCTCGGTAAATGCGGTGGGTTTATTGAGTATCTCCCTTGGTACATTCATCTTCCCTATATCGTGAAAAAGCGCAACAAGGCCAAGTTCAGTAAGACTCCTTCTGTGAAGTCCTATCTTCTGCCCAATGGCAATAGACAGCACACTTACATTAACCGAATGATGATATGTATAGTCATCGTAGTCTTTTATTGCGGTCATCCCTATGAGGAGTTGGTCTTCAGAAAGGATAAGATCAACCATCGATTCGACTATCCGTTTTGCCCGCTTAATGCTGACCTTTTCACCGGCCTTCAGTTTGGTAATAACCCCTTTAGTGAAAGACACCGCATTGAAATAGGTCTTCTTGACGATTTTTCTTCTATCAATGTCACCTTCTTCCACAACCTTTTTTAGGCGTTCAACTCTGACATTGTCAAGTTCTTCAAGCATCGCCTCAAGTGCCTCAAAGGGTGTATTGGAGTATCCGGAGGAGATGAATGCCCTTAAAAATGCCTTAACCTCATCTTCTGAAAGGGGAGCACTTATAATAAGAGTGCCCACATCTCTCCTCCTGAACTCTCGAGAAAGATAGTCGAAGTTGAGAAGGAACTCCATAGGGTACTTTACTCGTGAGTCGTTAAGGTAAAAGAACTCTCCTACAAGATCCAGCCTGATAACGCCTTCCCGCTCAACAAAGTTGTTGAGAAGTGGTAACGCCTTTTCAAGAACATTCATTACCGCAACATTATCAGGGTCATGAAACTGAGATGTCCTGATCAGGATGGATATCTGGTTTATAAGTTTTTGAGACTCTTTTATCTCTTTTTTCTCAAGGTCTTGCATCTTTGATCCTCTGAAGTGCTCCGATCACATGTTCACGGAGTACGGTGTTTTTTGCCTTTCTGAGTTTCATCAATGCACCTTCGGTCTCTTTTGCCTTCATAAGCCCTGCGCAGTATGCTGCGGCAGCCCTTGTTTCATCGTGCCTTGCCCGTTTAAAGAGAGGGTTTTTCCTGAGCACGCGCAGGATGAGATCGATGGTTGATTTTTCATGCCATCTTGAGAGTGCCTCAAAGTATTCCTTCTTTTCGGTAAAACTCCTGTCACGAAAAGATGAACTTTCTATACCTTCCTGGATTATCTTCTTTGAAAGGGCGGTTCCAATCTGACCAATTGCACGTATAGATGTTATCCTGATTGTCTCATCCGGATCATCAATACAGTCACGAAGTATGTTTACAACCTCACCCGTTCCCAACTCTCCAAGCGCCCTTATAGCCTCCTTTCTTACCCGTTTGTCAGAATGCCTGACACATCTGGTGAGATGTTCAAGCACAGAGCGGTCTTTGATCTGTCTGAGGATATAAATTATATTCCTTACCACATACCATCTCCTGTCTGCCAACCCACGTGCTATCATCTCCGGTGCCTCCCTGCCAAGTTCGGTAAGGATGGAGATAACCGCCCTTCGGGATGTGATGTTCTTTAGTTCTCCAAGGATTGTTATCAGATGAGGAATGGAGGCCTTTGAAAGTATCTTTGAAAAACCGCTTATCTGTTCCTGGCTGAATTCGGCTCCTTTATCCATCACATCTCCAAATGCCTTTATAAACTGGGCGGAGTTAACAAAAAGGAGTACTCCCTGAAGAGGTTGGGTGGTCTCAGATGGGATTTCCCCTGACTCAAGAAGTGTTTTTATCTTCTTTACCGTATAAACGGGTGTTTCCAGATTTGCATGTTCTACCGAGTACAAAAGGGTCTTTTTTATCACTTCTGCAACTTCAGGCAGATCGGAACGATTTTCATGGTTGTATATGATCTCAAAGAGTATCTTGATTAAAAGGAGGGTCTTGTCTGTGGGTTCATTTTCTATCTCTTCAATAATCTTCTTTAAATCATCGTTTGTAAGTGGCACGATGTTTATGGAGGAGGGCTTCTCAATGCCGAAGGCCTCCTCGTATGCCCTCAAAATCTCCTCCTCACCACCTGCCGCCTCTCGTGCCTCGGAGGTGGCTTCTTCTTCGTAACCGCTGTCTTCAAGTATTATGCTGTCGTCGACCACATAAGAGATGTGTTGAAAATCACGCTCCCACATCAGGGTGACAACATCGTCGTCTAAAACATCATTTTCGAAATCAAGGGAAATTATTTCAAGAAAGTCCTCAACCTCGTCTCTGTTTATGCCATGCTTGAACCTTAGTTCTCTCACACCGTCTTTGAAAAAGAAAAGGGCAAGGCTTTCGTCTTTTTCTCTGTTTTCGTAAACTACATCTCCATCGTAGAGTATCTCGTACTGTCTGATCTTGAGGGGGATTTCTTCAGTAAATTCAAGAGGCCTGGAGATGGCCTGAAACATATCATCCACGGTTTTTTTATACATGGGATTGTTTTCCGGATACATCCGGAAATTTTTTTTCGCCTTTATAAGGGTTTGTATGAGGTCTTTAATCTCCGAGGTTTCTGCCATTTCAGTACACCATCTCGCGTCTCTGCCGCAGGTAGTTTCGGATGATCATCTGAGAGGAGTTGAGACGCTGGAGCCTGGTGTTACGAATCCTTATGGCATATACATCACCGTATGGAAATTTCTCCCCTCTGATCTCTACCTGCACCTTTTGAATCTCCCTGTAAAGTTCCTTGATAGTTTCAATGTCGATCGGCTTCAGAAAGAGCGGGTTTACCGTAACGTACCCCTCCGCAATATCCCAGACAATAGCCTTAAGACTCTTACCCCGTATTCCCTTCATCTGCCTCTTTCTTTCGAGAAAATATTCTGGATATTATTATACCAGCCTCGTATAAAATCAGGATAGGTCCTGCCATCAAAGTCTGGTTAAAGGCATCAGGGGTGGGGGTAAGTATAGCAGCCAGGACGAACGCAATAAGGACGGCATACTTTCTATTTTTTGCAAGAGTCTTTGGAGTGACAATTCCAAGTTTTGTAAGAAAGAGTATAACTATGGGTAGTTCAAAAATTGCGCCAAAAGAGAGGAGAAACTTGAGAGTAAAGTCTACATAACTTCCAACAGAAATCATGGGTGTGAGTGAACCGGTTTTGTAGGTGAGTAAGAACCCCATAGCAAATGGCAGTATGACTCCGAAGCAGAAAACATCACCTATTAAAAACAGCCCCGTTCCTGCAATTATAAATGGTGCCACATACCGCTTTTCAGACGGCAGAAGCCCCGGGGCTATGAACTTCCAGATCTGATAAAGGATTACCGGCAGAGAGAGTATGATACCGGCAACTATTGACACCTTGATATGCATCCAGAATGCCTCTGCAGGGGCAAGAAAGATGAGTTTTTCTATAGGGTGTTCCTTTGGAAGTAGTTCAAAGTAAGGATTATCGAGCTTTATGTGAAGGTTATATCTAAGTGGTATAGTAAGAAACCTGAATATTTTTTCTGAAAATGAAAAAGAAGCACCAAAACCTATAAGGACGGCAATCAGCGATTTGAGGATTCGCTGCCTGAGTTCAGCAAGGTGGGATGTGAAGGGGAGTTTTTCGTCAGTCATTCCTGCTCAGGTGCCCTCTCTGTTTTTTCGTCTTCTCTTTCGGGTGATTTCTTTACTTCTTCTGGCACAGTCTCAGAGAGTATCTCTTCTTCGGCCTTTTTCGTCTCTTCGGCGATCTTCTGTAATTCCTCTTTTAATGGCTGTTCAATCTCTTCCATTTCTGTGTCTATCTGGTCTTTTACCCCATGAAGGGCTTTCCTCAACTCTGCCATACCCTTTCCGAGGCTCCTTGCGAGTTCCGGCAACTTCTGGGGGCCAAACACAAGGAGGGCCACGACAAATATGACTATGAGTTCCTGCATCCCAAGATCGAACATATTACTCAAGCCTCATACTGATGTAGATATAACCGGTTTTCTTTTTGATGAGAAGAAGTATTGTGTCTCCCTTCTCCACATCTTTTAACTGTGTGGCAAGTTCTTCCACCGTGGTTACACGTTTTCTGTTTATCTGGAGTATTATATCACCCTTTTTGATGTTTTCCCTTGCTGCAGGTCCGTCTTCCCTTACATCTGTGACAATAACACCACCTCCATCCCTTATGCCGTACTGTTCGGCAATTGCAGGATGAAGCGTTCTGGCTCTAATGCCTAAAACCTTTTCAATAAGCGCAGATGGGGTGGATATCCCCTCACCAAGCCTCTCTATTACCACCTCAAGAACAATCTCCTTCCCATCCCTGAATACCTTTATTGGCACCTTTGCACCTACGGGCGTGGATGCAACCAGCCTCGGCAGTATGTGCATGTCGGTAACCTCCATGTCTTTATAGGCAAGGATGATATCGCCACGTTTAAGTCCTGCCTTTTCAGCCGGAGAGCCGGGTGTTATATCTGCAATAATCGCACCCTTTGGCTCGCTAAGACCAAAACTTTCGGCAATCTCAGGAGTTACCTTCTGAACGGTTACACCGAGCCAGCCCCTTTCCACATGCCCCTTTTCCTTGAGGGCTGTAATAATCTCCTTTGCAATATTGATAGGTGTGGCAAAGCCGATCCCGATATTTCCACCTGATGTGGAAAATATGGCGGTGTTTATACCAACCACTTCTCCGTCTGTATTGAAAAGTGGGCCACCTGAATTGCCGGGGTTTATTGCAGCATCGGTCTGGATGAAATCGTCATAGGGGCCTGAACCTAAAACCCGCCCCTTGGCACTTACGATCCCTGCTGTTACGGTATGTCCTAACCCGAATGGGTTGCCGATGGCAAGAACCCAGTCACCAACCTCTAATTTATCAGAATCACCAAGAGGGGCAACGGGAAGTTGCCGGTCTGTATCTATCTTTATGAGTGCAATATCCGTTTTCTGATCTTTCCCTATCACCCTTGCAGTGTATTCAGATTCGTCCCAGAGCCTTACCTGAATATCTTCTGCCTTGTCGATTACATGGAAGTTTGTGAGTATATAGCCCTCACTGTCGATGATAAACCCGGAGCCAAGAGACTGGCGCCTGAGTTTTCTTTCCTTGCCATAATCCTCATCAGGAAAGAAGGGAAACCTGTCAAGTTTCTGTCTGATAATCTTTGTGGTGCTTATGTTTACAACGCTCTTAGCCCTGAGTTTTACAATATCTGAAAAAGATGGTGGTACGGTGGAAGCAGATTCAACTGGCAAAGATAATAAAAGAAACAGCCCCAAAAAGGTGATCGCTGAAAAAAGACTCCTTTTATACAAACGCAGATTGCAAACGCCTTTCATTAGATAAGCCTTCCTTTCTATATTAATCTACATGATGATTCACTTTACAGAAAAAGGAAAAATAAGTTTCTGTCACCTTAAAGTTGGCACTATTTAGTGCGTTTTTATCTGCTAAGAAATATACCGGATTCGCTGTTAGTAGTACTTCCAAGCAGATAACTTACCATCAAAAATAGCCTCAACTCTGGAGTCCTGTTTTTGAAATCATAACCCAGACCAAGGGTTACATCAGTGCCCCTCATTAATTTTACCCTATAACCCACTCTTCCTTCCACTATATCTATTTTTGTTGATAAATGGCTCTTCCTTACGATTAACTCGGCAAGGGCATCTACATTGTGCAGGGCGGCAAGGTTCAGCCCTGCTCTCAGGTCTATCTCGTCTTCATCGGAAGACTTAATGGGAATGTGATAAAACAGGTTCAAACTACCTGAAAAGGGACCAAGCCTTTTTGAGATAAGTAGCCCTCCACCATACCGACCCTTTGTTGATACTGATCTCCTACCTGGAAGGGAAGCGTCAATTATATAAGAAATACCGGGTTTTAACCCGGATTCCTTTAAAAGGTTGTGTTTGAACCCCAGACTTATGTCCTGAAACCCCTCTGAGTTTTCAAGCCCCGTTATAAAGGGTAATGTAAATAGTATATCGAAGTTTTCCATAAGGGAGTGTTCACCAGAGATTGATACCCTTAAGAAACTCGGATCAATCGCCTTCTCTAATGTAAGGGTTATGCCGGTTTCACCAGTTAGTAAGGTGTTTGCATTAAAGGTTGCGAAGGTTCCGAGTCTGTTGTAAGGAAGAAGCCCGGGTGTGTCAAGGGCATAAGAATATGATGGCACAGCAAGAGAGATGAAAAAAAACAGAAGAAGCGGTATTAAGTATCTGAAAAACATTAGTAAAAATAACAGAATATCTGGGGGGGTGTCAATAAATATAAAATATTTTACCGGAAATAGTATTATTTAGGAAGTAAGAGGTGTTTTTCTTGTATAATATCATTCTTCTATCTGAGACAATTTAAAACAGGTGGTTCATCTCGTTTCATCGGGTTCTAAAGGTTTGAGAGAATAATATCAAGTAAAATAAAGTCATTCAGGGAGGATAGGGTGAAGAGGTATCATCCTGAAGAAGTGGAGTTAAAGTGGCAGAAATACTGGGAGGAAAGAGATCTGTTCAGGTCTAAGGCTGACCCTGGCAGGCCGAAGTTCTATTGCCTTGAGATGTTTCCATACCCTTCTGGAAAGATTCACATGGGGCATGTAAGAAACTATGCCATAGGTGATGTGATTGCAAGGTATAAGAGGATGCGAGGCTACAATGTTCTCCACCCCATGGGATGGGATGCCTTTGGCCTGCCTGCCGAAAATGCGGCGATAAATCATGGGGTACATCCTGTAAAGTGGACTTATGAAAACATTGACTATATGAAGAGGCAGTTAAAGAGGATGGGGCTCAGTTACGACTGGAAGAGGGAGGTTGCTACATGTGATCCTGAGTATTATAAATGGAACCAGTGGTTTTTCATAAAAATGTTTGAAATGGGGCTTGCTTATAAAAAGTCCTCATCTGTTAACTGGTGCCCTTCCTGTTCTACGGTGCTTGCCAATGAGCAGGTTATAAATGGCGGCTGCTGGAGGTGTGACTCCGAGGTGGTTCAAAAGGAACTGGAACAATGGTTTCTGAGGATCACCGATTATGCTGAGGAACTGCTGAAGGGGTGTGATGAACTTGAGGATGGCTGGCCTGAACATGTGCTTGCTATGCAAAGGAACTGGATAGGTAGAAGCGAAGGTGTGGAACTTGATTTCAAACTTGCTGATTCGGATGATAAGATCAGGATTTTTACAACCAGACCGGATACGCTGTGGGGGGCAACATTCCTGTGTATGGCGCCGAACCATCCCCTTGCGGACAGAATTGTTGAAGATAAAGAAGGGCTTGCGTTTATAAGGTCTAAATACGGCATTGTAGATGAAAAGCACGGCCTTTTCACCGGCCGCTATGCCATAAACCCTGTAAATGGAGAAAAGATTCCTGTTTATCTGGCAAATTTTGTGCTCATGGAGTATGGCACTGGTGCGATCATGTCTGTACCCGCCCATGACCAGAGGGATTTTGAGTTTGCAAAAAAGTACTCTCTCCCCATTCGAGTAGTAATAGAGCCGGAGGAGGGGGCTCTAACTGAACCACTTGAGTCTGCATTTGAAGAGTACGGCATTCTCAGGGGGTCTGGAAGGTTTAGCGGGATGAGGAGCAAAGAGGCAATAAGGGAGATTGGAAAAGCACTTGAAGAGGAAGGAGTTGGGAAGCGGGTCGTAAACTATAAACTTCGTGACTGGGGCATTTCAAGACAAAGGTATTGGGGCACACCAATACCTGTTATATACTGTGACGACTGTGGTATTGTTCCGGTTCCTGAAGAAGACCTCCCTGTTATACTTCCTGAAAATGTGCAGTTGACTGGCAAAGGGGAGTCCCCACTGAAGGAGGTGGAGGAGTTTTATAGGACAAAATGCCCTAAGTGTTCATCTCCCGCCCGGAGAGAGACAGATACGATGGATACCTTTGTGGACTCTTCCTGGTATTTTGTCAGGTATTGTCTTGATGGGGGTGAGGTGAATCTGAAAGGGGAGATTGGTAAGCCTGACTCTGAAATAGACTACTGGATGGCCGTTGATCAGTATATTGGTGGTGTTGAGCATGCCGTATTGCATCTGTTGTACTCAAGGTTTTTTACCCGCGTTCTTAAAAGGCTTGGCGTTGTAAAAGTGGACGAGCCTTTCGAGAGGCTCCTTACCCAGGGGATGGTTTGTAAAGAGACCCTTTCATGTCCTGAACATGGTTGGCTTTTCCCTGAGGAGGCGCAGGGGGGTAAGTGCACAAGATGTGGTAAGGAGGCTGTTAGGGGTAGAGTGGAGAAGATGTCAAAGTCGAAAAAGAATGTGGTTGATCCCGATTATCTTATCAGACGGTATGGTGCGGATACATCGAGGTTATTCTCACTATTTGCAGCCCCACCCGAAAAAGACCTTGAGTGGTCTGACAAGGGTATAGAAGGTGCTTACAGGTTTCTTAACAGGATATGGACACTGGTTCATGAAAACGCCGAAAAACTACGGGAGTCTGCCGGCGTTACAAACGCATCTTTTAAAGGTGCACTTTACAGGAAGACGCATCAGACTATTAGAAAAGTAACCCTTGATATTGAGAATAGGTATCAGTTTAATACCGCCATAGCGGCGATGATGGAACTCTTCAATGAGATTTCAGCCTTTAACCCCACTTCTGAGGAGGATTACCAGACCCTCCGGTTTGCAATTAAAAACCTCCTGCTTCTTCTTTCCCCTTTTGCACCGCATCTTGCTGAGGAATTATGGGAACAGATAGGAGAAAGGCCAAGTATTCTTGAACAAACATGGCCTGAGTGGGATGAGGATGCTGCAAGGGAGGAGGAGATAGAACTTGTGGTGCAGGTTAACGGCAAGGTGAGGGCAAAGATCATGATACCGGCAGGCGAGGATGATGACTCAATTCGCGCCCTGGCATTAAAAGACGAGAAGGTGAAAGCACACATAGAGGGTAAGGAGATAATAAAGACCATTGTGGTAAAGGGAAAACTTATAAACATCGTTGCAAGGTAAACAAAAGTGTTACTATTTGTAGCGTTAATAATGTCAATTGAGGCAGGCAGAAC
>CAYMML010000079.1:0-9513 GCA_964391515.1 uncultured Thermodesulfovibrio sp. | reverse complement strand
TCTATATCGTAAACATGATGCTTCTTTACATGATGAGGTAACTGAAAGGGTTATGAAAAGGGGTTTTTCCTTTAGAGAAGGGAAAAGGGCGGTTACATATGTCCCGAAGCAGGGGACCGCACTGGGGGTTTGTGCCACCTTCAACCGAAGGTATCTCTGCTGTCATGTCCATGTGTTGCGCTCGGTTCACAACTGCCCATATGAGTGTACCTACTGCTTTTTGCAGAACTACCTTACAGACGGGCAGATGAAGATAGTAGCCGATACGGATGCCCTGATGGATGAGGTAAGGGGGCTTACCGGAGGGGCACCCTGGAGGCTCTTCAGGATAGGTACCTGGGAACTGGGTGACAGCCTTGCACTTGATCGGGAATCGAGGCAGGCAGGTAAACTCATTGACGGTTTTGCAGGTTTGGAAAACGCTGTTCTTGAACTGAAGACCAAGTCCTCGGTGGTTGACGGTATCCTCGGCGTTAAACACGGTGGAAAGACGGTGGTCTCGTGGTCATTAAACACTCCCTTTATAATTGAGAGGGAGGAGCGGGGGACGGCACCGCTTGAGGCTCGATTAAGGGCGATGAGGAAAGTCGCAGAAGCGGGCTATCTTCTTGGTTTTCACTTTGATCCCATGATCTATTACCCAGGGTGGCGGGAGGATTATACCTGCCTTGTGCGTGAGGTCTTTAAAGGGATACCTCCTGACAGGGTTGCCTGGATATCAGTGGGGTCGTTGAGGTTCAACCCGGAGATGAAACGGCTCATTGAGAGCAACTATCCCGATACAGGGATCACCGCAGAGGAGATGATCGCAGGTGATGACGGAAAGATGCGGTATGTAAAACCCCTGAGGCTTGAAATGTACCGGCATATGTATAAACAGATTCGTGAGGCGGTGGGCGGTGACCCGCTGGTTTATCTCTGTATGGAACGGTGGGATATGTGGCAGAGGGTGCTGGGGTTCGTGCCGGACTCTATCGGGCATCTGGACTACATATTTGCCCGCTCTTTGTGGGAGAGGTTTGGCCTTGGTTCCGGGAAACCCGACAGGGCCTTATACGAAAGGGCATGGGAGGATGAGGATGTTGAGGGCGGACCTGCTCGTTCCCGTGGATGAGGCGGTGTGCAGGGCACCCTTTCTCTGGATAGGCACCTGGAGCATGGGTGGGGAGGGGTTCGGGCCTCATGATGAGAGGGAGTCAATGGATGTCCTCTTAAGGGCGGCAGATGAGGGTATCAGGCACTTCGATACGGCAGGCCTTTATGCCCACGGAAGGTCGGAGGAACTCCTTTCCCGGTTGATCAGGAAAAAAAGGGGAAGTTTTTTTATATCCACGAAAGGGGGACTTGTCTGGAAAGGCCGGAGGGTGGAGCATTCCGCCTCTCCCGACTCTTTAAGGCGGCAACTTAAAGAGAGCATGAAGAGGTTAGGGACTGATTACATCGACCTCTACCAGTTACACTGGCCTGACCCGAGAGTCCCCATCTCTGAGAGTATTGATGCCCTCCGGTCTTTCAGGGATGAAGGGCTGATTAGACACTGGGGTGTGGGAAATCTCAACTCTCCTGAGGTTGAGAGGTATATTAAAGCGGGTGAGATGATCCCACACCAGGTTCACTTTAACCCCATAAGAAGGGCAGAGGATATCCTCCGGGCTGGCAAAGACAGGTGTATAAACTCCATCATCTCCCCGCTTGAGCAGGGGCTTCTTACCGATAGTAAGGCAGGCTCGGGAAGGAAGGCGCTTACCAAAAGGGATCTTCGAAGGAGAAACCCCTGCTTTTATAACGAGGAGGTCCTTTCGTGGTGTGAGAAACTGAGAAACCTTTGCCGGGAAAACGGTCTGAAAACTGCCCTGGCCGTCCTTCTCTGGATCTCATCAAGGCCCTCTGTTCATATACTGATACCGGGGCCAAGGAGGAAATATCAGTTTGAGGAGATAGCCGGGTTTCTCACACTGGTCGAGAGGTGTAAACCTGCCAGGGAAGGTGATGCTATCATCTCAGACGACTCCCTGGAAGAGTTTCTCTTCCCTCAATTAATAAACCACCTCGAAAATGCCCCACAGTGCGGGGATAAAAGATAAGCATATCTGATAATTATATTTTTAGATTTTATTAAAACATTCCTTTATTCTGTGCTATCATGATAGTGTATGAAGTTAAAGGTGGGACTACTCCTTTTTCTGCTTCTCCTGGTGGGTATAATTATCACCCTGAACATCTTCTTTCAGCAGAACTACCAGGCCGAGATGGCTGACCAGTTCAACCGGCAGCAACTCCTGATTGCAAAGACCGTAGCAAACTCCATCAGGCGTGAGATTGGGCATATCCAGGAGGAACTGGTGGCACTTTCCCGGCTCCTGTCTGTAAGGGGAGTGGAGAGGGAGGGGCTTACAGTCTTTATCCGATCTGCCTTTGCTGAACTTGAAGAGGAGATAGGGGTACAACTCTTCCTGATTGATCATAGAGGCTCCATCCTTTTCAGTTCGTCAGACCATCCGCCAGACAGCCGGACTGTCAGCCGGTTTTTGAGGGTCTCGAAGAAGATGAATGAAGGCGCCGCATACTTTAATGAGGACATACAGAGGGAGCGTAAGGTGTGGATTGTGGTCCCTGTTTACCGTGGGGGTGATCTCATTGGAACCCTTGTAACATCCCTGAGGCTTGATGATCTCTCAAGGAAGTACCTTAGCCCGATAAAGTCAGGCCGGAGGGGGTATGCCTGGATGATAGATGCAGACGGGACGCTCCTTTACCACCCCACAGAGCCTGAGATGATAGGCAAGAACATATATAATGCCGATGAGTCCTGCTTCAGGTGTCACCAGTCTTTCCGTGCGGAGAGGTACATTCTTGGGGCAACAGAGGTGGGGTTTCAGTCCTATGTGGCTCCAAAGGGGGAGGACAAACTGGTTGCGTTTTCCCGCGTGAGGGTGTCGGTTCTGGACTGGATAGTGTGTGTCTCAATCCCCTATTCAGAGGTGACCGCAAGTATCAAAAACAGTATGAGGCTTCACTCCATGCTTGTACTTGCCATATTTGCGGCTACCCTTGTGGCGGCGTTCGTAATCATAATGATAAACCGGCAGAGGGTGAAGGCGGAGCAGAAGGCGATATACTCAGAGAAGATAAGGGAGTATGCCACAGAACTTGAAAACATCGTGAAGGAGAGGACCAGGGAACTCTCAAGTGAGAAGGAGAAACTTGACGCCATCGTCAGTTCCATAGAGGCGGGAATTGCCATTTTCAACCGAGATGGCCGTATGGTCTGGTCAAACAGGGTGATGAGGGAGTGGCTCCAGAATGGGAGGCAATACGGGATGGAGGACTTCATTCACAATGGTACAGAGGATGCCATACAGGATATCTTTGTGGATAACCGGTTTGTCCGTGAGGTCTCATATCTGGATTTCGGTCGTAAACGGGGGTTCTTCCAGATGGTGGCAACCCCTATACACCCTCCTGAGGGAGACCCCCATGTGATGATGCTTTTTCAGGATGTGACGGAGGTAAAGAAGGCGGAGGAACAACTGATGCAATCCGAAAAACTCACCGCACTCACCAGGCTTTCGGCAGGCGTTGCCCACGAGATAGGAAACCCGCTTACCTCAATCTCCTCCTATGTCCAGATACTCCGGGAGATGGAGCATGATGAGTTTACCCGGGAGGCACTGGGTACTATATCAAGGCATCTTGGAAGGATCGGGGACATAGTGAGGCAGATGTCTAACTTTGCGAAGATCGAGGCGGAGAATCTGGGGGATCACAAAATATATGACCTTGTGAAGACGACGGTTGACCTTGTGAGGTATGATAAGCGAACCGCCCGGATCGACATCAAGGCCGACATACCCGAAGACCTGCCGGTTATAAGTGTGGATGGGAACCAGATGGTGCAGGTCTTTATGAATCTGATACTGAACGCCGCTGATGCAATGCCTGGAGGTGGTGAGTTATCAATTACTGCAAGGCGGGCTGGCAGGATGGTGGAGATCGTCTTTACGGACACCGGTGAGGGGATACCCAGGGAAAACCTGGAGAGGATATTTGACCCATTCTTCACCACCAAGGAAAAGGGTACGGGGCTTGGCCTTGCAGTGAGTTATACGATTGTGAAGAGTTTCGGGGGAGAGATAACTGTAGAAAGCACCCCCGGCAGGGGGACGACCTTTACGGTCAGGATACCTTCAAAGGAGTAAGGAAAGGAAGGGATAATGGAACAAAAGAGGGATAGGAGAAACACGGTTCTCATAGTGGATGACGAACGGGATATCTGCAGGGCTCTTGAGTTCATCCTCAGCAGGGATGGGCATGTGGTGGACACCGCTAACTCCGGCGAGGAGGCAATAAAGAAGATCGAAAAGAAGGTCTATGACCTGGTGATAACGGATCTCAGGATGGAGGGGATAGACGGTATTGCCCTCCTTGAGGAGGTAAAGAAGATAGACCCTGCCACGATCGTGGTGATCATGACCGCCTATGCCAGCGTTGAAAATGCGGTGGAGGCCATGAAAAAGGGGGCATCCGATTATATCGTCAAGCCCTTTGTAAACGAGGATGTTAAACTCACCGTGAGAAGGCTCCTTGAACACAAAAGGTTACAGATGGAAAATGTCGCCCTCCGCCGTCAGATCTCACAGCAGATGGGCTGCACAGAGTTTGTTGGTGACTCACCCCAGATGCGGAGGATATTTGACCTCCTTGAGAAGGTGATACCCACAAGGAGCAACGTCCTGCTCCTCGGTGAAAGTGGAACCGGAAAGGGGATGATAGCGGAACTGATCCATTGTAACAGCCCAAGGAGGGAAAGCCCCTTTATGACGATAAACTGCTCTGCCATACCTGAGACACTCCTTGAATCGGAACTCTTTGGTTACAAAAAGGGTGCCTTTACCGGGGCAACAGACAACAAGGACGGACTGTTCAAACTTGCCGACGGGGGCACGCTCTTTCTTGATGAGATAGGAGACATGCCCCTTTCACTTCAGTCAAAGATTCTCAAGGTGATTGAGACAGGTGAGGTTTTTCCACTGGGTGGAAAGAAGCCGGTTCAGACGGATGTGAGGCTGATTGCAGCAACCAACAAGAACCTGGCAGAGATGGTGGAGGAGGGAAGGTTCAGGGAGGATCTTTACTACCGGCTCAATGTGATAGAGATAAACATACCCCCACTCCGTGAACGGCCGGACGATATTCCACTGCTTGCAAGATACTTTCTTGACCAGTACTCTGCTGAAAACAGAAAGCCCCTCAGGGGTATCTCAAAGGAGGCGATGGATATACTCATTTCCTACCCATGGTTTGGAAATGTAAGGGAGTTGAGGAATGTTATAGAGAGGGCGGTGGTGCTCTCCGAGGGGGATGAGATCAGGCCGGAAGACCTGCCCGATTCGGTGAGGTTCCCCTCAAGCAGGGCACCGGTTAACCTGAAGGAACTCGTAAGCCAGTACGAAAAGAAGATCATCGTGGAAAAACTCTCCGAACACAACTGGGATAAGGAGGAAACGGCAAGGCACCTCGGTATAGACCTTGCCACTCTCTACAGGAAGATAAAGCGGCTCGGGATTGAAGGGGTTCATAAGAGGCAGTTTTGAAGGGGCGGAGACGAGGTAGTCCCCGCCCCTTTAGTAAAGGTTCAGTTCATCTGGGGATGGCACCTGCCGCAGTTGTCTGAGCCAAAGGCGACCTCACCGTTATGGCACCTGCCGCAGAACCGCCCCTGGTATATTCCTTCCATCGTGATACCTGTGGTGTTTTGCTTGAGTTTGAAGACCTCCGGGTGGCACTCCGAGCACTCGAACATCCCGGTGTGTACCTGGTGGCTGAACCCGGATGATGTGCCGCCCTCTCCGAGCGTTATCTCCTCCCGGGGCATGAGAGATGCCTTTGCATCTCGTAGTTCTTCCGGAAATCTCATAAAACCCTTTACCCCTGTATGGCACCTTGCGCACTGCGTCTCAGACGAAAATGCCATCTCGCCGTTGTGACAACTTCCACAATACCTTCCCTCCGCAAGGGACTTCATGTTGAAATCCCCCATGCTTTCCGAGGCACCCCTTGCCATACTGAAAATCCCGTCGTGGCATGTCTGGCAGTTGAACCCCAGATCCTGTGTGTGTACTTTATGGCTGAAGATTACGGACTTTACCGGCGTTGTAAACAGGATGTCTCCACCGTAATATATCTCCTCAACCACCTCCTCTGTAAGTGCCGGGGTTACCCCGAGGAAGACGAGAATTACCGGTATTAAAATGAGTAGGCTCTTTCTCATCCTTTCACCACCTTTCTATCCCTTTGTGTAGAATACGTTTGGTTTTGTGCCTGCTTCCGGTCTGAGCACCCAGACGGGGCGTTCTATCTGATGGACTATCCTGAAGACCTCACTATCTGGGTCTGAGAGGTCACCGAATATCCTCACCCCTGCCGGGCATGCCGCTGCACATGCCGTAAGAGACTCTCCCTTAACGAGCCGGGTATCGTAACAGAACACGCATTTGTCGATGGCATGCCGCTCCTCGTTAAAGTAGCGGGCGTCGTAGGGGCATGCCTCCACGCAGGTCTTACAGCCGATGCACTTGTACTCGTGCATCATAACAATTCCTGTCTTGGTGTCCTTATATGTTGCCTTTGTGGGACATGCACGCACACAGGGGGGGTTGTTGCACTGGTTACAGAGCACCGGGATAAACTCCCTCTTCTGCCCGATTGCATCGGGGACGAACCGCTCAAGGATGGTTGTCCTCCAGCCGTAGTCCGGCACATGGTTCGTCTCTGCACAGGCGGCCTTGCACCGTTCACAATCAATGCACCTGTCCTGCCGCATCACCATGCTGTAGTGTGGCTTGTAGGGGTACTTCTCCATGTACTCCTCTTTCGATGCAAAGACCTCATTGAAGCGGGACACAAAGGAGAGCACCGTTCCTCCGGCAAACACGCCGGTCAGGGCAAGCCCCATCTTGAGAAACTCCCGCCTCTCCATCTCCGGCACTGTATCTATTGGCTCTTTTATCAGGTTTTCTGGTTCAGGTATTCTTTTCATAGCTCACCTCCTTTTCAGTGTATCTCGCTCTTGTGTCCCTGGAAGACCTTTTCACCCAGAAGGAAGGCAGCACCAACTATGCCCATTCCACCTACGGTGATGGCTATCTCATGAATCGAGGGGATATAACTCAACAGGTGTGGAAAGTCTCTCACTCCCAGTTCGTGATAGGAGGGGACCACCTGTCCAAGCAGCACCAGATCGTACCGCATGAAGAATATACCGATGATCATGAGCAGAGAGGCGATGAACCCGGCATTCAGGTCTCTGAACCGGCTTTTAAGTAGTATTACAAAGGGGATGACCATACCAAGCCCCACCTCAAATACCCAGAAGTTTAATGCATAGGGTCCGGTGAGCATCGCCTTGATTGCCTCAACCTTACCGGGTGCGCCCACAATGCCTGTGAGTATCTTCCATGTGGTAAAGAAGATCAGAACCGCAATCATCAGGGCTGCAAGTTTGGAGACCACCTCCATGGCACGCTCCATGGGTCTGTCTAATCGTTCGTTGTTTACCCGGTAGCCGAGGTAAGTGAAGAATATGATCGTTGCACAGCCTGACATCATGGCAGATGCTATAAAGTATATGGGCATGTAAGGGCCGAACCAGTACTCCCTTGAGTGGAGCATCCCGAATATGGCACCCAGGTTGCTGTGGGCTGATACACCCGAAAGGAGTCCCGCAAGCCCCGCATACATGGCAAGTCGGTGCCGATGGAGAATCAGGAATACAAACTCAAGCGTCATGAAGAACATGTATGCACCGTAAAGGGTTCCCATCCACCAGATGTTTGATGTGAGGTTCGGGGAGATCACGTTGTAGAGCGCCATCCTGAAGGGGTTTTCTATATCGAAAAAAATCACCGTAAATCCCGCAAAGATCGTGACGATGGAGAGAAAGACCGCCCTCTGTGCTATGGGCATGAAGTCTTTCACTCCGAAGACATGCCCTATGGAGGAGACTATACAGAGCCCTGTGGATGTGACCACGAAGAAGATGTATGTGGAGATCAGTATCCCCCAGGGTATCTCACGGGAAATCCCGTAGGCATGCCGGTAACCGATCCGCATGGCATCGAAGCCCGCTATGGCGGCGGCGTATACGATTATCACCCCTATGCCCAGGGTTATGTAAAAGGAGCGGCCACCTGATAGAAACCCCGTAAGGGTTTGCTGCCACTCAGATATCAGGCTTCCGTTGAAGGAGCGGATCAGGTCACCAAATATGGAGATGTTTCTGACTGATCGGGTGTTGTTAGCCATTTAGACCTCCTTGTTAGTCTGGTATTGTTTCTGTCAGTGTTTGGCTTCCTGGGGAACTTCCTCCTCAGCAATCCTCCCGGACTTGATGGCATCTATGGCAACCCCAAATGCCCAGCCCACGATGCTGCTACCCACAATGAATACCGCTGCCGCACCAAGCACACCAAGGATCATAGAGACCGCCACTATCACCCTTGCGATCACCAGTCCCTTAAGGGGTGTGCCGAAAATCAGACCTGCCACCTTTAGACCGATCATACCGCCGATCAGAGAACCGGGAAGCAGCCCTGCAAGCACAAAGAGTATAAGCCCTGCCCCGGTTCCTGCATAAAGTCCCTTTTTTGCGATGTCCTGTCTCATTTTTTCCTCCTTTCATCCGTTTAAAATAATCTCTTTTTTTGCCTCACTGTAGGGTGTGCTGTCAGTGAGGGTAATCGTGCCGTGTTTTGCCTGAAAGGATATAAGTTCCTCAAGGCTGTTAATCTCCACGACCCAACGCTTCACCTTCTCTTTCTTTTCACACACGACCATCCCGTTTTCCTCCCTGTGTCCCGTTCCTCCTTCGAGCCAGTCCTTGTACCAGACCTTCTTCTTCGCCTCCTCAAGTGTACTTACCATCCTGTAGTCAAGCGGGGTGAGTTCTTCTTCCCGTGCCTCCTCGCAGGGTTTACCGTTTGCGCCCACCCTGCTCGTCTGACGGCTCACAACAAATTTCATCTCTCAAACCTCCTTTCCCCTGAGATTTTCAATCTTTCCCGCCTCCTCCTTTGTCCTTCCAAGGAGGGCATCAAGTATGTATCCGATCGAGGTGCCCACCACCGCACCTGCCACCACGAAGATAAGCCCCGAGATAAGCACCCCGGTTATCATCCCAAGCGCTATGATTATCCTTGGAACCACACCCGGAGATACCGGGGTTCCGAAGATCATACCCGTGATATTCAGCCCGAGCACTCCTCCTATAAAGGAGCCCGGCATAAGCCCGAAGAGTGCAAATAGGGTAAGCCCCACACCTGCACCTAAAAACCCAACCTTCTGTGTAAGCCTTCCTTTCATTGTGCACCTCCTTTCCGTTTCTGCAAAAAGAGGTGCATCGGTGATGCCAGTTTGTAAGTTGCGGAAATTAAACTGAATTTCTGGCTTGCCCCCTTGCGTCAGGGCAAAACCCCATTGCAAAACTGCAAAACCGCCGCACTTGCACTTACGAAG
>CAYMML010000078.1:0-9557 GCA_964391515.1 uncultured Thermodesulfovibrio sp. | reverse complement strand
CCAATACACCAATACACCAATACACCAATATACCAATATACCAATATACCAATTCACCAATTCACCACTTTTTTCTAAATGGAAAAATTAGAATTTAATCCAAGTGTTGAACCTACCATTGGGGTGGAGATAGAGTTACAGATTCTGGATAGTGAGTCCTTTGATCTCCAGAACATAGCACCTTTTGTCCTCAACAAGGTTCCAGAGGGGTATAAAAAAAGAATAAAGGAGGAGTTTCTCCAGTCGATGGTGGAACTCAATACCACTGTTTGTGCAAATGTGAGGCAGGTTGATGAGGATTTAAAGGATAGCCTCAACAGACTAAATGAGATACTTCATTCTGAGTCAGCCACATTCTTTTCTGCAAGTCTGCATCCCTTTGCCTTTGTTAAGAATCAGAGGATCACCGTTAACCCGAGATACAGCCGTATTATGGATGACCTGCAGATCGTGGGTAGGCGCTTTATCTCTCAGGGGCTACACATACACATCGGTGTAACCGATCCGGAGACAGCCATAAAGGTTACCGATGAGATCAGGCTTTACCTTCCTCTTCTCCTTGCAATTACCACATCATCCCCTTTCTACGAGGGTGAAAAAACCGGCCTGTACTCTTACCGGACAAAACTCTACGATGCACTTCCAAGGGCTGGGCTCCCTGAATACCTTGGTTCCTGGCACGACTATCTTCACCTTGTAGAGGTTATGAAAAGGGGTGGGTATATAGAGAGTGTGAAGGATATATGGTGGGATGTTCGTCCTCACCCGGACTTTGGAACCGTTGAGGTAAGGATCTGTGATCTTCCATCGAGATTGAGCGAGATACTGGGTGTCACTGCACTTATCCAGGCGCTTGTGGTAAAACTTTCCGAAATCGGGAGAACGAATAGAATACCGATGCAGTTACTAAAATCCAATAAGTGGCAGGCGGCACGTTACAGTCTCGACGGTGTCTTCCTTGACCCTTTAAGGGGTAGCCGGTTTGGGATCAGGGATGCCATATCAATGTTGCTTGAGTTTGTGGAGCCCGTTGCAGCAAAACTCGGCTCAATAGAGTATCTGAATGTTATCGAGGATATATTACAACAGGGGACATCGGCACACAGACAACTAAGATACTATGAACAATCAGGTGAGTTTAAAGGAATGATAAAGAAACTTCAGGAGGAGTTCTATTCATGAGAGGGGCTGTTGGTGCAGGTCATCCCCTTACGGCTGAGGCTGCTGTAAGCATTTTGAACCAGGGTGGCAATGCCTTTGATGCCATACTTGCAGCCGGGTTTGCAACCCTTATTACAGAGCCGGTTCTTTCCGGCCTTGGCGGCGGTGGTTTCATGCTTGCCTCAACCGGCAAGGGAAGGAAAGAGGTGCTCTATGACTTTTTTGTGGATGTGCCAGGCAAGGGGAGGGAAAGGGTGGAATCGCCAAATCTCTTCCCGGTGGAAATACACTTTCCTTCAACCACGCAGGTTTTCCACATCGGTGAAGGCTCTGTAGCGGTGCCTGGAGTCTTACAGGGGTTCAGGGATATCCACAGAGACCTGTGTAGCCTTGGGTTAGACAGGATTATTGCACCTGCCATTGGGTATCTCGAGCGAGGTGTAGAACTCACACCACTTCAGGCCGGTCTTTTAAAGACACTGACCCCCATTCTTACCTATACAGAATACGGCAAGGAGATTTTCAATCCCGAACAAAAGAGGATATACAACCCACTGCTAAAGGAGTTTTTGCTTGCCCTTTCGTGGGATGCCTGGTTTGAGAAACTCTATAAGGCGGTGGAGGAGTTTGAGCATTCTTCCGAAAAGACTGGAGGTGTGCTAACACTAAAGGATGTGATGGAGTATAGAACTGCAAGGAGGGAACCTCTACTCATACCCTATCGTGGCAGGACTATTCTTACCAACCCACCTCCTTCTTTTGGTGGAAGCCTTTTGAAGGTCGCCTTTGATTACCTGAGCACGGTAAACCTTAGAGGTATGTCAGGAACGGAGAAGATCCTCTCAAGGGTATCGGCAATGGAGAGGATGCAGAGGAGCAAGAGCCTTGCCGGGGGGACAACCCACATAAGCGTTATTGATGAGGAGGGTAATGCCGCATCCATGACCATCTCTAACGGTTCCAATTCCGGTTGTTTTCTCGGTGATACCGGCATTATGCTTAATAACATGATGGGAGAGGACGACCTTCACCCGCAGGGTTTCTATAAAATGCCCTGTGGGGAAAGGGTGCCTTCCATGATGTCGCCCACAATCATAAAGGAGGGCGATGAAGTCCTTTATGTGCTTGGAAGTGGTGGTTCAAAGAGGATTAGAACGGCCATGATGCAGGTTATCGTCAACCTTATAGATGAGGGCATGAATATACACGATGCTGTAGAGTTTCCAAGGATGCACCTTGATGATGAGGGTGTGCTTCAGGTGGAGCCCGGTTACAGTGATGATCTCTTAAGACCTCTGGGAGAGTATTACAATGTAAATACCTGGAAGGAAAAGGATATGTATTTCGGCGGAGTCCACATCGTTACAGGTGATCTGAGAGGCTGGGGGGACTCAAGGAGGGGAGGGGTCTTCAGAGAGGCAGAGTAAGTTAAACACTTTTTTCATAGACCCTAAACTTCTTATATAGCCTTCCTTCAATCATCTCCACAAGCCTGATGACCGGGAGGTTATCCTCGAGTATCCATGAAAATTCCACCCTTTCGTAACCCTTTCCTCTTACGTGGGGAAAGGCATCTGAAAAGAGCAGGGCATCAACGCCTCGATTGCGGTACTTTGGCCTGATCCCAAGGAGGAGCAGCCTGAGTTCTTTTATCTTTCGGTATTCAAAGATCGCCTTTAATACCGAGACCGGCGAGAGTTTTCCTTTCATCCTCCTGAGCACCCTGTTGAAGTCCGGCAGGAGTCCAAGAAACCCTATGGGCTCGCCATTTTTCTCAGCAACCAGGGTTAACTCAGGCACGAAAACCGGCTTCAGCCTCTTTCCCAAAAACTGAAGTTCATCGTCTTCAAGGGGGACAAACCCCCAGTTGTCCTTCCATGCATCATTGTATATCTCCTGAAATGCCTTGAGGTCATCATAAAAGGTCTTTCTTGTAACCCTCCTTGTTATTACACCGTTCTTTCTTGCGATGGATGCAACCCTTTCCACCTTGTCAGGGAGTTTTTCCGGGACATCTGTGATAAAGGCAAGGAGGTCTTTTGCCTTTTTGTACCCGGATGCCTCAAGGAGTTGGTTGTAATATCCGGGGTTATGGGGGGTCATAATCATGGGGGGTGTATCAAACCCCTCTATAAGGAAGCCGCACTGTTCATTTGTAGAGAAGTTCATGGGGCCCCTAACTGAGTTCATACCTGAGTCTGTGAGGGTGTTTTCCACGGTTTGCAGGAGTTTTGAGGAAACCTCGCCATCATTAACAGACTCGAAAAAACCGAAGAAGCCCGTCCTTTCGTTGTGCTTTTCAATGTGTGCCCTGTTTAGGATGGATGCTATTCTTCCAAGGGTTACACCGTTTTTCAGGGCTATAAAGAGTTTTACATCATTTTTCTTTATGAATGGATTTTTTAAAGAGAAATACTGTTTCTGGTCGTGCAGGAGTTCTCCAGCCCAAAAGGGATCATCTTTATAAAGTTTGAAGGGGAGTTTGATGAACTCAAGCAGGTCTTTCTTTGACTCAACCCGTCTTACCTCAATCATCCAAGTAGAGCCTTTCGGGAAGGTGGGTTGTTATATCAGCCCCATCTTTTTGCCAACTTTTTTGAAAGCCTCGGTGACAATGTCAAGATGCTCGTCTGTATGGGTTGCCATATAACTCGTCCGTATCAGGGCCTTTCCTTCCGGCACTGCAGGACTGACGGCCACATTGGCAAACACCCCCTCTTCCTGGAGCATCATAGCCATCATAAAGGCGGTTTCGTTCTGACCAACGATTATGGGAATAATGGGAGTCTGGCTTGGGCCGACCTCAAAACCGAGTTCCTTAAAGGTCTTTAGCATCCGGTTTGTGTTTTTCCAGAGTTGCTCAATCCTTTCAGGTTCCTCTTCTATGATGTCAAGTGCCTTGCTTACCGATGCAACGGAGGCAGGTGGTGGGCTTGCGCTGAAGATGAGAGAGCGGGCAAAGTGCTTAATGTAGTGGATTACCTCCTCATCACCCGCAACAAAACCGCCAATAGATGCAAGAGACTTGCTGTAGGTGCCCATGAGGAGATCTACCTCATCTTCAAGACCGAAGTGTTCTGCCGTGCCCCTACCGGTTGCACCAAGAACACCTATGCCGTGGGCATCGTCAACCATAAGCCTTGCCCCGTATTTCTTTGCAAGTGCAACCACCTCAGGGAGGTTTATGATGTCTCCCTCCATGCTGAATACACCGTCAACCACGATCAGGATACCCCTTCCGGAGATGTCTGAGAGGACCCTTTCCAGGTCTGCCATATCGTTATGCCTGAATTTTTTTATCTCGGCATAGGAGAGGCGGCAGCCATCTATGATACTTGCGTGGTTCATCTTGTCTATAACGATGGTGTCGTCTTTGCCGGCAAGGGCTGAGATAACACCGAGGTTTACCTGAAAACCTGTTGAGAAGACAAGGGCCGCCTCCTTTCGCATAAAACGGGCGAGTTTCTCTTCCAGTTCCACATGTATATCCAGAGTGCCGTTAAGAAACCTTGATCCAGCACAACCGGTGCCATACTTCTTTACTGCCTCTATGGCTGCCTCTTTTACCCTTGGGTCGTTGGTAAGCCCAAGGTAGTTGTTGGAGCCGACCATGATCATTCTCCGGCCGTTCATGATTACTTCCGGATCCTGTGCACTCTCTATCACCCGGAAATATGGATACAGGCCGGCTGCCATTATTTCACGGGCCTTAGTGAACCTCTTACACTTGTCGAACAGATCCTTCCTGCTTATATCCATCTGTTTATCCTGTACCAGTCCGCTGTCCATTTCAACCCCTCTCCCAATGTTACCATTGATTTGTATCCAAGTTCTCTCTCCGCCCTGGTGGGATCACATACCCAACAGGCGTGACCAAGTTCTCTTATCTTGTCTCTGTTTATGATGCCCTCTGATTTTATCTTCTCTCCTATACTTGCAAGAAGTGGCATAACCGATCTGGGAAGCCGCACCTTCCTTAGCCTCTTACCGAGTATGCGTGCAATGGAAAATGCAATCTCCTCGTTCGTGTATGGCTCTTTGTCAGAGATGAAGTATATCTTTCCCTTAGCCACCTCCTTCTCAATGGAGAGTATTATACCATTTATCAGGTCATCAATATAAACCATTGAATAGAGAGACCTTCCCCAGTAAGGGAATATGCCCCTTTTTACCAGTTTAAAAAATACATAAAAATCACCATCCCTTGGGCCGTAAACCGCCGGAGGACGTATTATTGTATGAGGTATGTAATCACCATTTTCCATAACAACCTTTTCTGCCTCATACTTGCTTTTTCCATATATAGAGACCGGTGACGGTGGGTCATCTTCTTTGACCGGCGAGCCGTCCCGACTCGGGCCGGAGGCGGCAAGACTGCTTATAAAGACTAATCTCCTGAGTTCGGTTCCTGATTTTTTAATTGCCTGGATAAGAGTTTTTGTCCCATCAAGGTTAACCCTGAAGAAATCCTCCTCTCTAACGGCCTTTGTAAGCCCTGCAAGGTGTATGACAACATCAACTCCACTTACCGCCTCATAAAGAGATGACTCGTCGAGGCAGTCGCCTGTCACCAACTCGGGTTCGGGCACAACACCCTGTTTGCCGAGGAGGATACAGTGTTCAAGCCATCGTGTGTTTGATGAATTTCTGAGAAGACACCTTACCCTGTATCCTCTCGATGCAAGACATTCAGTCAGGTGGCTTCCTATAAAGCCGGTAGCCCCGGTAATGAGGACTTTCATCATTTCAGAAGGAAAATATCACGGGAGGAGAACCCTCTCCCCCCATCTTGTGTAAAATTAAGCATTTGGCTATTTTGTATCAAAAGAGAGGGTACAGTCAAGGTCAGAGGCTCATGGCCTCAAGCCTTGCGATCCTCTCCTCAATGGGCGGGTGGGTGCTGAAGAGTTTCATCAGATTCTTTCCAGAAAGCGGGTTTACAATAAAGAGATGAGATGTGGCAGGGTTTGCCTGAAGGGGAACCCGTTCTGATGCCCACTGGAGTTTCCTGAGTGCGCTTGCCAGATACCTGGGATTTCCTGCAATCCTTGCCCCACCGTCATCGGCAGCGTACTCCCTTGAGCGGGAGATCGCCATCTGTACGATCATCGCTGCAATAGGGGCTATGATCATCACGAGAAGCGCCGCAAAGGGGTTGCCGCCATCGTCATCGTCTCCTCCAAAACCTCCAAAGATCAGAGCCCACTGTGCCATGTGGGCAAGATAACTGATTGCACCGGCTATGGTTGCAGCGATAGTGCCAATCAGGATGTCTCTGTGTTTTACATGAGCAAGTTCATGTCCGATTACACCGGAGAGTTCCTCAGGGCTCAGGATGCGCATAATGCCTGTAGTAACAGCAACTGCCGCATGAGAGGGGTTCCTGCCGGTGGCAAAGGCGTTTGGCTGGTCGGCATGAATGATGTATACCCTCGGCATGGGGAGTCCGGCCTTCTGTGAAAGTTGCCTTACTATCCTGTAGAGTTCCGGCTCTTCAGCCTCTGTGACCTCCTTTGCCCTGTACATGGCAAGCACAACCCTGTCACTGAACCAGTAGGCAAAGAAGTTCATCAGGAAGGCAAATACCAGGGCAAAGGTCATACCTGCCCGGCCACCAATGGCTGCTCCCACCCACAGGAAAAACAGGGTAAGCAGAAACAGTAGCAGAAAGGTCTTGAATGTATTCATCATGGTCGATACACCTCCTTATACAGGGAAATATTTAGTTAATTTTTTATCTCCCTTCTATATATTTTAACCTATCAAACAATCTAAAATCCCTCCTTCTGAATTTGCGTATCAGGTGGGTTCACCGCGGTCTTGGTATAGGGGAAGCAACGGGGCGTAACAAAAGTATATCTTCATTAGGGTGTGTGAATTTTTTGCAACACTTACACTGAAAAAGACATTACTCCTTCAAGAAGACGCCTATTGAGGTGTCTGTATACCCGTAGCCAAGGCTTTTATTGAGAAACCTGAATGAGTCGTTGCCCCCGGGGTCAAGGAGGATACCCATGCTTGAGTTTGTGGCTGCACCAAGGGAGAGCGTGCCTCCAAAGTAACTGTCGTCTCCGTCAAGGTCGGCAAGTATTCCAAACCCGTAATCATGTCCGAGCCCTTCCGAAACGCCGTAGGTTGAGGTGTATGTATCGTCACCTGCAAGGTCTATCAGCAACCCGCCTGCCCTGTGGATTCCAGCACCCTGGGAATACCTGCCAGCCGTGTAACGGTCGTTTCCTTCCATATCCCCCAGTATCCCGAGGCCAAGGAAGTACCCGCCACCCTCTGAAAAGTAATCCCCGCTGTAACTGTCATCGCCTTCGGTATCTACCAGTATCCCCAGCCCACCTGGAAGCCCACGCCTTTCCCCTTCAGGCCTGATACCCTTTCCAAACCCGAGCCCCATGCTCACGGTTGCATTATCGGGGTCACGAAAATCCGGGTATCTCCCACCCAGGGTGTATGTATCGTCTCCTCCGGTATCCAGGAGAATCCCCGTTCCACCGGGAAGCCCAAGCCCTTCGGCATCTGCCGGTGCCGTATAGAGGGTTTGCCCGTCCATATTTAACAGTATTCCCATTCCGAAAAAACCTGTCCCCAGGGAAAACTCCCTTCCGTGAAACTCCGTCCCTTCTCCTTCATTAATGAGGATGCCAAGACCGAAAATGCCCGATCCGAGCCCGCCCATTCCGGAAAAAAACCGGTCTTTCCCGCCAAGATCGATCAAGACACCTGTGCCAAGAAGCCCTGCACCTTCAGAAAAATCTCCTCTTCCAAGGTATATGTCGTCTCCGCTTAGGTCAATAACGATTGAAAGGGGCATACCATCCCTTGTGCCGCCTGCGTTATTCAGGTAGGTGTCGTTTCCTCCAGGGTCAACGATGATGAAGGCATCGTCGGTGTAAGTGTCATCGCCCGGGCTTCCAAGGATAACCCTTCCAAAGGGTGTGTCGGTTTTATAGGCTGCCCTGCCACTTGTGGCGAGTGAGTCTTTCAGTGCCTGAACCGATTTTTTGTTAAGACAGGCAAGAACGGGAGAGGATGCCCTGATTATATCCTCAAGGGGGAATGATGCCCCTGCCTCTACAAACAGGTTCCATGAATCCTTTTCCCAGGGAAAGAGGGCGTTATTGCTGAGAAGAGAGGTGGTGTTAGTGCCGAGTTTATTCCTGATATCACGAAGAGAGGCACTTACAGTAAGGGCGGCCTCTAAGAGTTTATCAAATGTGAGGTCTGGACAATCATCAATAAGGGTGGGATACCCTCCAATGGTTAAGAGGTTCTTGATATCCCAGTCTTCCCTGGTTGCTGAGCGACTGAGGTTTCCTAAAATCTCTTTCCCGATGAGGAGTGAACTTTCCGGTGAATAAAATATCTTCATCAGAGGAAGGGGAGGTGTGGGGGAGGGGGCGTTTGAATTTACTGCAGGGTCGTAATGGCTGATACCTGCCCAGAGGAGGTCTTCCCTTACCTGTCTGTACCTCTCAAGAAGGGCATCTCCTGATAGTTTCTTCATGAGGAGAGAGGGTTTGACGGTTTTGCAGAGAGGGGTGTTCTCTTTAAGGTCTTTTATCCTGGCCATTAAAGGCCACCTTGAAGGTGTAAGGCTTTTACTAATGGTTATACCCTTTCTAAGTATCACCATCTCTGTAGCGCTTCCCGGTGAGAGGCCCTGCACCACATCTCTGAACCTCTCTGTAATATCCCCATTTTTACCGCACACCTTTTTGTTGCCGACAGATATTATCAAATCCCCCTTCATAAGCCCTGCCATCTGGGCGGGTGAGCCATCACGGATGTCGTAAACCTTTATGAATGAACTACATCCGTTAAACATATCCGCCTTTGAGTGGTGGGGCTCAAAGACAATCCCAAGATATGGCCGTTCGGTGGGCACTTCCTGGGTTTTCAGGGGTGTTTTGAGGTATCTGCAGGAGTTATCCGGTTCCATTTTAAGGAGGCTCCATTTAGTTGGTGCACACCCCACAAGAAAAATCATTACCAGAACAAGAAACCTTTTCTTCACCCTTGTTCAGGCCTCCTGTCAAGCAGGGCGTAAACCCCGATAAGCATTATCGTGATAATTGTCCCCTCAACGGGGCTCAGGATGTGGTATCTCTTTCCCCACTTCATTTCTATCCAGAAGCCCTCGGGTGGTTTTTCACGAACGAGGACGACTGCGTGAGGCGTTTTATCGCCGCTGTCTGCTGTTACTCCTGCAAGGCCGGTTATGAAGGAAACGAGTATAAGTAATATAATCAGCCCGATAACCAGCGGAGTTCTTCCCGATAAGATGTGCCTCACCGCTCTGCCAGTCTGTCTTTCAGTGGTAAGCAGTATAAGCATAAGGCCTGCGGCACCGCCAAGCAGGTTCAGGATGATATCGTTAAAGTCCA
>CAYMML010000077.1:0-9586 GCA_964391515.1 uncultured Thermodesulfovibrio sp. | reverse complement strand
AACTTGTCGGGTGGTATGAGACTGTGGTATTCTAAATATCTTTTTGTTTCACCCGGATACGGGTATATACTGAAGGGTAGATTAGACATTTTCGGGAGCAGGAATGTTATTTGTGCGTGAACTCATAAGATCAGCCGTTAAGGAACTTGGCGTTGATCTTCCCTTTGTGGAACTTGAGGTTCCCAGGGAGGAGAGGTTTGGGGACCTCTCAACCCCCGTTTCGATGGTGCTTGCAAAGGCGCTGAAAATGCCTCCTCGCAAGATCGCTGAGGAGATAGCAAGGAAACTTGAGGGTGAGGACTGCTTTGAGAGTGTGGAGATCGCAGGGCCCGGGTTTCTGAACCTCCGGTTTAAGGGTTCCTTCCTGTGGGATGAACTTTCAAGGCTCATAAGGGAGGGTGCGGCGTATCTGACCCCTCAGGTTTCGGAAAAAAGGCGTGTGCAGGTTGAGTTTGTAAGTGCCAATCCCACCGGGCCACTTCACCTCGGTCATGGAAGGGGGGCTGCCGTTGGTGCTGCACTTTCAAACCTCCTTCAAAAGGCAGGTTATGAGGTGGAAAGGGAGTTTTACATAAACGATGCGGGAAGACAGGTAAGACTCCTTGGGGAGAGCATATTTGCAAGGTACAAGGAGGCCCTGGGAGAGGATTACCCCTTCCCGGAGGATGGTTACCGGGGTGACTACATAGTTGAACTTGCGGGGAGGATTGCAGATGAGCAGGCGGGCAAATACTCAGGGCTTTCCTTTGAGGAGGCAGGGGAGTATTTCATAGAAAGGGGCATCCAGGAGATGCTCTCTTTGATAAAGACAGACCTTGAAGACTTTGGTGTGGTCTTTGACCGCTGGCAGAGTGAGAGGGCGCTTTATTCCGAGGAACTCGTAAAGAGGTGCCTTGAGGAACTCAGAACGGCAGGAAAGATTTATGAAAAGGATGGTGCGCTCTGGTTCAGGGCATCGGAGTTTGGTGATGATAAGGACAGGGTGGTGATAAAGAGTGATGGAACTCATACCTACTTTGCCTCAGACATCGCCTACCACTGGTATAAGATCCAGCGTGGGTTTGATGAGTTGATAGACATCTGGGGAGCGGATCATCACGGTTACATACCGAGGATGAAGGCGGTTATAAGGGCACTTGGAGAGGACGATGAGAAACTCACGGTTATGCTCGTTCAGATGGTTAGCCTCCTTAGGGATGGCAAGCCCGTACAGATGTCGAAGAGGTCAGGTGAATTTGTCACCCTCCGGGAGGTGATGGAGGAGGTGGGTCCAGATACCACGAAGTTTATCTTCCTCACCCGTAAACCAGAGAGCCACCTTGAGTTCGATATAGAGGTGGCAAAGCGGGAGTCCTCGGAAAACCCCGTTTTTTATGTGCAGTATGCCCATGCAAGGATACAGAGCATATTCCGGAAGGCGGAAGAGGAGGGGATTGAACAGACAAAGCCTGCCGAGGGGCTTACATCCCTTGACAAACCCGAGGAGTTCAGGCTGATAAAGAAACTCCTTCTTTATCCCCTTGTATTTGAGGGCGCCGTAAGGGCAAGGGAGCCCCACAGGATCACATTTTACCTTCAGGAACTGGCAGGTCTTTTCCATCCCTACTATAATGCCTACAGGGTGCTTGGGGAAGAGAGGGAAATCACCCTTGCAAGGCTTTCGCTTCTCAGGGCGGTGGAGACGGTCCTTAAAGAGGGGCTCTCGGTGCTTGGAATTCATGCACCAGAGAGGATGTAGCATAAATTGCCAGTGATAGGACATTCTAAGGGCTCAACTTACCTGCGTCCTTTATGGCAAATACCTTGATATAATATCACCTATGGATATCAAATCAGTTGCAAGGGAGACCCCAGACCCTGTACGGGCGGAGAAGAATCTGGAACGGTTTTTCTCTAAACTGAAAGACCCGGAGGCTTTCAGAGAGTTTCTTAACGAGATTGCCCTTCTCTTCAGTTACAGCCAGTTTCTCTCAAACTACTCCATCCAGTTTCCTGACAGGTTACTCTATGCCCTGCAAACGAGCAAGGAGCCCATCACGAGAAAACTTATCCGTGAGGAGATTTCTGATACCCTTCCACCTTATGAGCAACTTAAAGAAGAAGATCTCTTAAGGTGGGTGCGGTTTTTCAAAAAAGACCTGTTACTCAGAGTAACCCTTCGTGATCTGCTTGGCCTTGCAGAGACGGACAAGGTGCTTGAAGAACTCACATTCCTTGCCGAAGGTATTATCGAAGGTGTGCTCAGGGCTTCAGATGTGATCATGCGCAGGCGGTTTGGTGATCCCCCTCCAGGTGGGGGAGGTCTTGTTCTGATAGGTGTGGGGAAACTGGGGGGTGAGGATCTCAATTATAGTTCTGATGTTGATCTGGTAGGGGTCTACGGGTCTTCCGAAGGTGAGACCTCCGGCCAACTCACGCCCTCAGGGGTAAGGGTGAACCGGATCAGTACGCACGAGTATTACAACAAGTTGCTGGAAACCCTCTCAAGGATACTTTCACAGCAGACACCAGATGGCATAGGCTACCGGTGTGACCTCAGGCTCAGACCCCAGGGACAGCGTGGACCCCTTGCGCAACCACTTGATACCTGCAGGAGGTATTATGAAAACTGGGCAAGAACCTGGGAACGGATGGTAATGATCAGGGCAAGGCCGGTTGCGGGAGACAGGGCGGTTGGAGACAACTTCATGGAGATCATACAACCCTTTGTCTGGAAAAGCCCTGACTATACCGAGATCGATGAGATAAGGGGGATGAAAAAGAAGATAGATTCCACCTTCTCAAAAGAGGATATCAAGAGAGGGTATGGCGGGATAAGAGAGATTGAGTTTTTCGTACAAACGTTCCAGCTTCTCTATGGCACTGAAATCCAGGAGTTGAGGACAAACCGGCTGGGTGAGGCATTAAGGGGGCTTTCTCTCCTGAAGGGGCTTGATAAGGATGAACTGAGGTTTTTATGGAAAACCTATCTGTATCTCAGAAAGATCGAGAACTATCTCCAGATGCGTGACGACCTTCAGATTCACAAACTGCCGGACAATGAGGATGAACTTGGAGTGTTGGGAAGGAAGATGGGCTACGGTGGAGCGCAAGACTTCCTTCGGGATCTGAGGGTAAAGAGGATGGGGGTAAAGGATATGTATAACTCCCTCCTTGGCACAGAGGAGGATGTTAGGGCAGAGGCCCTGGGGCTCCTTGAAACTGATCTGAAGGATGAGGAGATCAGGTCATACCTTACCATAAAGGGGTTTACCGATCCGGAGGCAGGTCTTAAATCACTGCGGTCATTGAGGGAGCAGTTGAGCCGGTACCGGAGCCAGAAGGAAAGACGGCTTCTAAGAGGTGTCCTGCCAGTTTTTCTTGATGAGGCAATGAGGGCACCATCGCCTGAGCGGGCATTGAGGGGAATAGAGCAGTTTTTCTCCTCTTTTGGAAGGGATGAGGCATACCTTGAGTGGTTTTCCGACCAGCAGAGGTTTCTCAGGGGGATTGTGAAACTCTTTTCCATGAGTGTTTATCTCGGACGGGTGTTTCTCAGTAACCCAATATTTTTAGACCTGCTCATGGAGGGGATGTCCATAAAGAAGAGGAAGCGTGAAATGCAGATGCAGTTAATGAGGTACATCAGGGCAGGCGGTGAGAACTATCTCGAGGCTATGGTGGAGTACAAGAAATGGGAGGAGTTGAGAACAGGGTTGCTCTTCTTTTCAGGGTATTACGATATAAGAGACCTTATGCGTATGCTTTCTTTACTTGCCGAGACTGTTGTTCAGGTTCTCATAGAAAGGCATGCCCCTTCTTCCGGACTCCTTGCCGTAGGGATGGGAAAACTGGGAGGGAGAGAGATCACCTACGGCTCAGACCTTGACATTATATACATTGCCGATGCCCAGGATGCATTCGGATTGGCTGAGGAGATTACGAGGGAACTCAACCGTTACACCCCAAAGGGACAACTCTACGAGATAGACCTCCGGCTTCGACCCGATGGGTCAAAGGGCACTATAGTAAAGAGTATGGAGGGGCTCAGGAATTACTATCTTAAGAGTGCACAGCCATGGGAGGTTCAGGCGCTCCTGAAGGCAAGACCCATAGCAGGCACTCTACGTTCAAGGCAGGCATTTCTTGACCTTCGCACAGAGGTGCTTGAAAAACGGGGTGGTGAGTTGAGATGGCAGTTGATAGAAGAGATGCGCCAGCGGATCATCTCCCAGGTCTCCGACAAAGAGGGTGTTATTGATCTGAAGTTCGGTCCCGGAGGGCTTGAGGATATCGAGTTTTTTACCCAATGGCTTCAGATATCAGGTATCAAAACCGGCAAGAGGATACTTGTATCAGGAACACTTGAGGCACTAAAGAGGCTCTCAAAGTGGGGGGTGATTACTGAAAAACAGGCAGTGAAACTTTCGGAAAGTTATATATTTCTCAGGACGGTTGAGACTTATCTTAAACTCGACGAGATGAAAGGTTTAAAAAGGGATACCCAGACGGCGAGGGGTATAGCCCGTCTGCTTGGGATGCAGGATGAAACAGAACTTATTGACAGGATAGCCGAACTGAGAGAGGATGTGATTGGGTTGATTGATGGGATGGACAAGGATTAGCCGCGGGAGTTATAAAACTCCAGATCAAGAAGGCGCCTTTTTATGTCCACCCCGGATGAGTAGCCACCCAGTTTGCCGTCAGACTGGATGATGCGATGGCAGGGTAGAATCACTGGGAGAGGGTTTTTACCAAGCGCCTGCCCCACAGCCCTTACACCCCTGGGATTTCCCACCTCTCTTGCAAGCCACTGATAGGTTCGTATCTCGCCGTAGGGTATCTCCTTCAGTTTCTCCCAGACCATCATCTCAAAGGGTGTGCCGGTGAGGGAATACCGGAGGTTAAAATCCCTTACCCGCCCTTCAAAGTAACCCTCTATCTGGTCTCTCACCTCTTCGGGAAGGTGAGCCTTTTTAAGGGAGTTGGTTGTGGTAAACGCTGTGATGGTTTCTAACGAGAAGGCGGTTTTGAGAAGCAGGCAGTCCCCTTTTGCCATCCGGTAAAGAATGAAAAACCTTCCCAGTTGGGAGTCCACATGATCAAGAAGAACCTCCTCCTGTGGGTGCCTTTTCTTCCGATTCCCTGTAGATCTCAACCCTGTCACCACCCTTCCTGATTGCCTCTGCAAGCGCCTTTTCAGCACAGAGTATCAACTCTTCAGGGCTCTCTCCCCTGAGAAATGCAAGCCCGGCGCTTGCGGTGAGTTTACCCTTGGGCTGCACCTCTTCGCCCTGAAAGGGGTAGTTCTTTATTATGGCATTAAACCGGTTGCTCAGGGAAAGCCCTGCATTGAGTACGGTGTTTGGAAGGAGGACGGCAAAGGAGTCACCCCCGTAGCGCACCACCACATCGGAGCCCCTTATGTTTTTCCTCAGCAACTCGGAGACCTTCTTGATCACCTTTTCGCCCTGTGCCTCTCCGTTGTGTTTCACATAGTTGCCGAAACTGTCAATATCGAGTATCACCAGGATCAGGGGGAGTTTGTACCTCTCCGCCCTTTCAACCTCCTGGGCAAGCCTGATCTGGAAGTAACGGTGGCTGAAGAGCCCGGTGGATTCATCAACCAGCCCTGCCCTTTTGGGATAAAGAACCTCAAGTTCTCTGATATGGTCTATAAGTTCCTTTTCGTCAAAGCCATGCTTCTTTATTATCCTTTCGATCTTTCCAAGGAGCGTCATCCTGTCCTCAACGGTAATCTCACTGTCTGTGAGTATAAAAATGGGGATATCCTTGGTGGAGGGTGCCGACTTTAACTCCTTTATGAGGTCAAACTCGTCTGATTCGTCGGAATCTGTGGTGAGTATTATCAAACTCGGGCGGAGGGCGACCGCCAGTTCCACGCCCTTCTTTTTATCCGGGGCGTGGTAGGTGATTATCCCGGCATCTTCAAGGAGTGTCTTTATGGTTTCAGACTCACCGGGGTCGTGGTCGATTAAGAGCACCGTTGGGGGTATGGATGCCCTTGTGTGGGTGGAGGAGAGTTCGTCGAGTTTCTTGAATAACTCCTCTTTATTGAGTGGTTTTATCAGGTAGTCTGTGGCGCCAAGGGCGAAGGCGAGTTCCTTGTTGTTCACTATGGAGTGGATTATAACCGGGATGCCGGATGTCGCAGGGTCTGTCTTGAGTTCCTGAAGCACCTCCCAACCGTCCTTTTTGGGAAGCATAATGTCGAGTGTAATGGCGAAGGGCCTCAGGGAGTGCGCCTTTTCTACCGCCTCCTGGCCGTCAAATGCATGGGATACCCTGTAACCCGCCTGTGTGAGGTGGAAGGTGAGGAGTTCTGCCGTAGGGGGGTCGTCCTCTACCACGAGGATGAGCGGTGCCTCTTCCTTCATCCACGGGAAGTCAAGCCTTACCGCCTCTGCCTCTTCAATCTCCTCATGCACCTCCTCTGCCCCTGCCTGAGGGATTGTAAAGGAGAATGTGCTTCCCTTCCCGAGGTGGCTCTCAACGGTTATCCTGCCGCCGTGCAGTTCAACCAGTTTCTTTGAGAGCGAAAGCCCAAGTCCTGCCCCTCCCTGCTGTCTTGATGTGGATGAGTCCACCTGCTCAAACTCATCAAATATCCTGTCCAGGCTGTCAGGTGGTATCCCGATCCCGGTATCCTTCACGACAAATCTGCAATACCGTTGCTCTCCTGTGCCCGTCTGTTCCGCTGAGATATTTACCTTTCCACCTTCAGGTGTAAACTTGATAGCGTTGGAGATGAGGTTAAACAGCACCTGCTTGATCTTTATGCGGTCTGCAACGAGTTCACCCATTTCCGAGTCTATTGAAACCGTCAACTCGATGTTTTTCTTTTCAGCAAGGGGCGTCATTGTTGAGATCACCTCGTGCAGTATCTCGTCCGGATAGAAAGGCTCCATCTGGAGTTCTGTGCGGCCTGCCTCCAGTTTTGCCAGGTCAAGTATGTTGTTTACGAGTTGAAGGAGGTGCGTTCCTGCATTCTTTATGTTGTTTATGTACCTCTGTTGATCCTCTCCAAGGGTGCCAAATGTGCCGCTCAGGAGGACATCGGAAAACCCTATTATGGAGTTAAGAGGGGTTCTGAGTTCATGACTCATATTTGCAATGAACCTGCCCTTCAGGGAGTTTGCCTTTTCAAGTTCCTGGTTCATTTTTTCAAGCACCTCTGTTCTCTCGATCACCTTCTTTTCGAGTGCCTCCTGAAGTTCGGCAAGTTGTGCCTCCTGTTCAGCGACCTTTGCCCTGAGGGATGAAAGTGTGGTTGAGTCGTTTATGATAAACACACCGATCCCCCTGCCGTTCTTCTGAGAAGGTGTTATAAACCCTCCGCTTAAAGTGAACTCCGAGGGCGGGATATCGGGGGCAGGGAGTTTCAGTGTAAAGTTGAAATCCCTTGTGTGACCCTTTCTATCAAGATCCCTCTGGAGTGCAGCCCTGTCTTCAGGGGAGAGCAACTCCCCCAGAGGACGGCCCAGTACCAGTTCCTTTACCTTCTCCGGGGTTCTGGATGAGCAATCAGTAACCGTTCCGTCACTGTCGGTCAAAAACACCATATCACCGATCTTTTCAAAGAGACTCAGCAACTCTGCCTCCGAGATAAACCCAGATGCCCCCCGTATGAGCCCCAGATATTCACCTGCAAGACCTGAGAGCATACTCAATGAGGACTTCTGCCTTGAAGAATACCGACGGGGCTTGAAGTCGTCGATGAAGATTATTCCCCTGGCATGCCTGTCTTCCACCAGAGGAATTGCAAGTATGGAGCGGATGTTTTCTATCAAAAAGGCAGGGTTGTTGAACTCACTTGTAAGTGTGTCCTGGATCTCCACTATCTTCTTTTCAGAAAGTATCCTCTCGGTAAGACCACCTGGCAGTATCGCCCTCCCCGTGCTTTCAATGAACCGCTTGCTGAGCCCTTTTGACGCCTTTAGAAGCACCTCATCACCTTCGTACAGCAGAATGCTGCCCGCCGGGGCATCTGCTATCATAAGAGCCGCCTTGAGAACATCGGATAGGAAGGCATCTTCAGATTTATTCACCACTCCCGTAAAAAGGGAGGTTATGAGTGTCTGATCCTGAAGTGACTTGAGTGCCTCAACCCTTGCCTTTTTCTGTCTCTCGATGGTATCCCAGATAAGTTTTGCCCCTTTTGTCTCTATTACTTCCACAGGTGGGGGAAGCACCGTCCTTATCCTCTCTGAGAGGGAGGTGTTGCCCGTCACATTCAGGACGAGATTGGGGTTAAAGTCGGAAAGTTCCTCAATGTTTTTGCAGACAGGTATCCCCCACTTTATGGCAAGAACGCTTCCCGGGGCATCAGGCTTTCCTTCCACCAGACAGACAACGGTGGTGCGTGGTTCGGTTCTGAAAAGTGAAAGAAGTGCCCCTCCAGCGATGTTCCCTCCGACTATGGCAATTCTCAACATTTCATCCCTCCTTTATGAACCTGCTTATAATATAATGTGTTCACTTAAAAGAACCTCTTAGTCTTCCATAGAGATACGGGAAGAGGGCTGAGGAGCCACAATGTGGCCTTCAGCGGTTTTTCCTTCCTTAATCATATCGATAAAGGCATCGAGGAGTTCGGGATCCCACTGTCCAAGATCCCTTTCTTCCTCCATGATCCTGATCACTGTCTTTTCTGATAGTCCCTCCCGGTAGGGTCTTTCGGAGAGCATCGCATCATAGGAGTCAACAATGGAGAGTACCCTTGCCATAAGTGGTATCTCTTTACCCTTCAGCCCGTCAGGAAACCCCCTTCCGTCCCACCGTTCGTGATGGTGGCGTATTGCCGGGAGTATCTGGTGTAACGACTGGAGGGGTTTGCATATCTCTTCCCCGATCAGCGGATGCTGTTTTATCACCTCAAGTTCCTCCTCAGCAAGTGGTGCGGGTTTTAAAAGGAGGGTTTCACTCAAGCCGATCTTGCCAATATCGTGAAGTATGCCTGCCTTTCTTAGAAACTCACAGGTCTGCTCATCAAGCCCGATATACCTTCCAAAGTGTTCAGATAGTTCTCCAACCCTGGTGGAATGCCCCTTTGTATAGGGGTCTCTGGCCTCAAGAGCAACCGCAAGGGTGAGGATGATGTTTTCCGAGTGCTCCAGTTCATCGTAAAGCGCCTTCACTTTCAGGAGGTTCCTTGCCTTTGCAACCAGTTCTCGTTTGTCGAAGGGTTTTGAGATGAAGTCGTCTGCACCGGCCTCTATCCCCTTAAGCCTGCTCGTCTGGTCACTCAGGGCGGTAAGAAGTACAACGGGGAAGTATGCCTTTCCAGCCATGTCTTTCAGTATCTGGCACAGTTGAAACCCGTTTATCTCGGGCATCATAACATCAACCACCGCTATGTCGGGCTGATGTGTTTCAAATGCCGTGATGGCGTCTCTTGGGTGAACCGCCGTTATCACCTCAAACCCCTCAGACACAAATACCGCCTCTACCAGTTCAAGGTTTGAAGGGATATCGTCCACAATGAGGACCTTCTTTGCCTTCCTCCCCGAATAACGCCCTTCAAAAGACATGATAATATTAAAGCATCTTCTGACCAAAATGTCAAGTTTTTCTTTAAATAATGGCA
>CAYMML010000076.1:0-9598 GCA_964391515.1 uncultured Thermodesulfovibrio sp. | reverse complement strand
TTAAATCCGGTTTCGATGGGGTTCTGCCTGCCTTAACTGACATTATTAACGTTACAAATAGTAGTATAATATCCCCATGGGATTACCTCTCCTGGTTATAGTGGGAAGGCCCAACGTGGGCAAATCAACCCTTTTCAACCGGATTTCACGACGGAGAAACTCAATTGTAGACGACCGTCCCGGGGTCACTCGTGACAGGCTTTATGCCGAAGTGGAGTGGGAGGGGAGGAGGTTTCTCCTTGCCGATACCGGCGGAATCATGATGGATGCTGAGGATGAACTTTCAAGACGAACCACTGAACAGGCACTTTTTGCCGTGGAAGAGGCCGACATAATACTTTTTCTACTTGATGGCAAGGAGGGGATCACCCCACTTGATACCGAGATAATGAACATACTGAGAAGGCACCCCAAGAAACTTATCACCGCTGTAAACAAGATAGATGAAAAGAGGCATGAAGAACGAATGCTTGATTTCTTCAGCCTTGGGGCAGAGAGCCTCCTGCCCCTTTCCGGGATAACCGGCTACGGGTTTCAGGATCTGATGGATAAAATAATAAAGATGCTCCCTCAGAAGGATGAAGGAAAGCCCCTCCTTCCTGAGATGCCCTCCATTGCCGTAACAGGCAAGCCGAATGTGGGAAAGTCAACCCTGGTAAACGCCCTTCTTGGGAGGGAGAGGATGATTGTAAGTTCCACTCCTGGCACAACACGCGATAGCGTTGACAGCATTTGCAGATATCATGGAAGACCATACAGGATCATAGACACGGCAGGTCTCAGGAAAAAATCCCGCATCCAATACTCTGTGGAGAAGTTCTCAGTTCTGCGGGCATTGAGGAGTATTGAACGCTCCGATGTGACCCTTTTGTTAATTGACTGCCGGGAGGGGATAACCGACCAGGATCAGAAGATAGCCTCTCTGATTGAAGAAAGGGGAAAGGGAGTTATTATCATCTTCAATAAATGGGATCTGATAGAGGAGCCAGAAACCACTTACAAAAAACTCCTTGCCGAACTGAACTGGAAACTACCCTTTATGACCTATGCCGAGGTGCTCACCACATCGGGACTTACCAGGAAAAGGGTCACCAAGGTCTTCCCTCTGATTGACAGGATCATTGAAGAAAGGAGAAAACGAATTCCCACAGGGGAACTAAACCGCCTTTCAGAGGAGATCAACCCACACCTGCCAAGCCCGAGCGGCAGAAAAAGAAAGGTGCTCTACCTCACCCAGTCTGGCACTGAACCCCCACGATTTACCGTGTTCTTCAACAATTTGAAGGGTATCAAACCAGAGCACAAGAGGTTCATAGAGCGGGTAATACGAAACAGGTACGGTTTTAAGGGCACCCCTATAAAGATTAATCTCAGGGATCGTTCCGGCCGATAATATACATTACCAATAAAGAAAGGAGGGTTTATGAGGTATATCTTTTACATTCTTGGAGTATTAATCCTTTTCACCGGTCTCTTTCTCTTTTACTCAACCGGCAGCAAACAACAGATAGTGGAAAAGGATGTTGCCTTAAAGATTAACGACCGGGTTATTACAAAGGCAGAGTTTGATTCCCTGAGATCCTCAGGATATTCAGGAAGGGTTCCGTTACAGGATTTCATAAACTCACTCATCGAAAAGGAACTCCTCATACAGGAGGCTAAAAAACTCGGTCTTGACACCGAAGAGTCCTTCAGGAGATCGATACAGAACTTCTACGAGCAGTCACTGATCAAACTCCTGCTTGACAGAAAGTTCAAAGACCTCACCCCACAAGTAACCGACTCCGACATCAACGCATATCTCAACCTCACAAATAAGCGCATCGCTCTTAAAATAGAAACGGCTGAAACACCCGATGGCTTTGGCACAGAAGGGGTAAGGGTCAGGGAGGAGAAACGGGAATTTGAGGAGTTTTCAAGACATATACAAACCCTGCTACTCGGTGCAGGGCCTGGTTCAGTGATAGGCCCTGTCTATCTGAACGGAAGATACCAGCGTTACAGTGTGCAACAGATTGAAGACCTTCCGAACCCACCAGAGCAGATGGACAGGGAACTCATCAGGAAACTCATTTTACAGACGCGGAAGGAACTGTACCTCTCTGAGTGGCTTGGTAAACTCAGGGGTTCATCAAGGATAGAGATTCTTCTCAAAGAGGATGATGTAAAAAGGAGGGTGGAAAGATGAATACACGATGGAGAAGAAGGAACTATTTCATTAAGCGTGATCTACAGGGGAGGTATATTTTCAGTTTTTTCCTCTTCGTCACTCTGGGCAGTATCTTGTTTGCCTTAATCTTCAGCACTCTTACATCTGGCACACTTACGATGACTTACGAAAACTACAAACTCCAGATCGGGAAAACCCCTGTAATTCTACTCAGGGAGTTTATAAGTGCGCACTGGATTTTTCTTATAACCGGCGGTGTGCTTGTAACGGTTCTTTCCATGTTTCTAACCCACAGGTTTGCTGGACCGGTTTTCCGATTCGAAAAGACCTTACAGTCTTTAATTGATGGGAAACTGGACTTTGCGGTAAGGCTCAGGAAGAAGGACGAGGCAAAGGAGATAGCAGAACTTTTCAACCGGTTGATAGAGACGCTTAACAGAGACATCTCTTCACTCAAGAATGAGGTTGCAATATTAGAGAAACTTCTCGATGAGATGGTGCAACAGGACACCACCATTACTGAAAACGAGTGGTTCAGAAAGATCAGAAGCAGTGTGGAAGATATAAAGACTGTACTGAAAAGGTACTCTACCTGAGCAGATGATTGATCATGGAGGGAAAGAATAACCACATAGGCCATCACTTACTGAGTAGTAAAAGTCTGAAGGTCACAATTTTGCTAATGCTCTTGATAGTCATCTCAGAAGGCAGAGCATACGCCACCGAGAGCCTGAAGACCAGATATGCCGTAATTGTATATTCAGGTAGAGAACAACTTGAGGAGTTTACCGAAAACATTTACCTTGGGAGTTTTTCCTATCTCCTCCGCCGCCGTTCCCCACTTACGCTTAAAGATGAAGTTTCTGAAAAGTTCGACATCGTTATTGAGCGAGTGATGGAGATACTGGAGATGTTTCCCAAAAGGATGAGTATAAAGGTGGTACTTCACAATGACCAGGAGGGGGTGAATGCCGCCTACAGAAATATCTATGGAATTTCTACAGAATTCATCGCCTTTTATTCCCCAAAGACCAGGGAACTTCACCTCTCACTAAATGACCTGAACCTGCATGTCCTTGCACATGAGTCAGCCCATGCGGTGATCGACCATTACTTTGGAGTTGCACCTCCCACGAAGATTCACGAGGTACTTGCACAGTATGTGGAAGAACATATTGATTAGATGTTACTTTTCAAGTTTATCTATCCTCTTTTTCAGATAACCCATTCGTGGATCAAGTAAGAGTGCCTTCCTGTATTCCTCAACCGCCCTGTATGATATACCCGCCTCCTCATAGAGCCTCCCAAGTGTCAGATGTATTCCTGCCACATCAGGCATCGTCTTCAGTGCATCGTTGAGGACGATTATTGCACTTTCTACGTCACCCATCTTCTTCAGAAAAGAGGCAACCCTTAGATAGTGGTGTGGTCTCAGACCTTCACCTTTTGTACCAACAGAGAGTGCCCTTAGATAGGCCTCTTTTGCAGCCTCCTGTCTCTCAGTCTCCCTGAGGTAATCTCCATAAAGGTAAAGGGGTAAAAACCTCTCTGGTATTGCCCTTACGATATCTCCTTCGCCGAGGCCGGAAAGGATCATTAACGAGATGAATTCCCTCGTCTTTTCCGGTGCTTTAATTATCCCCCTCTTTATAAGTGAAACACCCTCCTCCTTCCTGCCCTCTTTGAGCAGGTAAGATGCATAGTTCTTAAGGAGATCAACTCTCGACGGCTCAGCATCCATACCCAAGCGGAGGAGTGATTCACCACGCTTTAGATCCCCCTTTATCATGTATATCTTTCCAAGCAACTGGATATATTCACCGTTTATGGGATTAAGAAGTATTGCCCTCTTCAAAAACCTTATGGCACTCCTCGTATCTCCTTCAAGTAGCAAACTCTGGGCGAAGCCAAAATAATACTTAGGCTCCAGGGGATCGGCTATAAGTGCCTTTCTGATCTCCCTTTTAAGAAGTGTTACATCTGCGCCTTTTACGTCTTTATATATCTTGCTGAAGGCAGAAAAGTGGTAACCACCGTAAAGGGCACCCAACTTCACAATAAGGACGGAGATCAGGAAAACACCCATTGTAGCAATAGCAAGGCGGTGTTTAACCCACTTTTTGATCCCAAGAAGCGGGCTCAACCTTTCACCCCCCTGAAACCTCGTGGAGGAGGAACTGACTAACAGACCAAGGATAAAAGAGAAGTATAGTCCGTTTGCACCTATATGGAGGTTAAAGTCCGTAATGCTGTGTACCAGTATTGCAAACAGACCGGAAATACCTCCATAGAAGAGATAAACAGCATAGGGGTCTTTTCTCTTTTGGACATTTCTAAAGCCTGTCTTTACCACACTAAACAAGAACCCCGCAAAGAGTACAAAGCCTATGAGCCCGCCCTCAAAAAGCAGTTCAATAATATCGTTATGGGCATGGGCTGCAATCCGGTCACCGCCTATCGTCCGGTAGTGGGGATAGACATACCTGAAACTACCAAACCCCGTACCGGTGAGAAAAAAATCCCTTATCCCCTGCAGTGAATCCCTCCATAACGGTAACCTGAGACCTGATATCTCTCCTGAGGGGTTTCGTATTTTCTCAAACCTCTCAAATATGGGGTCCCACCCGAACCAGCCGACGGCAACTAAAACGGCGAGGAAAAACAGCATGATCAGTACGCTCTTCCTTGTAGGCCCCTCCCTTAAAATGAGAAAAACACCAAAGGCGACCATCGATAGAGACAAACTAATTATCCCACCCCTTGAAAGTGAAAGAAAGACCGACACGGCTATAAGCAGCCCTGAAAACCCGTATAGCAGATGGAGGTTTGTCCTTGCCTGGCCTATCAGATCGGCTATCCTCTCCCTGAAACTACCATAAACAACTGCTGGACGGTAGTACAGAAAGAGTGCAACCACCAGGGGAAATACCATCTCCATAAGACCTGCATAGTGGTTTCTGTTTACATATGGCCCAAAGGGGGTACCACCAAGTGTCAGGGGTCTTAACCAGTAAATTTTACCGTTCCACAATAGATACTGGATTATCGAAAAAAGCACTAAAAGTGGGATGAATATCATAACGGCACGGATAACCCTTTTAAACCTTTCACGTTCAGACAACAACTGCACGGTGGAGAAATAAAAGGCACCATAGGCTATGAACCGAAATGCCTCATGTACCCCCCCATGTGGATAGAGGTTTAATCTCCCCCATTTTATCTCACCTTGAAATGGGGTGGTATAGAACTCAAATCCCCTGTGTGATAGAATCTTTAACACTGAAACAGGAAGTGGAAGTAACTGAAAAAGGGCATACGATAAAAAGAGAAGCAGAAAGAGAAGGCCGGGCGTCTTTATAAGCGTATTTTCCCTTTTTTTCTCCATCAGGATCAGGAAGGCAACGAAAATTGAGAGAAACTCCATTATAAGTTCAGACCAGTGCTCTACAGTCCCAAACAGTAGAGGGGAGGTTACGAGAAGAAATATATAGAGTCTTATCCCTAAGCGATCAATCAATGACCTCGCCTGTGATGATCCTGAGTGGGTTCTGATAAAGCAGTCTTTCCGCCATCTCTTCACCAACTAACCTTTCAACAACACTTATAGCATCCTGAAACTTTGGAGGACGGTGAGACGGAGAGTGGGCATCGGTGGCAAGTACATGCACCGCCTTCTTTTTTAAAAGATAAATGGCACATGCTCGAACATCCTCTCCAAACCCTCCGGTGAGGCTTGAAGTGGTTATCTGTACGATGATGCCACGATTAGCCAACTCGATAATGTTATCAGGAGCCCTGATCACACTTGGGTTTCTCTCAGGATGCGTGATAACCGGCCTGAGACCATGCGTATATAGTTCAAATAGCCTATCAAACACCAGGGTACTAAGATGAGTGTAGGGAAACTCAACAAGTATATAGTCCGTTCCATTAATGGTATAATCATGCATCAGTGAAGGCAAAAGTTGTGCACTCACATCCGCCCCGTAAAGCAGTTTGAGGTGTAGATCTCTTTTGTGCAGTTCCTCCTGCAGTGTCTGGAGGGTGTAGGTGATCTCATCTGGAGGAAGTATCTTTTCTCTGATGTGAGGGGTGGCAACAACCCTGGTTATTCCCTCCCTCAGGGCTATCTCGGCCATCCTGATAGAGTCCTCAATCAGATCGGGACCATCGTCAAGCCCCGGAAGGATGTGACAGTGAAGGTCTATCAGTTCCTTAACGAACGGTGGGGTCATCAGGTTTTGCTCTGCTCTTGCTCTTCCCCTTCCTCGGCATAGTAGTACTGATGATAACGGTAGTAATAGTAATCGCTCTTTTTCAGATCAAGGGCATTAATGACCATACCCTTTATATCGCACTTCACATCTCCAAGAAGACGAACCCCCCTTCTTACATCATCGTAGGTTGTTTTTGATGCCCTTACCACTATCACGGTTCCCTCGGTGATGGTGCTCAGGATAAGGCTGTCAGAGACAGAGAGCAGAGGGGCGGAATCTATAAGGATTATGTCGTACTTAAGTGACAGTTTTGATACCATATCTCGCATCCGCTGTGAACTAAGGAGTTCCGCAGGATTTGGGGGTATCGGGCCTGAGGTGATAACACTCATATTTCTCAGCGGTCCCTCCTGTATAATCTCCATATCAGATAGTCCGGCAAGGTAGGTGCTTAAACCTCTGCTGTTAGGTAACCCGAAGATTTTATGAATCCGGGGCTTCCTCAGGTCCCCATCGATCAGCATCACGGAGTACTCTGACTGCGCAAGCGATACAGCAAGATTGGAGGCGGTAACAGTCTTGCCCTCCTCTGGCCCCATGCTCGTTACAAGCAAAGACTTGGGCAGATGATCCGGGGAAGATAGGATTATTCCCGTTCTCACAGTCCGATACTGTTCTGATATACCTGATTTTGGATCTCTTTGGGTAATCAGATCTATAGTTTCACCCTTCTCTTTAAAGAGGGATACTACACCGAGCACTGGTATTCCGAGCCGGTTTTCAACCTCCTCAGGTGACTTTATGGTATTGTCGAGATACTCCACAAAGAATGCAAGCCCCACACCACCAAATAGACCCACAATAATCCCTAAAAGTATATTCAGCATCTTTCTTGGGCGGAATGGGAACTCAGGCTTTTCAGCCTTTTCGACAATCCATACATTGACCGATTTTATCTGCTCAGTTATACTGGCCTCTTTTATCTTCTTGATAAGGGCATCGTACAGTTGCTTGTTGGAATCTGCCTCCCTCTTTAAGACCTCATACTGGATGAACTTTTCATTCAGGTTAAGTGCCTCATTCTTTGTATTCTTCAGGAGTTTTCGGAGGCTGTCCTCTTTGGACTTTGCAAGTTCATACTGGTTTCTTATCGAACTTATAACCCGCCTGATCTCCTCCTTCCTCTTCTTTTTCAGCACTCCAAGGTCGTCCACAGCCTTTATCATCTTGGGATGCTTTCTCCCATACTTCTTTGAGAGTTCCATAATCTTCTGCTCCGCCTTCAGTATCTGATCCCTGAGAGACTGGATGGTTGGGTCTTCTGCAATCGCCGGAATGGTCTCGGCATCACTCAGGTCTTTTTTGAGCCCCCGCACCTTCTTATATAAATCTTCCAGTTCCTTCCGCCGGGTCTCGGCCTTTACAAGTTCTGAACTCAACTCATTGAGTTTTTCCGGGATAATGGCCACACGGTTTTCCATAGTAACAATATCATTCTTTCTCATGTACTCCTGCAGCGCCCGCTCAGATTTCTCGAGTTTTTTCCTCTCCTCCTCTGCCTTCCTGGTCATCCATTCAAGTGTGTGTCTGGTGGAACTCATCTTCATCTCAAGCACCTGATCTATGTAAGCCTGAGCGACCGTGTTTGCCACAAGGGCAGCAAACTCCGGATTGGGTGAGACAAAACTCACACTCACAATCCTGCTGTTTTTAAGAGGACGCACCTCAATGCCGGCACTTATCATGGTTGCAAGTGCCTCTATTCTTTTATCCTCCTGGTTCCCTTCCCGTTCAATTTCAGCGGTATTCTCTGCATCAGGGCTGAAAAGATGGACTATCAGGTTTTTTAGTTCGGATAGCCAGCCCAATACCGCCGATACGGGAGAAAATCCCCCCTTCTCACCACCTAACAGTTTATCAGCCCTCTCACCAAGGTTCAGTTTCTCAACCACCTTTTTAGCAACAGAGCGGCTTTTGATTAACTGGTATTGTGTTTCATAAAACTCAGGGTCATAGGGCATATAGTAGTAGTTCCGCATAAGATCAGAGGGGGGGCCCTTCTCGATCAGAACCTTGGTGGTAGCCCTGTAAAGTGGGGTTGAAGATAGTGTGCCTATCAGTACAACCGTAAAGACAATAATAAAGACGGTATAAACGGTGTAACGCCGTTTGTTAACCACTCTCAGGTAATCTCTTAAGTGTATTTCCCGTTCTTCCATCATCAGAAAAAACTCTCCGGAACTACTATGATATCGTCTGGCAAAACAGCCTCATCCATATCCACCTTTTCAAGCACTATCTCCTTATCGCCTTTCTTCCTGACTATCTTGACCCTCGAGGTGGATGCCTTGTCGGTAAACCCTCCCGCCATTGTTATGGCCTTGAGTACAGTGGTTCCTTCCTCATACCGGTAGGCATCGGGTTTCTTGACCTCACCGGTAACATAAAAGTGCCCTGCCTTGGTTACGTAGATGCTATCACCATCCATAATCTGAATATCCTGGCTCGTATCTCCCTCCCTGATGAGTTTCTTCAGGTCAATCTTTATAACCTGTTCACCCTTAGACTTCCTCTTCAGCGTTGCCACATCACCTGCATCATCAGTAAGCCCGCCTGCCTTGGAAAGGAGTTCCAGAAATGTGGTCGTACCCCGAAGTTCATAAAGCCCGGGATTATTCACCTCACCCATTATGGTAACCTTCTTTGACCTGAACTCCTTGATGAACACACTCACCTGCGGGTCAACTATATACCCGTCGGCAAGGCGTTTTGCTATCTCTTTTGCAACCTCACTTATCGTAAGCCCATCTACCTTGACCTGCCCGATTAGTGGAAACTGGATATACCCATCCCCGCCAACCCTAACTGTAACGTCAAGGTCAGGATGATCATAGACTGATACCTCAAGGAGATCCCCCTCTCCAACTATATAGTCCTGTGGAAGAGAGACTCCCTCCATGAGAAACAAGCATAACAAAAGAAAAACAAGGACTCTTTTCATCCCTACACTTTTTCTCCAAAAAGAAGGAAAACCTGCCAAAATCTGGTGGAGCAAATCATTAATTTTCCTTTAACATCATTAGTTTAGCATATCCATCAGGTTTCTTACAATATGGTAGAGTAATAAAAATGCCGGTGAATCTTTACAGACACGTTAAGGTGTTCATTTATCAGAATCATTGCTTTTGTGGTTTTCAAAATGCTAAACTTA
>CAYMML010000075.1:0-9636 GCA_964391515.1 uncultured Thermodesulfovibrio sp. | reverse complement strand
AACCACAACCCCTGGTGGCTGAGTCCGGAGAGGTGAGGATACCGATAAGCACACCCTCAGGGGATCTGCGCGATGGGATGCTTCACAAGTATTCGGTGGAGGTAGACGGAGATACGGTGAGGATAATGGTGATGAAGAGACCCGATGGGAGCCTCTCGGTGATGCTTGATGCCTGTGAGATATGTCCACCCGAGGGGTATGCACAGGGTGAGGGGCATCTCGTATGTCTATACTGTAGAACCCCTATAGCCTTTGACACTCTGGGTAAGCGTGGCGGGTGTAACCCCATTCCGGTTTCTGCCCTGATAGGTGAAAGTGAGATAACCATAAAGGTTTCAGACATTGAGAAAGAGTGGATCAAGGTAAAGACCGGTGGGTCAAAGGATGTATTGAGATGAGACCACTTTATCAGATATTCAGATTTATCTCCTCAAAAGCCCTAACAGCGTGGATGGTTTTTCTCTTTGTCCTTTACTACATGACCGTATCTGTATGGTTTGGAGAGGCATTTGCCAGATATATCGGATATATCTCAAACACCATAATCGGCAGGTCGGTCTATATCATTTTCTTTTTAAACATTCTTTTCAGAACCGTTATCACCGTTAAGAAACAGGGGTTGATGAATGTAAGGCAGATTTTGAGGGTACCGCTTTATCTGGGGTTTCTGCTTTTTCTGCTATCATCCTTTCTGAGTCTGAACCTCAGGGAGGTGAGGTGGATGATGCTTGGTGAGGGAGACAACATCTCACTTCCCTGGGATGAGAATGGCTACTACAGGGTCATGAGCATAGAGCCTGCCATAAAAACGGATCTCATCAGGACGGAGGGTTCCCGTGTCTTTGACTATGAACCACATGTAAACCTCCTCAACCTCCGCTCCGGTGAGCGGTACAGGGTGGGGGCATTCCCGGTCAGGAAGGTGGGTGCATCCTATATGCACATCCTCAACTTCGGGATAGCCCCGGTGCTTGAGTTAAGGGATGATCTGAGGGTGCTTGCCTCAGGTCCGGTGGCTCTCAGGCTGATACCCTTTGGTGGTGTGGACAGTTTTGAGTTAAGGGAACTGAAGTACAAGTTCTATCTCCATGTGATACCTAACAGGATAATCAGAAAGGGCGGGGAGGTGGCAAGGAGATACGATATGAAACACCCCAGGTACCAGATCCAGATAGTAAAGGGTGACAAAACGGTTTATGACGGCGAGGCAGAGGATGAGATAACCTTTGACGGGAAACTCCTCAGGTTTTTCAGCCCCATTTACTGGGTGCAGGTGGAGTGTGTCCACGACCCTGCCTACCCCTTTTACATCGCATCCTTATTTACACTCATTTCAGGGGTAATACTGTTTCCTGTGAGTTTTCTTTTCAGATCCAGATTACCCGATAGAATATGAAAAGGTTTGAATCTTCCATCATTGCGAGGGAAAAGAAGATTAAAATGGTAATCTCTTGAAAACGACCCAATGCAAAGACTCCTAACGAGACGTGATTACCTTGCTTTGACCTCAAAGACACTTTCCCGCCGGCAAATACGTGCTCAGAAACAAGTAAAGATAATAAAAAAAACAGACCAAAGACGAGATAACCAGACAGACCAAACAGCCCAAACAGACCAGATAGACCAAATAGACCAGATAGACCAGACAGACGAAACAGACCAGACAGACCATTTGGCCAGGATAATAAATAAACAATTTTGTTATAATTTTAACCATGAAATTACTCCTCATTTCACCTCCCTTTGGAAGAAAGGGTCAGATGTCGAAGGGGCTACCCATCGCCCCGCCGGTTCTTGAATACCTCACAGGGCTTACCTACAGGGTTAGACCCGATGTTGAGGTGGAACTCCTTGATGCCAACAAGGAGGTATTTAAACCCGATGAGGTGGATGCAGACCTGATAGGCTTTACCGTCCTTACCCCACAGGCCCCCTGGACATACCAGATGGCTGACCGGTTGCGCAAGATGGGAAAGCAGGTGATACTTGGTGGTATTCATGTGACCGCACTTCCTGATGAGGCAGCACCGCATGCAGATGCGATAATACTTGGTGAGGCTGAGCATGTCTGGAAGGAGGTGCTTGACGATGCCGAGAGGCGATCCCTCAAGCCAGTTTATAACGGCGGCTTTCCTGAACTGAAAGACCTCCCCCATCCGGTTACCAACCTCTGGAAGACCAGGTATGTGTACGGGTATTTTCAGACCTCAAGGGGCTGTCCTCACAGATGCACCTTCTGTTCGGTGCACAAGTTCTTCGGCGGCAGGGTGAGGATGCGGCCGATTGATGAGGTGGTGAAGGAGGTGGCTCAGTCAAGATGGAAACTCTTCTGGGGGATTGATGACAACATCTGGGGTGTAAATGTAAACCGCTCTATTGAACTCTACAGGGAGATGTCTCTGAATGTTAAGCGCAAGTGGTGGTTCGGCTCAGGTGACCTCCTCTCCGTTCAGCACCCTCGCTCCCACGAACTCCTGGAAAATGCCCGGAAGGCGGGGCTTACGGCGGTGTTAGTGGGATGGGAGTCAAACAACCTCCGCAGCCTTGAGGAGTACAAGGCTGTAACCAAACAGGGCAGGGAGAGGCGGGATGCCATCAAGAAGATAAGAGACCACGGTATTGAGGTGATGCTCTTTATAATGATAGGTGGCAGGCAGGATGTGCGGGAAGACTTTGAGGGGATTATGAAACTCTGTGATGAACTGAAGGTCTCCGCCCACCCTGTAATGACCACCCCGTTTCCGGGGACGGAACTCTACGAACAGTACAGAGAGTACATTAACCCCGAACTTGACTGGGACTACTACGATGGAAACCATGCGGTCTTTGAACACCCCACAATGAGCCCGGAGGAAAGGGAAGACCTCATAGTGGATCTCAGGGCAAACCTCTTTACGATCCCCAAGATCCTGACCAGGATGATGCAGGTTTCCTGGAAGGGGTTTCCCATGAGCCATATAACCTCATGGATGGTCCAGTACCCACAGGGAAGGGCGTTCAAGGAGTTTGCAAGGCAGAGAAGGGCACTGAAGGAAGCGGGATTAAGTATATCCGAGGGGATGTATGATACCGGTGAGGAGGGCGTCGGTAAGTGATGAGCCCCGGGTTTGCCACATTCATCATGATGAACAACTACTTCCACGACGTTGCTACCGCAATGATCGGAGCATCAGGATTTCTCATGTATCTGCTCATAAGGATTTATGATCAGGAGAGAAATGAAAGGGGGCGTGAGAAGTTGATCCTGCTTTACCGGTGGACTACAGCAATCCTGAAGGGCTCACTCATCTGGCTCATCGGGGGTGCCATCCCACGGGCGCTCACATTCAGGAGTTACGAGTGGGCTAATGCGGTAAACAAGGGGCAGGAGGCGGGGCTTCTTGCAAAACAGTTGGTTGCCTTTGTTATGATTACTGCTGGTTCCATCCTCTGGATAAGGGTTGCCGGGAGGATGAAAAAAATAAAAACCGGGAGGTAATTGGATATGAAGAGGTTTTTTGCTCAGGTGGTGGTTTTGCTCGTGGTAACGGTCTTTTTTGCGGGGGTGCTCTATGCGGTCTCTGATCCCGTGGGTAAGAGTTGTGAGATATGTAAAAACGAGGTCAAGGACAAGCGGTTTGCCATGGTGATCGAGAAGAAGAAAAAGACCTATTACTTTGACGACATCGGGTGTGCACTCAAGTGGCGTGGCAGCAAGTGTATGCCCACACAGGTTCAGTGCGATGCGGTAAGCCATGTGTTTGACTACTACACGAAGAAGCCGGTTCACATCCGGGCGGCATACTACCTGAAGGACCCCTCCATACAGACACCCCAGGGACATGGGGTGATTGCCTTTGCCTCGGAGGAGGGTGCAAAGAGGTTCATGAAGGAAAAGGGGCTCAACCTGAAGGTGATGGAGTTTGAGGAGGTTGTGGAGTTCTTTAAATGAACGAGATAATTCTTGGGCTCAAAGAGGACTGGGACATTGTAGGCCCTGTCCTCTTTCTGCTCATACCCGCCACATTCTACATACTTGGGCTTATGGAGGGAAAGAAGGGGCACTTTTTCGTCTTTCTCGGCCTCATTGCCCACCTCTGGTCAATAGTTTACAGGGGTTACAGTATCGGGACAATCCCCCTTACGGAAAAGCACGATAACATCTCTTTCATGGCCTTTGTGATGGCGCTCTCTTACCTGTATTTTCATATAAAACAGAAGGTTGAGGGGCTGCCACTCGTGGCTCTGCCTGCAGTATGCCTCTTCCTGTTTGTTTCGGTAATGCACCGGACGATCAACACGGTCTCCCCCTTTATGCACTCACCATGGTTTTACCTGCATACCTTTTTCTACTTTTCCGGCTACGGCCTTTTTATGCTCTCAGGGTGTGTGGGGGTTGTATATCTTTTTAAAAGAAAGGGGGAGGACGAGGAGTTTCAGTACCGGCTTGCTATGACCGGCTGGATAGTCTTCACAATTGGTCTTGTGGCCGGGAGTATATGGTTTTTCTTCGCATACGGGATGTACTGGCTCTGGTCTTCAAAGGAACTATGGACCACCATAGTCTGGTTTTTCTACGGCGTTTACCTGCATGCAAGGTATATAAGGGCACTGAGAGGCCTGCCGGCGGGGTTGATGGGGGTTTTGGGGGTGTTTGTGGTGCTCTTTGCATATTTCGGGATAGGGCCGGGGAAGATCATCCAGAGCCCGCCAACGCAGTTTTGAGGTAATTGGTGTATGAAAAGGGTTCTTGATATACTACTTTCCATAAAGACCGCATTTTCCATAATGAACCTCTTTATCCTGTTTGCCTTTCTGGGCTCTATAATATTCCCAAGGAACCTTGCCTTTTTTTCCGGTATAGATGAGACCCCGCTTTTTAAATGGCTTGCAACAGAGGGGAAAATAGGAATCACCTGGTGGATTTACGCCCTGATCCTCTCGCTTGCCCTCCTTGGGATAAACACCGTGTTTTGCACGGCGGATGCCTTTTTGAGGCGGCTCTCAAGGAGAAACCTCCTTCTCAAACTCTCACCACAAATAATGCACATAGGGGTTCTCTTTGTAATGCTCGGGCATCTGCTTACTGCGGCAACGGGGCTCAAGGAGGACATCCTGCTTGAAAAAGGAAAACCTCCTGTAGAGGTTAACGGTCTTCATGTGAGACTTGATGACCTTGATGTGAAGACGGACGAGGAAGGCTATGATATCGACTGGAGGGCAGTTGTTGAGGTGGATGGAAAGGAGGGTAAGAGACAACTCCAGCTTCGCCCGTCAAGACCGGTTTATTACGGGAGTGTGGGCTTTTTCATACAGGCGGCAACAAAGGATGAAACCGAGGTCTCTGCCCTCGTGAGGCTCACCGTTGATCCGGGTGCCCTATGGGCGCTCCTTGGTGGCATCCTCCTCTCTCTTGGTGGTATGGGGTTTATCTATTCAAGATTCAGTATGGTTCAAAACAAGAGATAACACCACCCAAAAAAGTGCACTTACGAAGTGCACTTTTTTTCAGGCCAGGTCTTCCACTATCTTATGAAACCTGTTTATTCCCCACTTTCTGAAGAACTCCTCCCTGTATCCAACTCTAATGCCCTTGCCGGTGCGGGTTATGAGGAGTTCCTTTCTGTACCAGAAAAACCTGCTCAATAATAAACCCATCCCAAGTATGCTCAGTATAAGACCGGTTCTGAGAAAGAGAATGCCTGGGTCGTGAACCCGTCTCAACCTTACATGCCACGAGAAACCTTCAGCAGAGACCTTCAGGTTATCAAGGGTTGCCACCTCTCCCGGTGAAAGGATAGCCTTAACCGCCTTCCCGGGGGGGTCGGTCTTCTGTAATACGATCTTGTATTTCGGGCTCTTCAGATTATAGAGTTTACCCGTGAGAATCCCCTTTTTAATCGTCTTTTCAGGTGCAAGTGTAAAGGTCAGTATTGCCCTCGTTTCAGGAACCTTCAGGATTGCGGTCTTGCCCGGGGGCAGGATGTCCAGGTCAGGTCTCAGGTGGTGGTGTTTTTTGCCTATGATGAGTTCTACAGGTTGTGTTATCCCAAGGTGTGATACCATGAAGTAATCATCTCCTATCTTCACGGGGCGGCGGGAGCCCACTACAAGGTTTGTTTTTCCCGATTCAAAAAGGGCGTTTATCTTTTTCACCTGAAAAATGCTCTTTTCACCCACCTGCATGAACTCGGGGTTCATCTCGGGTGATATGGACTTAAGGCCGATCAGGCCGGAGGTGGTCTTTACTGTATCGCCCTCGTGTAGAATGACCTCCTCTTCCACCCGCATGTGATGGCTTATGAAGAGAGAGAAAAGGAGGATGACCATCCCGATTCTAAAAACCCCTCCTGGCAGAAAGGACCACCTGCCACTTTTTATATAAACCGTTTCATTAGAGACAACCGTTTTGCCTTTCATATTAAGAGATGCTGTTATCTCATCAGAGCTCCGTTCTGATGGGAGGGTGAGTACGGTATCAAAGACCTCTATAGGGGGAGGGGCAGCGCTCAGAGAAACTATCGCCGTCCTTATTGTGGCAAGGAGGAGATTGAGAAGGAGGAGGAAAAACAGTGCAGTACCCCAGGTGCTCTCAAAGAGGACTCTGAGATAAGAATGAAACCTCTCCTCCCCGGAGGGGATAGCAATAAAAATGCCGGTAAACACGAGCAATAGTGCCGCAGTAGTCCACCATGATGAGACAGTTTGTATAATCCTTCTGCTCACAGGTGGGTTCCCTTCTTTTCAAGTTTTTCCGCCTCTTTGAAAGTCCTCACGAGGTCGTCATAGGCTATCACTATCCTTTCCTCCTCCATCCTGAAGGGTACCGGAATGGGGTTACACCCGCCGGGCTTGTTCACCGTATCGGTGGTTATGGGTGTCATGCAGTACTTACATACCAGGTGCTTTCCCTTCTGGGCATACCCCTGTGCCTCTGTGTTCCAGTCTGCCGGTCGGCATATCTCACACTGGTCGAGGGCAAGCCCCACCGTGCCATCGGGCTTTACAATGGCAAGGAATACAATCTCTTTGTTACCCCAGAAGGCCACATACTTGTGGAGCATCCCGTCTGTGAGGTCACCGAGTTTTCCCTTCAGGGGTATCACCACCTTGCCGTCTGTTTCCCTGACCGGAAGGGGGTCAGGGTCGTAGAGCGGGTTTACCGCAAAACTTGATGCATGAAGCATGAGTATCATAATGAGTATCCCGGTGATGGGGAGGATGGATTTGCGGGTGAGATCCATCCTGAAATCGGCAATCCTTAGCCTTCGTTCCGCCTTTGTCTTCAGGTTGTAGAGAAGGGGGTCCGGGCTTGAGAAGAGTTTAATCAGGACAAAGAGCGGGGGTGCCATTATGGTGATCACAGTAAGCATCATTGACATCCTCTCGGAGGAGAGGTACTCAAACAGTCCCTTTAAGGGCGTAACTATGAAGGGGTGTGAGTCCATCATCAGGTTGTGTTGGATAAGGCCGACAATGCCCTGTATAAAATCAAGAAACCCCCGGTTCAGTGTCTGGAGGATGTCCTCCTTTGTGAGTTCGTGTAGCCCCCCGAAGGTTATACGCCATGCACCCGTAAATGCCAGGATTACCGGAACTGTTAACGCCTTTTCGATCTGCTTTACCCTGTAGAGTTGGCTGTAGAAAAGAAGAGGCAGGAAACCAAGAACCACACCGCCCAGGGAGAGGACGGTAGTGGCGGTGGGTTTTTCTGCCATTAGCCCGACATCGTGAACAAGAAAGGCGGTTGCCCGGGCATCGAAAAAGAACAAAAGAAATCCACCAAAGAACAGCAGAGACCGGAGGGTTGTATCTCCTGGCCGGAGGGGTTTGATCAGTATGGGGATGGAAAGATACATAATACCCAGATCCACGGTGTACCGCCAGAACGCCCAGCCCTTCAGGTCTGACATTAACTCCTTAAGGGTGGGGATAAGGTTCAGTCCGTAGCCTGAAAGCAACGCCGTAAAAAGCCCTGCAATAAGGGCAATACGGAGTGAACGGTTTTCCTTGAGGTCACTCTGGGAGAGTATCAGCAAAAGCAGAAGAGAGGTCTGAATAGTTTCTCTCAGAGAGACGGTGAATGCCTGTAGCATCTCAGAGTATCTTTTTTATCTCCTCTTCAAGTCTTGCAGGAGAAAAACCCTTTGGTATCCTCCCTTTTACCACCCCATCCCTGTTTATGAACACTATACCGCCACCGTAAGTCATGCCGTATTTGCTTGACATCCTGTCATCAGGGTCAAAGAGATAGTCAGGCACACCGTTTTGCTTGACGAACCGGTTTAACTTTCTGATCTTGTCCTGATGGGCGATAAAAAGAACCTTCAATCCCTGTGACTTGTACTTATCCTGAGCCCGCTTCACGAGCGGGATCTCCTCCTTGCACCGCACTCACCAACTGGTAAACCAGTATAAAATTAAGGGGGTTCCCTTATAGTCAGACAGGGATGTCTTTTTGCCGGTAATCGGGCTCTTCAATGTGAAGTCGGGTGCCGGAAACTCTGATGGGAAGTTGTCGCCACAACCGACGACTATGGCAAGTAGAAGGCCAATTAAGAGTGGAGCATACCACTTCTGCCTCATGCACTCTTTCCCCTTCTTTGGAGTGCCACGATCCAGCCGATGAGTATCCCGAGACCGAAGCCGGATACATCATGAACATAGGCCATTGGGGTGGTTATCTGCCCCGGTCCGAAGTAGAGTATCCCGAATATTATCCCGCAGACCAGCCCTATTATGGCTCCGATTATTATGGTTCTTACCATATCAGTGTCTCCTTTCCTCCTTTGTAAGTATTGATTTGTTTATCCTTGAAAGCCTTATCCAGTAAAAAGAAAGCAGTCCAACAAGAAGGAACATCACAATATGCTTGATAATTATGGCAACTATCTGCAGGTCTCCCGAGAGGTCAGACCACTCGTACCTCTTGTAAAATATCGTCCTCGGCACACCGGCAATGAGAATCCAGGCAAGAGATGCCTCGGCGATTGTCTTTACCTTTTTGTAAACCCTTGAGAAAAACATCCCGCCGCCATCTTCAAGGAGGCGTTTTCTGCCCCTGTAGAGGAGGTACATCATTATCCCACCCACCGCAAGGAGTGCGGTGGCGATGTCGTGAGAATAATTGTTAAGGGTTATGAGGATGTCAAGTGCCGGGTTTTTCATTGGCCTTAAGGTACCTTGTAAGGAGCGATCTAAATGTCTTTTCGGAGTAATACCGCCGGGTCTTTTCAACTATTGAGCCCTCAGGGTCTATCACGAAAGTGGCGGGCACACTTTTGATGTTGCCGTATGCCTTCTTCACCCTCTCGTTTGCCTCAAAGACCGGGTAGGTAAGGCCGAGTTCACTCACAAGTTTCATGTCAGGGTGGTCTATGGCAAAGGCAAGGATAACAAGGCCGTCCTTTTCGTATTCGTCATAAAACCTCTGAAATAGTTGCAACTGGTCTTTGCAGGGGGGGCACCAGGTTGCCCAGAAGTTGACGATTATGGTTTTGCCTTTATAGTCAGAAAGGCTGTGCATGGTGCCGCCAAGATCGGTAAGCCCTATCTCCGGTGCCGCCTCCCCCACCTTTGGGGGTTGTTCATCAAATGGAACCCGATGTGTGAGGTAGTAGGCACTCCCGGCACCTGCGATTATTAATATAACAATAA
>CAYMML010000074.1:0-9682 GCA_964391515.1 uncultured Thermodesulfovibrio sp. | reverse complement strand
CATTACTAATGCAGATATTAGTATATGTTAGAGACATCTGAAAGGAGGTTAAGGATGAGGAAGAATGCGGGGGTATTATTCACAGTTTTGCTGTTAGTGGGGCTGCTTTCGGTTCCGCTTTCATCAAGTGCTGGTGTGCTGAAGGTGGCCGGCTCAGGGGGAATGATCTCACTGGTTACCGAACTTGCGGATGCCTACATGAAGGCTCACCCGGAGACCAGGATAGAGGTGAAGCAGAAGTCCATCGAGGCAAAGGGTGGAATTATAGGGGCGTCTAAGGGGTTACTCGATATCGGAATGGCGGCAAGAAACCTGAAGGAGTCTGAAAAGTCTCTGGGGCTTGAGGTTCATGAGATAGCCAGGGTTGCACTGGTAATCGGTGTAAACGCCGATACTGTTAAGACGCCGGAGGGGATAACAAGCGAGCAACTCTGTAATATCTATACGGGGAAGATAAAGAACTGGCAGGAGGTCGGGGGGGTTGACAGACCCATAAAACCCCTCACCAGACCGGATGCCGACTCCACCAAGGTTACGGTAAGAAAATCCGTGCCCTGTTTCAGAGACCTCAAGGAGCCGTCTGAGGTGGTGATAATGCCCAAGTCAAAGGACATGTTCAGGGCGCTCATGAATACACCTTATGCCATAGGGCTTACCGACCTTGTTGCCGTTGGAAGGTCTGGCGGGAAGATAAGGGCGCTCAAACTTGACGGCATCGTCCCATCTCCTGAAACGGTTCGTTCAGGCAGATGGCCTGTGGTGAAGCATCTGAACCTGCTGCTCGGGAAGAAGAGGAGTAAGGAGGCTTATGATTTCATATCCTTTATCCGCTCACCTGAAGGACAGGCGATAATCAAGAAAAACATGGCCGTACCTGTAGGCGGGAGATAAGATGAAAGGGGCACTTTCTGCAAGGTTTATATCAAGGATTCTCATAGTCCTGCTGATAGGACAGTCCTTTATTGTGACCTGGTCATACTTCCGGCAGAAGGCTTCTGTGGAGAGGAGACTTGAGGAGGTGGTATCCCTTTCGGGGAGGATCATTTCAAAGACCGCTGCCACATCCATCCTGAGCCTTGATTTTGGTTATCTTGAACAGTTACTTGACGATGTCTCTAAAAACGAGGAGATCCTCTATCTGGAAGTACTTGACGGTGAGGGTAAAAGGCTTGTCTTCAAGGGTGAAGAGGTGTTGAAGACGGGCTATAGGGTGATGGAGATACCAATTCTTTCCGGCTCAGAACAGATCGGGCTTGTTCGCATAAAGTATTCCGTCTCTTCTGTGAGACAGGATACGATGATGCAAATCCTCACAACGGTGATGCTGCAGGTGGTTGTGCTGATTGGCCTTGTCTTCATGATAATGGTGTTTTTCAGAAGGGATGTGGGAAGGAAGATTGAGGAGATCAGCAGCGATATAGGAAAGATAACCCTTGGTGACTTTTCCGTAACCCTGAATGACGAGGATCAGACGGAACTTGGAGTGATCGCACGGGGTGTGAACTTTCTGGTAGAAAGGCTGAAGGGTTCGGTGGAGAAACTTAAGGGTATAACCACGAATGTGATCACCGCAATAAGCCAACTAAACCTCACCTTCAAGAATGTGATCACCGGGGTTCAGAACCAGCAGAAGTCTGCCGGGGAGGTCTCCCAGTCTGTAAGGCAGGCAACCGATGCGCAGAACCAGATATTGAGAAACACGGAAAAGTTACTTGCCCTTTCAAACGAGAATGTCTCGGCACTGCTTGAACTGAAGGCCACATCCGATGAGATCGCCGCCGCTGCTGATAACCTGCACAAGAGCATAAACGAGGTGTATTCGACCACCACCGAACTTGCTCAGTCATCCCGCGAGGTGTCCATGCTTTCATCCGATGTTTCATCGGCTGTCCAGGAGTCTTCCGCCTCTATTGAGGAGTTAAATGCCTCGGTGAGAGAGATCGAGCGGATTGCAAAGGAGTCTGCCGAGTTGAGTGCGAAGACCACCGAGACCATATCCGAAAAGGGGATGTTATCCATAGTGGATACCACCGAGAGTATGGAATCGATTGAGGAGTCCATAAACGGTCTTAGAGATTCTATTGAGAAACTGGGTGCCATGTCAAAGGATATTGAGAAGATACTCAAGGTGGTTAAGGATATAACAGAACAGACAGGGCTTTTGAGCCTGAACGCCCAGATACTTGCCGTACAGGCAGGGGAGTACGGGAAGGGTTTCTCTGTGGTGGCAGATGAGATGAAGACGCTCTCTGACAGAACCGCAAACTCCACGAGGGAGATAGCGTCTATCGTGAAGGAACTGAAGAAGGGGATAAGCGGTGTGGTGGAAGGTGCCTCTGCCACTGTGAAGATGGTCTCAAGGGGCAGTGAGGCGGTAATGAGGACAGGAGAGGCGCTGAGGGAGATACTGCACGCATCACAACAGTCTTCTTCCATTGCGGAAAACATAAGACTTGCCACATCAGAGCAGGCAAAGGGGATTCAGTTGATAACATCCGCAATAGAGCATATAAAACTGATGATTCTTGAGGTAAAGAGGGCAACGGAGGAACAGGACAAGGGCATATCCTATCTCCTTGAGAGCGTTTCAAACATTAAGGAGTCAATGGAGATAACGAAGAAGTCCACTGAGGAGCAGGCAAAGAGCACCAGTTTTATCACGGAAAACATTGAACTCTCCAACAGGATGACAGAGGAGATATCCGTTGCATCTGCTCAGCAGTTGAGGGTGAATGAGTCTATATTGAGACTGCTTGACTCGGTGCTTGCAGTGGGCAGAGACACTGTAAGGGATATGAAGGAGGTATCACTCTTTATCGCCTCCCTCCAGGAGGAGGTGGAGACACTTAAGAAAGAGATGTCGCAGTTCAAGACGAAACGAGAGGAGCCCCGATGAGGTGTCTTGTCATCAGGGTGGGGGAAGAGTACTTCGGGATCGAGATAGGGAGGGTTGTGGAGATTCTCAATCCAGGTCAGATTCATGCCATCCCGGATATTCCCCCTTTTCTCAGAGGTGTTATGAATGTGCGTGGTGATATCGTTCCCGTTGTGTCTCTTGCCGACAGGTTCGGTATCAGGAGCATACCTGAGAAACAGAGGGTTGTGATTATGAGGTTTATGGGTGAGAAGGCCGGCCTGCTTGTGGATAATGTTGACGGGATAATTGAGGTGGATGAGGAGAGGCTAAGAAGGCCGTCAAAACTGTTCAGGGGGTTCAGGGCTGAGTTTATCGACGGGGTGGTAGAACTCGATGCTGAGAGGGTGCTGATTATCATGGATCTTGAAAGGGTTCTTACAAGGGAGGACAAGGTGGTCATCAAGAAGGCAAGAGACACCTTTCAGGAAAAGGGAGAGAAAAAAGCCCCCATAAAAGACAAAACCACAGGCAGAAAACCGAAATCTTCTGTTAAAGGCGGGAAGAAGGTGCTTGAAAGTGCGGGGATAAAGGTGAAGAAGGATGGGCAAACAGAATAATCACCTTGTTGAGGAAAAGAGGCAAAAACTCAAGGAATTAAGGGGCAGCCCCGAGGGTCTTTCCATTGTCCTCAAGTCCTTTGAAGACGAGAGTTGGCGTGTCCGAAAGACGGCACTTGGTATCCTGCTTGAGGATTATGAGCCGAGGCAGTATCTTGACAAACTGATAGAACTGCTTTATCTGGAGGACAATGCCGGTGCAAGGAATACCGCCATAGAGGCGCTTGTTGCACTTGGTGAAAAGGCGGTTCCCCCTTTGATGGATGCCTTTAAGACCGAAAACAGGGATGTCAGGAAATTCATAATTGACATACTCGGTGAGGTGGGTGGGAAGGAGGTTATCCCGCTTCTGCTTGATGCCATCAGGGATGAAGATGACAATGTGCGGGCATCAGCGGTGGAGTATCTGGGTAAGTTCAGAGAGTCATCGGTGGTAAAGGCGCTGATGGAACTGGTGAGGGGGGATGATCTTTGGATAGCCTATCCTGCCGTGGATGCACTTGGAAGGATTGGTGACAGAGATGCCATTTCACTTCTCAGAGAATCTCTTAAAAGAAGGGCTCTAACCGAGCCGGCACTCAGGGCACTAAGTGCCTTCTCAGACCCTGAGACCCTGCCGGATATTATACCACTGATAAATGACAGGAGGCGGTCCATCCAGGAGGAGGTGCTCCGAACACTGGAGAGGTTTTACCGTAACGGTGTGGATGGAACGCTCATCGGTAACAGTATAAAGGAGTTCCTTGGGGATGATGCCTGTCAGACCTTTCTCAGATTCATTGAGCATGAGGACAGGAGTGTAAGGGAGTCTACCGCCATAATACTTGGGCTCCTTGCAGACCCAAGGGCGGCAACTCCGCTCCTTGATATGACAGACGATGAACAGTTGAGAGATGTGGCGGTAAGGGCGCTTTCTGATCTTTGCAGATCCATGCCTCAGGCCTTTCCCCCACTGCTTGATGATGCGCCTGCTGAAAAACGGGCGGTTGTGGTTCAGGTAATGGCGGAAAACTCCATACCTGCATTCAGGGATGTCTTCAGGAGACTCCTTGATGACAGGGACGGTCATGTGGTCGTCCAGGCGGTGCGGGGGCTCGGGAGGATTTGTGATGAGGAGTCGGTTTCGATACTCAAAGGCATAATTGGGCATCCATACAGGGATGTGCAGGAAGAACTGCTTGCATCTCTTGTAAGGTGCAATGAACTTTTAGAGACAACTGAGGTTGTGGAATGGCTGAAGGATGACAATGCCTCCGTTCGTAAGACCGCCGCCATACTGCTGGGGGTGCTTGATTATGACGATGCCCTCCCTGAACTGGGACTTGCCATAAGAGACCCAGACCCGGGGGTGAGGACTGCGGCAATGAGATCACTCTCCCATATGCTGGGGGCATCGGGTATCAGATACCTGCGTATAGGGCTTACCGATGAGTCTCCCGAGGTGAGGGTTGCCGCCGTAAACGGGCTTGCAAAACTCGATACCGAAGATGCCCTTACTGCACTTCTGATGATTACTGACGACCCTGATGAGGGGGTGAGGGCAGAGGTGGCTCAGGCACTCTCTAACTACAGGGATAAGCGGGCGAAGGAGGGGCTCCTCAGGATGCTGGATGAGAGGAACGGGTTTGTTCTTACCAGGGTGATTGAGGCGCTGAGGGAGTTTCCTCATGAGGATGTGCAGGAAAGGATCACCAGGTTTTTAAAGGCGGAAGATCAGGAGGTGAGACGCACTGCCATACTCTCACTTTCCTGCTTCAAGGGGACAGAGGAGACTATTGGTTCCTTCCTCTTCAGCGACGACTGGGCTACCAGGCTTTCCGCTGTGAGGGCACTGAGGAGGATTGGAACGGAAAGGGCAATGGAACTCCTTGAAAGGGTGTATGAGATAGAGGAGGATATAACGGTAAGGAGAGAACTCGAGGGGGCACTAAGTGTTTGAGATTGAGAAGACCATACCGCTTGGTGATGAGGAGTTCAGGCTGATCAGGGAGTTGATCAGGGACTTTTCCGGAATATACTTTGATGACAACTCAAAGTCTCTACTGGAGAGGCGTCTTAACGGGAGACTCAAGAGCCACAACATCAGAAATTTCAGGGATTATTACAGGTACCTTCTCTACGACAGACGCAGGGAGGACGAACTCCTTGAGATAATGGACATTCTGACGGTCAACGAGACATACTTTTTCAGGGAAAAGAACCAGTTGACTGCGTTCTCGGAGGAGATATTACCAGAGATAAAAAAACGAAAGGCAAAGGGTAAACAGATCAGGATACTCTCAGCCGGCTGCTCTTCAGGTGAGGAGCCGTACACGATAGCGATGCTTATCAGGGAGAGCGGTCTCTTTCGTGGGTGGGATATAGAGATAGTGGGCAGTGATATAAACCGCAGGGTGCTCAAGATGGCAAGGCACGGTGTGTACCGCAGAAAGTCCTTCCGTTGTACCGAGGATTATTACATCAAAAAGTACTTTGAGCCTCAGGAGGATCAGTCGTTCAGGATTAAGGACGACCTGAAGGAACTGGTTCACTTCGGGCACCTTAACCTCCTGGATTCAATGAAGGTGAGGTTTCTCGGTATGATGGATGTTATCTTTTGCAGAAATGTTTTGATATACTTTGATATGCCCTCAAAGAAGAGGGTGGCGGAGAGTTTCTACAGGATACTAAATCCAGAAGGGTTTTTACTCCTGGGGCATGCAGAATCTCTAATAAACATATCATCTGACTTTACATTGAAGCACCTTAAACACGACCTTGTATATGTGAAACCCGGCGAAAAGGAGGTATGAATTGAGCAGAAAGATAAGGGTACTCATAATAGATGACTCTGCATACAGCAGACAGGCCATAAGGGGGATGCTCGAGGAGGACGAGCAGGTCGAGGTGATCGGCATTGCCACAGACGGCATTGATGGGATTGCCAAAACCCTCCGGTACAAACCTGACCTGATAACGCTGGATATCGAGATGCCTCAGATGGACGGTTTCAGTTTTCTCAGGTGGCTCATGAAGGAGCAACCCACACCGGTGATAATGATAAGTTCCCGTTCTGACAATAAGACCATTTTCAGGACGCTCGAGATGGGAGCGGTGGACTTTATTGTGAAGCCCACAAGACGGGCGTCACCGGAGATACAGAGGATAAGGGATGACCTGCTTGCCAAGGTGCATAACATTACAAGGAAGTCTTTAAAAAAACTCACTAACAATCTTGAAAGCCTCTATAAGGAGAGGACGGACAGGATAAGGGGTAAGTTCAAGTCGTCTGATTATTCCATCCTGGGGATTGGTGCATCCACTGGAGGGCCTCAGGCACTTCAGTACATCCTCACATCCTTTCCTGAGGACCTCCCCATACCCATAGTGATAGCCCAGCACATGCCTCCCGGGTTTACCGGGCCTCTTGCAGTCCGGCTTGACAGGTTGTGCTATATACGGGTGAAAGAGGCGGTCGATGGTGAACCACTTCATCCGGGGACGGCCTATATCTGTCCTGGCGGGCATCATATGGAGGTGGTAAGGAGGAGAAGTTCGGTGTACCTGAGTATTACTGAGGCCGGTGACGAGGACAGATATGTCCCGTCTGTGGACAGGCTGATCGGTTCCGTTGGTGAGGTTTTTAAAAAAGAGGCCCTTGGTGTTATACTAACCGGGATGGGAAACGATGGGGTGAAGGGGATGAAACTCCTTCACCAGAAGGGTGGTTATACCATAGCGGAATCTGAAGAGACCGCCGTGGTTTTTGGAATGCCCAACGAGGTGATCAAGGCATCTGCTGCAAAGGAGATCTTGCCATTACAGAGCATCCCTGAAAGGCTCAAAAAGGTGATTTTCAGGTGAGGCATGCAGATGAGCAGGAAGGAGGAGATACCGATCTTGAGGAAGGCAGAGGAGTTTTTGCAGTTATTCAGAAAGGGTGAGGAGTTTACCAAGTCCCTTTTAAAAGAGAACGAAAGGCTCAGATACAGGGTTGCCGAACTGGAGGAGGAACTCTCCCAGAGTTCCAACGAGTCCAGGCTTAAGAACTATCAGGAGAGGATAAGGGTGCTTGAGGAGGAACTTGCCTCTCTTAAGGCGAGGTTTGCTGAGGTTGAGGAGGAGAATAAGGACTTCGCCAAACGGTACATAGAGGTGGAGGAGGAAAACAACAATCTTGCCAACCTCTATGTGGCAAGTTACCAACTTCACTCCACACTGGACTACGAAGAGGTGCTGAAGATCGTCCTGGAGATAATAATAAATCTCATAGGTGCTGAGGCATTTGCCATCTTTGTCCTTGACGACCGGCACAATAAACTCGTTCCGGTTGCTGCAGAAGGAGTTGACAAGGCGAAAATACCTGAGGTGGCGGTTGGTGAGGGGCTGATAGGGGAGGTTGCCACATCCGGTGAGGGCTACTTTGGCGAATCCATGGTGCATACCGAAGATTTTGATTTAAATAAACCAATAGTGTGTATTCCCCTCAAGATCAAAGAGCACACCATCGGGGTGATAGCCTTTTACTCATTCCTGATCCAGAAGTCCTCTTTTTCCAATATAGACTATGAACTGTTCAATCTCCTTGCAGGACATGCGGCAACCGCAATATTTTCGTCCAAACTTTACACACAGTCTGAGCGTAAACTCAGCACCATCCAGGGCTTTCTTGAACTGCTAAAATCAAAACCTTCATCATAGTATTTAAGGAGGTCTCATGCCTAATATACTTGTTGTAGAAGATTCACCAACGATGAGACAGTTGATAAGTTTTGCCATGCGCAGGGTGCCGGATGCTAAGGTGATAGAGTCAACCGATGGCGTTGATGCGCTCAAGAAACTTGCAAGTGAACAGGTGGACATTATTCTTGCAGATATAAACATGCCCGTTATGGACGGCCTCAAACTGGTGAGTCTGGTCAGGAACGACCAGAAATATAAGGATATCCCAATTATTATGATAACCACCGAGGGTGCCGAGGAGGACAGAAAGAGGGCTATCGCCCTTGGTGCAAACGACTACCTGCCGAAACCAATACAGACACAGCAACTGGTCAAGATGGTTAAGGAGTATCTGGGGATCAAACCCTGAAAGTGGGTTATTTATAACCTGCCTTTAACTGCCCGCATGCTGCAAGGATGTCTCCACCTTTGCTTTTCCTTACAAGAACAGTCAACCCCTTTTTTATCAGGACTTCCTGAAACCTGTAAATCCGCTCAGGAGGTGAAGGCCTGTAAGGTATTGATGGTGAGGGGTTAAAGGGGATGAGGTTTATCTTTACGGGGATTCCCTTTAAGAGTTTGTAGAGTTTCTCTGCATCCTGCAAAGAATCGTTGACACCATCGAGCATTATATATTCGATAGTAATTCTCCTTCGCTTTTCAAGGGGGTATTTACGCAGCCTACCGATCAGGGTCTTAAGTGGGTAATGCCTGTTTACCGGCATGAGGGAGGTTCGGGTCCTGTCATCAGTAGCGTTAAGTGAGACGGCAAGGTTTACCCGTGGGGCGGCCGCTGTTAGGTGTTCCAGCCCCTTGAGGTAGCCGGAGGTGGATAGTGTTATCCGCCTCTTTGAAATTTTCATAAGACTTACCATCCTGTTTAACGCCTCTTCTACCTCTATTACGTTATGTAATGGCTCACCCATCCCCATCAACACAATGTTTGTTACCATGCCCTTTCCTATTAACCGTTCAACCTGTATAAACTGGTCAACTATCTCCCATGCAGATAGGTTTCGCTTTAGTCCGATACTCCCTGTAACACAGAACCTGCAGCCCATGGCACAGCCCACTTGGGAAGAGATACAGAGCGTAAGGCGGTTTCCGTCAGGGATGAGGACACTTTCGACCGTCTCACCGTCCTCAAGTTCAAAGAGAAACTTTCTGGTTCCGTCTGCCGAATGTGCCTCATGTATTGGGGTTATAGCCCCGATCCGGTACTTTGAGGAGAGTTTATTTCTGAGAGAGCGGGAAAAAACCGTTATCTCCTCTATGGATGAGGTGTGCCTTTCGTAAATCCATTGGATGAGTTGGTCTGCACGGTAGTTCTCAAGACCCTCACTGCGTAAAAGGTCTCGGATTTCATCTTCAGAGAGTTTTTTCAGGTTAAGCATAAGACTTACAATGAAAACACCGGGGTATTACTAATATCTACGTTAGTAATGCCAATAACACTGATGTAACAGGGCAGGCAGAACTCCATCGAAACCGGATTTAATGCGATTTT
>CAYMML010000073.1:4774-9710 GCA_964391515.1 uncultured Thermodesulfovibrio sp. | reverse complement strand
CTGAACTCTGCCTACCCTGCTCCATAAGGGTTGTTGACATTACTAATGTAGATATTAGTAATTTTAAAAATAGTAAGTTAACCCTTTCCGAACATCTCATTCATCATATATACCAGTTTGTGGGTATTCAGGGGTCTGAAAACGATGTTCGGGTATCCCTCCTCTTCAAGCGTGTCTTTCATCCCCCTCAACTTGGCATCGGCAATGGAGATTACAGGGATGTATGCATACCGGATGTTGTCTTTTAATCTGTTTAAAGGTGATTCAACCCCATTACTTGAAGGCACTCCAAGGATGACCAGATCGGGTGATTCCCGGTCTATCAACTGGCCAAGATCACTGCCATTGCTGTTTACCACCCTGTAGTTTTCCACCTCAAGTGCACCTTCTATCAGGTTGGCATCCGCCTTTTTTATGTTGTAAAGAAGCACCTTTCTTTCCTCGTCCTGTCCATTTAGGGGCTCACTTACTGACAATGTCTCTTTCTGAAAGGGCACCTTGGAGAGTATCTCCTCCACTGTGGTAATACCTGCTGCCACCTTTTCCCAGGCATCCTCAAAGAGTGTCTTTGTGCCCTCCTCTCTTGCCACCTGTAGCAGTTCGTCCTCGGTAAAGTTCCTTGCTATTAACCTTTTCATCGGGGTGCTCATGCGTAGTAGTTCATAAACGCCGATCCGTCCCTTGTATCCCGTGTAATGGCACTCTTTACAGCCCTTTCCATGATAGTACTTCTCAAGTGGCGGAAACCCGTAGCGGTCAACATCCTCTGGTGGGTCTGTCTCCTCCTTGCAGTGCGGGCATATCTTCCTTATAAGCCTCTGGGCAAGCACAGCAGTGACCGCAGAGGTGACAAGGTATGGAGGAAGACCGATGTCTATCAATCTGGTGATAGTAGAAGTCGTATCGTTGGTATGGACGGTGCTCAAAACGAAATGGCCTGTAAGGGCAGACCGGGCGGCAATCTCTGCTGTCTCGAGATCTCTGATCTCACCCACCATAATCACATCAGGATCCTGTCTTAGAACCGATCGGAGGGTGTTTGCAAAGGTTAGCCCTATTGCATCATTTACGCCCACCTGTGTTATGCCCTGAAGTTTATACTCCACCGGGTCTTCAATGGTGATTATGTTCTTGGTTTCGGTCCTTATCTTCTGCAGGAGAGCGTAGAGTGTGGTGGTCTTTCCGCTGCCGGTTGGCCCGGTTACAAGAAGCATCCCCTGTGGTTGCTTGGCTATCTTCATCAGGGGGTCAAGCAGTATCTCCGGCATTCCCAGGCCTTTAAGAGGAATCAGGCCGGTAGTAGGGTCGAGGAGTCTGATCACTATCTTTTCACCATAGACAGAGGGGAGGGTGGATATCCTCAGGTCTATCTTCTTATCTTCTAACCTGAGGGAACTCCTGCCGTCCTGCGGGAGACGCCGGTTGGTTATGTCCAGGTTGGAGATGATCTTTATTCTTGAAATCACCGAGTCCTGTATGTGTTTGGGGTACTTGAGTATGTTCTTCAACTGCCCGTCTATCCGGTATCGAACCTGTACAAAATTCTCGTGTGGCTCTATATGGATGTCGCTTGCGCATGACTTGACCGCATCCACAAGCAACATGGTCACAAGTTTCACGATGGGGGGAGCCTCACTCATCTTATAGAGTGAGCGGATGTTTACCTCCTGCTGTTCATCAGGTTTTTCTTCTTTCAGTATCTCCACCCCGTCATATGATGGTATCTCCTTGAGGAGGTTCCATGTCTTTTCCTCAGAGCCATACACCCTTTCTATTGCGCCAAGAATATTAGATTCAGGTGCTATTGCAACAGTGAGTTTAAGCCCCGTGTTAAAGGCGATCTCATCTATGGTCTGCCAGTCAAGGGGGTCTGCCATCGCCACGAGGAGCCTCTTGTCCTGTTTCTCAAGGGGGAGTATGATCTTTTTCTCTGCGGTCTCCTTTGGTATGAGGGAAGCGACCTCCTTTGGTATATTGTAGTCGTTACAGTCAACAAGGGGGAGAGAGAGTTGCGTTGAGAGAGCCTCGGCTATCTGCTGCTCGTTTACAAAGCCCAGTTCGATCAGTATCTTACCTAACCGCTTGTTTTTACCCTTCTGGAGGTTCAGGGCGTTTTCCAGGTCTTTTTCAGAGATGAGCCCTGCATCAATAAGCACCTCACCAAGCCTTTTTCTCATGAGAAACAACCTTTCTTTACCATAAATAGTGTAATCTTATAGTCTTATCGGCTGTTTCTGATTAAACTTTAGGCATTTTTTTCTTCTTCGTCGGGTTTTTCCTCTTCATCATCGTATGAGTCCCATGCCCCCTCAAGCGTCCATCCACAGTGGGGGCAGACGATCCTTTCCCTGCTTATGGTGAGGTCTCCCTCCTCAACATACCAGAAGGGAAGTTCCTTCCCACAGTGGTAACATATATTGCCTCTTACCATGTCTCGTCCTTTATAGAGTTAATGTTCAGCAGGTGGGAGCGGAGCCCAGTCTTTACGGGTAACACCAACCGGTCTGATAGGGGTCAATCCAGTTCTTTCAGGATTTCTGTTAGTGAGCGGCAGAGTTTAAATCCATTATTGCCATACTCCTTATTCCATGGAAACATTAAACCTGCCGAAGAGATGCCCATCATGGTCGCCTTTTCAAGGATGTGCGGGGCATCGTCAACGACAATTGCGGTTTCCTTACCAAAGATGGTTGTTTTATCGTAGGAAAGGTGGAGTTCGTCGTAAAAAAGGTGGTGTTTTTTGAGCCAGTTTTCGGTTGGCACCCTTGCGTCACCGTCACGGTGAGAGGCGATTACCACCCTGTAACCCCTCTGTTTTAGTGAGAGAAGAAAATCCCTTGCATCAGGGTAGGGCGTGTATTCAGGCGAGTCCTGGTTCAGGTGAATACTGGAGATTGCCTTAAAGAACTCTTTCTCAGAACAGTGATCCTCCCAGAAGTCCCAGTCCCGCCACTCTGAGACCGGTGGGAATTCCGGATTTATGTATCTGAGTTTCTCAAAAAGGGCATCACAAAACTGCCAGAGTGTATTGTCTATATCAACAACTGCGGTTTTAATCATTTTTTAGACTGCATGAGCCGGAGGTATAGGCAGTGAGCCATGAAGGGACGGTCTTTCCCTTGCTTTGAAGTTTCCTGATCATCATCTCTCGCACGGAGGGAGATAACCCCCCGTCTCATATAAGGCGGAAAAACCCCTTATAAAGATTGATGGCTGAGAAGAGATATACCGCTAAGAGCGCAAGAATTATAATCATAAATGTCTCCATAACTACTATTATAACGAAACCATCCGGTTTCTTGCAGATCAGTTTCCGGCTGGTATGGGGGTTCCTCGTAAAAGGCGATTGCCCTGAGGGTGTGAAAACTGCTCCGGGATAATTCCTTGAGAGGTATTGTAAATTGCTTGAAAGATGTGTCAGTATCTATATCTTAAATGAAAACTTAGTATAGGACACCCTGTGGGACAGGTTCTGTTTTAAAATATAAGAGATTGAGTTCAAGGATCTGGAGGGCAGGTGTTAATAGGACGGCGTGCATCGGCAGGGGCAGGAAAGACATTTGCACTTGCCACGAGGTATATCTCATTACTTAATGAAATAAGAGATCCCACCCCTGAGGGACTGCGGAGTATAGTTGCAATCACCTTTACCAACAAGGCGGCGGCAGAGATGCGTGAGCGCATTCTCAGGTTTCTGAAGGAGATCGCCTTTGAGACTGATTATTACAAGAAAAATCTAAAAAATACAGTCAAACTTGCCCCTTCAGATGCCGCTAAATGGATAGAGACGATAATTGCAAACTATTCTGATTTCCAGATAAGGACTATCGATAGCCTCCTGGTTGCTATTCTAAAAGGCCTCTCCTTTGAGATCGGTATCAAACCCGAAATGAGGGTCTTATTCTCAGAAGAAGAGGTTTACGGAGCGGCGTTTGAGACACTATTTTCTGAAAAGAACCTGAATGACCTCTGGAAGGGGGTGCTGGATAACTTCCTTTTATACGACGAAAGGTCAGGGTTTTACCCTGAAAATAGATTGAAAAAACGGATAGTAAATGATATATACCCCAGGGTAAGAGAGCAGAGTGTTGAGTCTCCCTACAAACCGGCTCAGGTTCAAAAGGAGATTGATGATACCTTTAACAGGGTTATTGATGCTTACAGAAAACTGGAGGCGTTTCGTAATAAACACATTAACGAGGTGAATAAAACGAGGTTTTCCGTAAAGGAAAACCCGGATATCGACTATTTCATAGACCGCTGTGCCAATCAACGAACCCTCGAGTGTGGACTGCCAGAAAATTTATTAAAGAAGGGATTTGCTGATTCTCTCTCATCCGTGCTTGCTCCTCTGCTTGAAAGTTACCGGCAGGCACTTGGGGATTTCTGTAAAGCCGCTAAAAAAATCCCGTATATTAAACTGACCGGATACATAGAACTCCTTAAGAGGATGAGAGAAACTGTTCAGTATATCTCAAGCAAGGAGGGGGTGCTTCTTGGCAGCAGGCACTGGACAGACCTGATCCTGAGAGAGATTGAAAACGAAGGGGTGCCCCCCCTCATATTTGCACACTTTGCCACAAAGTTCAACCACTTCCTTTTAGATGAGTTTCAGGACACATCAAGGGATCAATGGGAGGCACTAAAGCCCATCTTTGAGGATGTCCTTGCTTACGGTGGTAACAGTATGTTTTTGGTTGGTGATTCAAAACAGGCGATCTATGGCTGGCGTGGTGGGGACTGGACTCTCTACGAAAGGGTAATTAACGGTGAGGAATTCTTAAGTATTGACGAAAGCCGTGCTTGTGAGGAGAAACTTGAGTTTAACTACCGTTCCCATCCTGATCTGGTGGAGTTCTTTAACGCCCTATTTTCAAAGTTTTCTCAGCACGAAACCGCCGAACGCCTTGCCGATGAGTGCCTTGGCAAGGAACTC
>CAYMML010000073.1:0-4674 GCA_964391515.1 uncultured Thermodesulfovibrio sp. | reverse complement strand
ATCAGGGCAGGGGACTCCCATTGCCGTGCTTTTGAGAAAGAACAGGACGGTTGAGGAGGTATCTTCAATGTTGCTTCATGCAGGCATCCCTGTTGTGACGGATAGTGCGCTGAAGATCGAGATGTCGTCTGTGGTGAAAGGGCTGATTTCTCTGCTGCATCTGATAAACGAGCCAGATGAGGAGGTTTATGAGTACGGATTTCTTGCATCTGGCCTTTTCAATGACGGCCCTGCAGAAGAGTCGGTACTTGTAGAGACATGGATTGATAAAGAAAAAAGGGCTGAACTCAGGGCTAAGGTGGCGGGTTTTATCCGGGAGATGAGAGAGAACCACCCGGAACTCGACCCTTACCAGTTGTTGTGGATGGCTATTGTGAAACTGAAGATAAATAAAAGAATAGTTTCTGACCTCAATCTACACAAGCCCTTCCTGGACAGGCTTCTTGAGGTAACGCACCGGTATGTATGTGAAGAGGGGACAGACCTTTCTGGCTTTCTCGAATTTATGGAAGGGGGAGGTTCGGAGGCGAGGGTGGGGCTTCCGGAAAATGTTAGGGCGGTAAGGGTGATGAGTGTGCATAAGTCAAAGGGGCTTGAGTTCCCGGTCGTCTTCGTTCCATTTATAGACTGGGGTAGGAGCAGGGACAGCCTGGTTGAAGTTGTGGAGAAAGATGGCAAGTCATGTCTTGTCTATCTGACCAGACCACTTGAAGACTCCCTGAAGGAATACAGGGATGAAAAGAAGATTAGAGAGTTTCAGGAAACACTCCATCTCTTTTATGTTGCCCTTACCAGGGCAAGGGAAAGACTTCATATAATAATCCCTGGTTACAGAAAGAATAACTGGGAACCGTTGATCACGGCCATTGATACCCCTTTGGAAGAAGTGGCAAAGGACTGCGGTAAGATAGTCAGTTATGAGAATGTAAACATCAGGGAGGGCTCCTGATAGATGATATACCCATTTGAGCACATAAAGATAAGACACAATCCATACTATCAACTTACAGAGGAGATTATAAGAAAGAGAAGGCGTGGAGATGTGCTTCACCTTGCCTTGAGTTATGTCACTGTTAGAGATGATTTTGTAAGGATTGAAGATTATGTAAAAAGGGCACTTTCCCAACTACTGGAAAGACCGTCAAACTGGAATCTGAAAGATGATTTTATAACACCCCTTGAGAAAGTATCTGGTATAAAGGAGGCAGAGATATTTTTCCCTGACACACTTGATGATAATGTGAGAGTTCTTACAGAGAGGAGTTTCCTTTCAGGGGAAAAGACCCTCAGACCGGACAGGGTGGTGCTTTATCCTGATCGGGCAGTTATAGTGGACTACAAGGCTCACATGCCTGATGAAGGTGCAATACTTACCGATTACAGTGCACAGGTAAAGGAGTACATGGATATTGTAAAAAGTGTCTTTTCTGTGGATGTGGAAGGGTATCTCCTCTTTATTGAGCCTCTAAAAGTGGAGGAGGTGCAGGGATGAAGAGTGGTGGGAAGATCTTTGTCGTTCACCCCTCCCGCAATCTGCTCGAGGTGGTGATAGAACACCTTCTTGAAAGGGATCATCTTGAAACCGCCCTGGTGTTATTTCCAAACAGAAGACCGGTTGAGTTTTTCAAGTATTACCTTTGCAAAAAGATTGATAGGCCGGTACTCCTCCCTGAACTTAAATCATTTGAAGACTGGCTCGTGAGTTATGCCATTGGTGTAATGAAAGAACCAGTTCAACTTATAGACCAGATGGAGCAGGCATGGTTTGTCTATAAGGCGGTTGAGGAGGTGTACGCCGAAGAAAAGAGGAAGGTTCCCTCGTGGGGTGAGTTTTACCCATGGGCAATAAGGCTCGTCGATGTCTTTCGTGAGTTTGAGATGGAACTGGTGGAGGTAGGAAATCTCGTGCATCCACCTTCCGTGGAATTGCATGAGAGGGTTATTGATCTACTGATGAGGTTAAAAAGGATATATGAGGCGTTCAATAAAAAACTTGATGATCATTCATGTACCACCGTTGGCAAATTGATGAGGTCTATTGCAAACAGTTCTGAGGATCTCCCGGATATCCCTGTATATCTGGTCGGTTTCTATGCCCTTACCCGTTCTGAAAGGGCGATTTTCAGGAGGTTCTTTGAAAGAGGTGCCAGTATTTACTGGCATGCAGATATTGAGACACTGCCTGAGTTTTATAAAAACTGGCTTAAAGACTGGCATGAGATATGGCAGATTGAACCGGAAGTGATAATGCCTGAAAAAATCGCAGAACCTGAAATCCATTTATTCGAGGCACATGACCTACATTCAGAACTCAAGGAGGTCGGAGAAAGGCTCTCATCATCGGAAAAGGTAAGTTCACCAGATCATACCGCAGTGGTTCTACCATCTTCAGAACCCCTGATACCTTTGATTCACCACCTGCCAGAGGCCGATCTGAATATCACAATGGGCTACCCACTTAGGCTTACCGGTATTGCAAATTTTATTCAGAAACTCTTCAGGTTGGTACTCGGTGCAAACCCTGAGCGGGGGTATATGACTTCCACACTTATTGATCTATTCAATAGCCCATACATTCGAGTCAGTAAAGAAACAATTCGTGCCCTCAAGGAGTATGGCGGTGGGTTTATAAGTGAGCAAGATGTGCTTAATTTTACAAAGGAAGATAAAGATTATGTCAGGTCGGTTTTTGAAAAGATCATACATCCACTCATTGAGGCTAAGAACCTGCGCACTCTTGGAGATGCGATAAATACTGCTTTAGGGTTTATCAGTCCTGGTAGGTGGAGCCCCTTTGAGAAGGAGGCAATAGCCGTGATTCTGGAAAATGTCGTATACCCCATGAAGGAATATGCCTTTTCTGAAGAGGAAATGGAGATGGGGGAACTCCATGAACTCTTTCTTGAGGTTTTGAGGACGACCTCAATCCCTTTTGAGGGAGACCCATTAACGGGGATTCAGGTTATGGGAATCCTTGAGACACGAGTGCTTTCCTTTGAAAGGGTGATACTGATTGATGTGAATGAAGGAGTTCTCCCAGGGGTGGAAGACATAAATCCACTCCTTCCACGACAGGTGAGACCATTGCTCGGCCTTCCAGACCATTTGAAAGAGGAGTTGATAATCAGATACCACTTTGAAAGGCTGATAAGTTCTTCAAAAGAGACACACCTTCTATGGCAGTATTGCACAACGCCTGGCCAAAGTGGCCTTGACGATAAAAAGGTTCGGAGCCGGTATGTGGAAAAAATAATATGGCAAAAGGAAAAAGAACAAGGGAAACTGTTTGAGGAAACTTCGGAGGATGAAAAATTCCGGAGGTCACAGATAACCCTTGAGCCGGGTGAACTGACTAAAAAAGACTATCTGAAAAAGGATGCCGATTTGATTGATTCCTTTAAGGTGAGTCTCAGGGCAATTCATCCTACCATGCTGGAACTTTATCTGAAGTGCCCGCTCAGGTTCTTTTATTCACAGGTGTTGAAAATAGAACCACCTTCCTATAAAGACGAGGTGGAGCCTGCGGAACTTGGCACGGCGGTTCATGAGGCTCTTGAGGAGTATATAAGAACTCTTACGGGGATTAAGACTGACCAGGTGAAAATTAGTGGTGTAACATTGAAAAAACAGAATCTGAGTGTTGATGACTTTTTTAATGTCTTTATTAGAAAACTCAAAGGCAAAGATTTTTATAGAAGGATATCTCCTGAAAGAAAGTTTCTTCTTGAGGAAACGGCAAGGTTCAGATTCAGAAAGTACTTTGAAGAGAAACATCCTGAGGAAACGAAGGTGGTGGCACTTGAGAAAAGGTTAGATCCTGTGAAGATAGATGTGGGAGGGCACGGTCGATATGAGTTGAAGGGCAAGGTGGATCGCATAGACCGGAGAGGAGAAAATGGTGATGTCCGTTACATCATAATGGATTATAAGACCGGCTATACCGGCAATGTTAAGACTAAATGTCTTAACCTTACTTTAAGTGATATAAAAAGTCTTGCCTTAGATGATAATGGTTTAAGGGAACTAAAAAAACACTTCAGCACCATCCAACTCCCCTTTTACATATACCTCTGGGGCAGGTTTTTACTCAAAAAATATCATTCTTCGTTTACATCGTGGGAAGACATTACGGCTGCATTTGTGAAACTCTCCGAAAATGGTGGACTGGCGGAGTTTTATCCTTCCAGGCGGGGTAACGGGAATTCGGGTTATAACCAATGGTTTGAGGAGGTATTCCCTGAGGTGGTGAAGTTTATAATTAGGCACCTATTTGAGTCTCCATACTGGTATCCGGCAGAGGATAAGGAGGAATGCAAATATTGCGACTACAAAGTGCCGTGCAGATTTTCGGTATGATGAACTGTCAATTGTTCAGGATACGATACCTCCTCCCTTTGACTTCTTAAGCCTGGGAAGAAGGTGTATTTTATGATTTTCTGCCAAAAATGTCTTAGTACATTTGGATACATGGAATGAGTAACACCGCACATTACATAACTGGTTCCTCAAAAGTGAGGTGCCAGTAAGTAATGTTTCTCATCACTACTTTTCCGTTTTGGGGTAAATCGTATCTATAAATTAAGTTCACGTAATTATGTGTTATAATAAAACTGTGTAAATAAAATAATAACTAATATTGACCAAAGAGGATACCATGGAAAGGCAAAATGTAAC
>CAYMML010000072.1:0-9755 GCA_964391515.1 uncultured Thermodesulfovibrio sp. | reverse complement strand
GCGATCCCCTCCGGTGAAAGACCCACCTTCAACGAACTCGAGGAGACGATCAGGAAGAAATGAAAGACAAACAGCAGATAATCATAAAGAAGGTAAAGAAGGTCTCCGGCGGCGGCCACCACGGTGGGAGTTGGAAGGTTGCCTATGCGGACTTCGTGACCGCAATGATGGCCTTTTTTCTCCTTCTATGGCTGGTCACCATGGTATCACCTGAAAAGAGGGCGAGGGTATCAGCATACTTCAGGTATTTCAGCCTCTTCAAGGAGGGCGGCGGCACGATGCCCGGGCAGGGAAGCACCGTATTCAGCCAGCCAGGAGAGTCGCCGGAACGGACATTCAACGCCAATATGTACCAGGACAGCCTCTCTCCCCAGTCCTTTCAGGAGGCGGTAAGGAGTGCGGTTGAGACACTGCTTGGTGATATCAAGACACAGATACTCATAAGGGTGGTAAAAGAGGGGGTGAAGATTGACATAGTTGACAGGGAGGGGAGGTCTATGTTCAAGAGCGGAAGTGCAGAACTTACACCACGAGCAAGGAAGGCGCTCCGTGTTATCGGTGAAAATATAGCCGAAATCGGCAACAAACTCTATATTGAAGGGCATACCGATTCTGTTAATTACTCTGAAAGACGAAACTACTCCAACTGGGAACTCTCCACAGAAAGGGCAAACGCTGCAAGGAGGTTCCTTGAGGATGTTGGTATAACGCCGGACAGGATTATAAGGGTTATCGGGTATGCCGACAGAGACCCTGTGGACAGTAAACACCCGGAGGCGGCAATCAACAGGAGGATAAGCATCGTCGTCCTCTTTCCTGAAAGACCCCCACCTGAAGAAAAGGGGTAGTCTCCCTCCCTACTCCGGAAGTCTTATATCCGTTACATCCCTTACCGGTATGGTGATCCAGCCGGTCTCAGACCTGAGATAGACATCCTCCTCACCCACCTCCACAAGTTCACCCCGGTAGATGATCCCGTGTGCCTCAACCTCCACCTCCTTCCCTATCAACCGGTATATATAGTCAAGCATACCCCTTTATCCCTTTCCTCAGTGGTTTTATTAGCGGTTAACCCGGCAGATGCGTTATAATATAACATGTCAGTTCTCAAAATAAGAACATACCCTGACCCGGTTCTGAAAAAGAAGGCCCTTCCTGTTGAGGATATTAACGGAAACCTCCAGAAACTGATTGACGACATGGTCGAAACCATGTATGCAGCCCCCGGCATTGGGCTTGCCGCCCCGCAGGTGGGAGAACTGGTAAGGCTTATTGTGGTGGATGTGAGTTCACAACAGGAAGACTGCCCACTGATTGTGTTGCTTAACCCCGAGATTATAGAGGTGGCAGGGAAGATCCCCTCTGAGGAGGGATGTTTGAGCGTGCCAGGTTATGTATCCACCATTCAGAGGGCGGAAAACGTCCTTATAAGGGGGCACGATCGGGAAGGTAAGCCGGTGGAAGTGGAGGCAACGGGTCTCTTGGCAAGGGCACTCCAGCACGAGATAGACCACCTGAACGGCACACTCTTTGTTGACCGTTTGAGCCCGATAAAGAAAGAGTTTTTCAGGAAAAGGTATCTTAAAAGGCTCAAAGAGACCTCCTGAGGGTTTACCTGAGAGATATGGGAATCCTTTTTTTTGGAACGCCTGTTTTTGCAATACCCACACTCAAGGCACTCATAGAGTCAGGAGAGGAGGTAAGTGCCGTCATTACCCAGCCCGACAAACCGGGTGGCAGAGGACGAAAACCCATTGAACCACCAGTAAAGAGATTTGCAATGCAAAACGACCTGCCCGTTCTTCAGCCTGAACGGATTAAAGACCCTAAATTCTATGAGACAATATCGGATTACTCACCGGAATTCATCGTTGTAGTCGCCTACGGTATGATCATCCCTCCTGAGATACTGAAACTCCCCGAAAGGGGACCTATAAATGTTCATGCCTCACTCCTTCCAAAATACAGAGGCGCAGCCCCCATACAGTGGGCAATCATAAACGGAGAGAGCAAGACGGGTGTAACCACCATGCTTATGGATGAAGGGCTTGATACTGGTGATATCCTGCTACATGCCGAAACGGAGATAAGTATGGAAGATACCACCGCCACATTGTCAGAAAGACTTGCCAGTATGGGAGCAGAACTCCTTTTAGATACATTGAAAGGGCTCAGAAAGGGCAGTATAAAACCCCTTCCTCAGGAGGGTGAACCTTCATACGCCCCACAGATAAGGAAAGAAGACGGACTGATAAACTGGGGGCTTTCGGCGCAGGAAATTCAAAACCGCATCCGTGGGCTTTACCCCTGGCCTACCGCATACACCTACTACAGGGGGAAACTCCTCAAGATTCTCAGGGCAGGGGTGCTTGAAGGCTCTGCCCCACCCGGTACCGTGGCAAGCCGACAAAAGAAACGCCTTCTCATCGGAACTGGCAGCGGGCTGCTTGAACCACTGGAGGTTCAGTTAGAGGGGAAGAGACCCACACCTATCATCTCCTTCCTTCAGGGTCAGGGAAGGGAGTTAAGAGAGGGGGACAGCCTTGGAATATAGGCGCTTCCTGAGAGGCATTGTGCTCAAGATACTCTACCCCATCTTCATGCTCCTCTCGGCCTTTAAAAAGGACAGCAAGGAGGCTCTTCAGCGGAGGATTATCGATATGAACAACCGCCTCGTCCTTGGTGAAGGGCACAAAACAAGGAGGATACTGCTTCTGCTGCCACATTGCCTCCAGATAGACAAGTGCGACATAAGGATTACCCATAACATCCATAACTGCAAGAAGTGTGGCCGGTGTGAGATCAAAGACCTCATAGAGATAGCGGATGAGAACAACCTTGACCTATTCGTTGCAACGGGAGGCACCCTTGCAAGGAGGATCGTGAAGGATCTGCGACCCGAGGCCATTGTGGCCGTTGCCTGTGAGCGTGACCTCTCAAGCGGCATAGTCGATACCTACCCGCTTCCGGTTCTGGGTATCCCGAACGAGCGTCCCTTCGGCCCCTGCCTGAACACACAGGTTGACCTTGAACGGGTAAAAGAGGCGATACAGGCATTTTGCTGTTGACTAAAGGGTTGTGAAACTATTATAAAACTATGTTTCAGGCTCAATGTTCCTTGATTATTCAGTATAAATCACTTTAATTATCGGTAACATAAAACTTAACCCTTTTTTGCATAAGAAGCGAGGATGGTCAACCCCTCCTGCTACTTTCAGGCGGTTTTATGCAAGAAAAAGATAAAACTTGAGGCTGTTCAATAAAATAGACGATCTTTATGGTCATTTAGAGGGACGAATTACCAAAGAATCTCGAGACTTATTTAATATGGAGGTAATCAATATGGATGCAGTTGTGAAATTAGTTGATGGTATGAGGTTTATAGCCGAGGGAAGTTCCGGTCACTCGGTTGTGATGGATGCCGACCCCGAGGTGGGCGGTGAGGATACCGCATCAAGGCCTACAGAACTCGTATTGATGGGGCTTGGCGGCTGCACGGGAATGGATGTTATATCCATCCTGAGAAAGAAACGGCAGGATGTAAGGGGCTTTGAGATGCACATAAGGGGGAAAAAGGCGGATAGCCACCCGAAAAAATTCACCCATATAGAGATCGAGTATGTGGTAACAGGTAAGGGCATATCCGAAGAGGCCGTAAAGAGGGCTGTGGAACTCTCCATGCAGAAGTACTGCTCTGTTAAGGCAACCCTTGAAGGTGTTGCAGAGATCACCTACTCCTGGCGGATAGAGGAGGTTGACTGAACCGGTGCTTCTCTACCTTACAAAGCGGTTTTCCGAGTTTCTTATCACGCTTTTTGGGATCACCCTTCTTTCGTTTTTCATCCTTCACCTTGCACCTGGAAAGCCCACTGATGTCCTTACGGAGTTAAACCCCAAGATCACACCAGAGGCAAGGGAGAGGCTTGAGAAGTACTACGGGCTTGATAAACCCATCATCGTTCAGTACCTTCTATGGGCAAAGAGGATCGTGAAGTTTGACTTTGGAGACTCCTTTTCCACAGACCGCAGACCCGTCTGGGACAAGATAAAAGAACGAATCCCCGTTACCATCTCCATAAACCTCCTGAGTATGCTTCTTGTATTTCTGATAGCCATACCCATCGGGGTCACATCCGCAACAAGACAGAACTCGATATTCGACAGGATAACCACGGTGGGTGTATTTCTGGGGTTTTCGGTTCCAGCCTTCTGGCTTGCCCTTTTACTTATCATGCTCTTCGGGGTATATCTACACTGGTTGCCCATATCCGGGCTTAAGTCACTCAATTACGACTCCCTGACTTCCTTTGGAAAGTTTATAGACCTTGGCAAGCACCTGATAATGATAGTCTTCGTATCCACCATCGGGGGGCTTGCCGGGATATCCCGGTACATGCGAAGCAGCATGCTTGAAGTTGTACGACAGGACTACATCACCACGGCCCGGGCAAAGGGGCTACCTGAGAGGCTGGTTATATACCGTCATGCCCTGCGAAACGCCCTCCTTCCAATAATCACCATCCTCGGGCTTTCAGTCCCCGGGCTCCTTGGTGGAAGTGTGATACTTGAAAAGATATTCGGCATACCCGGGATGGGACAACTCTTCTTCATGTCCGTTATGATGAGGGACTACCCTCTGATAATGGGGCTCCTCACAATCGGAGCCATACTCACCCTGCTTGGAAACATGCTTGCCGATCTTTGCTATGCCCTTGCAGACCCCAGACTGAGGAGGTCATGAGATGGAAGGCAGGGGCTTCAAAGAGGTATTTCTGAGAAACCGCCTTGCAATGGCCGGCCTTATACTGGTAACAATACTTTTTCTGGTGGCCATCTTTGCACCCCTTCTTGCACCATACGAGTATGACTACATAGACCGCCATCACATCCTTGAGCCACCAAGTTCTGCTCACCCCTTCGGGACTGACGACCTTGGAAGGGACGTACTCAGCAGGATGATTTACGGCGCCCGAGTCTCTCTCTCCGTGGGTTTCGTTGCCGTTGGTATTGCAACCCTCATTGGCATAATTATCGGGGCAATCGCCGGGTATTACGGTGGTGTTGTTGACAGGATAAACATGCGGCTTGTGGATATAATGCTATCCATCCCTGGGTTCTTTCTCATTCTTACTGTGATCGCCTTTGTGGGGCCTGGTATCTGGAACATAATGATAATAATCGGGCTTACCTCCTGGATGGGGGTGGCAAGGCTTGTGAGGGCGGAGTTTCTGAGCCTTCGCACAAGGGAGTATGTGCTTGCTGCAAAGGCTATAGGGGCATCGGATCTGAGGATAATCTTCCGCCACATGCTGCCAAACAGCCTTGCACCGGTAATAGTCTCTGCTGTGCTGGGGATTGCGGCGGCGGTACTGCTTGAGTCTGGCCTCAGTTTCCTGGGGCTTGGCATCCAGCCCCCTTACCCGAGTTGGGGAAACATCCTTACACAGGGTCAGGCAAACATAGAGATAGCCTGGTGGCTTTCGGTGTTCCCCGGGCTTGCAATACTCGTGACGGTGCTTGCCTATAACCTCCTTGGTGAAGGGTTGAGAGACGCCCTCGACCCAAGGCTGAGGGAGAACAGATGAAGGTCTTACTGTTTGACATAGACGGTACACTCCTTGACAGCGGGGGCGCAGGGACAAGGTCACTAAATATTGCATTCAAAGAGGTGGTGGGTATAGAAAACGCCTTTCATGGGTTTTCAATGGCCGGCAAGACCGATCTTCAGATAATAAAAGAGGGGCTCAGTATGCACGGGTTTTCAGACGATGAAGCCCTGGTGGATGCCATAATGCGATCGTACATAAAACACCTTGAGAGGCTGATCAAGTCCTCACCCAAAAGGCTAAAGCCAGGTGTGACCGATCTCCTTGAGACACTCTCTGAGGACTCCGTTACCCTTGGTCTCCTTACAGGCAACATAGAGCAGGGGGCATACATAAAACTCGGCTCCTTCAGTATTGATCATTATTTCAAGACCGGTGCATTCGGAAGTGACCATGAAGACAGAAACAGGCTCCTCCCTATTGCAATGGCACGATTCAGGGAGATGGGGCTTAATGTCTCCCATCAGGACTGTATCGTAATCGGTGATACCCCAAGGGATATAGAGTGTGCCCACATTCACGGGGCAAGGTGTGTTGCCGTCGCTACGGGCCCATACTCCATAGAAACACTCAAGGAAAAAGGCGCCGATATAGTGCTTGAGTCACTTGAGGAAAGAGATACATTTCTATCGTATATCTACCAATAGAGGCACCTTCTCACCTTCTGAGATACTCTGAAAACCGCCTGTCTTCCACAAGTATGTGTAATATCAACCAGTCTGCAAGGAAACTCTCAATCTCATCAATCGCAAGTTCGCCACCTGAAGAGAGTTTTTCATTGAACGAAAAGACATCCTCAACCAGTTTTTCGTGTATCTCCCGGTGTCTTTTGAGTAGTTCATGAGGCACACCCCCTTTTTCGGCAATCTCCTCCTCTCTGTTAAAATGCTCCTGAGCATAGTTTATCAACTGGTTCAGGGTCTCAAATACGACACCGCTGTGTGGGGTCTCCAAGGCCTTCTGATGGAAGTTGTTCGCAATCTCGATGAGTCTCCTGTGTTGCTCATCAATGGTATCATCGCCTATCATGAATATGCCGCACCATTCAACAAACCTCATGAAGACCTCCCTGGTTCGGAAATTAGTCATTTGCGGAGCAGATAGGTTATAATAACAGATAAACGATATTTTTACACTCCTCTTACCCCATCCACAAACCTCAATTACCACGGATGGCTATACAGTTTAGAGGAGTCTTGAAAGGAGAAGCAAAATGGAAGATACATTCAACCCCCGAGGAAACAGCCCTGTCATCCCCGTCAAGATGGATCTTGACAGCAAGTTCAGTTTTCGCTGCCATAAAGATCTCAAGTGCTTCACCGCCTGTTGCGGAAGGATAGATATATTCCTTACCCCCTACGATGTCCTCAGGATGAAGAACCGGCTTGGTCTTCACTCCGGTGCATTCCTTGCCATGTATGCAGAGATAATGGATCTCAAGAAGACCGGTCTTCCCATGTTCATGTTGAAGATGACGGAGGAAAAGAAGTGCCCCTTTGTGACACCAGAGGGCTGCACCATCTACTCAGACCGCCCCGTTGCCTGCCGGTACTACCCCATCGGGATCGGCATCCTAAAGAGCACTGAGGTCGGTGGTGGAGACTTCTTTTTCCCCATCCGCGAAGGCTACTGCGATGGGCATAAGGAAGACAGGGAGTGGACGATTCGTGAGTGGCGAAACGACCAGGAGATAAACCACTTCGATTTCGTCAACAAGGTCTGGTTTGATATCATGCTTTCAAAGAAACTCTTTGCATCCCAGGTTGTGCCAGACGGAAAGACAAAACAACTCTTCCTCCTTGCCAGTTACGATGTGGATAACTTCAGGAGTTTCGTCTTCGAGAGCCGTTTCCTTGATGAGTACGATGTGGATGACGATACCATTGAACTCATAAAGGAGGACGAGGAGGAACTACTTCAGTTTGCCCACCGATGGCTTAAGGGGGTGCTCTTTGGTGAAGGTGGGTATAAGAGAAAACTCAAAAAAAACTGACTGATCAGCCAAGTTCCTCCTTTATATAGGGATACAGCCTACGCCCGAGTTTAAGGCCGGTCTCTATTATCTCCGGGCCATACCTCTTGCCGGTCTCAGTGCGGAATGTATCCTTGATCTTCTCTATATACTCAAGCCCCCTGTGATACCCATTTAGCAGTTTATCTCTTTCGATGTTCCCCGAGCGGAGCATATCCCAGAGCATCTCTGTAAAGTTATCCACCCCCCACCGGAACTTGTCGGCATCATAAAGGGCATCACTCAGGAGCCCTCCGTACTCATCCTCTGTGGGAACAGGCTTTTTGAATGCCTCGTGGTTTCTTATTGCCACCACAACATACCTCTTAAAGTTATCAGAAAGCCCAAAGCAGTCAATGAGTTGCTCTGCTACCCTGCTCCCACGATAAGCATGATCCTCTTCACCCCGCTTAATATCATGAAGAAGCCCAGCAATGTGTGCCGCCCTTACGAGTTGTTCCACAACAGAATGGTCATAACCGGCCTTACCGGATTCGATAATGGATAGTGCCCCGGCATCAATGGCAACCGCCCTACTATGGGCAAACCCGTGCCCCATCTCCTCCTGCCCAATCTCAAGATGATTTACACACTGTTTTACCAGGTGGTTAGAGGCAAGCATATCTCTTGAACGCTCAATCTCGTTTGCAAAGATGGTGTAAAACCCCGGCGTGGGAAGTTCCTTTGATAACTCCTGAGCCAGCCGCTGAAGTTTCTCAAACACCCCTCGTTATACCCCCCTCCTGTCCTTTTCCCGCCAACCCCTCCGGGGTATCACGCAGATACCCGATGAATCAATATGAAGCCCAAACTGCTCATCTACACCCTCAAGCCCTATGCACATCCCCTCGGAGATGATGTTCATTTTGTCCACGATCACCCTCCGGAGCCTCGCCCCCCTCTTTATAACGCTTCTGTCCATTATAATTGCATCCTCCAGTTCTACATCGTCCTCTACCACCACACCTGTTCTGATTATGGAGTTCTTTATCCTTGCACCCTTAATCGTCACCCCCTCAGCGATCATACTGTTTTCTATCTCTGCAGAAAGGATCTTTGATGCCGGAGCCTTCTGCCCCGACGGATAGATAGGCCAGAGGGGGTTATCCAACTCAAACACAGGTCTTTCCCCGAGCATATCCATGTGTGCATCGAAAAATGCCCTTATTGTCCCCACATCCCTCCAGTAGCCCTTTTCCTCGTATTCTCTAAACCCGGGAATACGGTTTGACTCGAAGTCATAAGCAAACAACCTACCAGTATCTACCAGAGAGGGCAGTATATGGGCACCAAAGTCATTGTGCCTCTTTTTCTGTGCCTCCACCAGGGCATCCACAAGAACGCTGGTGTTAAAGATGTAGTTTCCCATTGAGACATAGGCACGGGAAGAGTCATGGGGCATGGGAGTAGGGTTTGACGGCTTTTCCTGAAACCCGATTATCCTGTTTTCGTCATCGGTTTTTATCACGCCAAATGCCGATGCCTCCTCCACCGGCACAGGCCGTGCAGCAACGGTTACATGGGCATCTCTTTCCAGGTGGAAATCTATCATCTGTCTGATGTCCATCCTGTAAATATGGTCTGCCCCAAAAACCACCACAAGGCCGGGGTTGTGCTGTGTTATGAGGTTTATGTTCTGGAAAACCGCATCAGCAGTGCCCTGAAACCACTCCGGCCCCATCCTCATCTGCGGTGGAACCACGGCGATAAACTGGTCTCTTACAATGGGAGACATTACCCAGTGCTGCCTTATGTGCTCTATAAGCGACTGTGACTTATACTGCACAAGAAGATAAATGGAAAAGATCTGCGAGTTCACAAGATTACTAAGGACAAAATCCACTATCCTGTACCGCCCCCCAAACGGAACCGCCGGTTTAGACCTGAAGGCAGTAAGGGGAAAGAGCCTCTCTCCCTTTCCCCCGGCAAGTACAAATGCAAGGATCTTTGGATGAGCCATCAAACCTCCTAATGAAAAAAGTTATTGAGTTATTGAGTAATTAAGTAATTAGGTTATTGGGTAATTGGGTTATTGGGTTATTGAGTTATTGAACGAAATACTTCCCAAACCACCTAATTACCAAATTACTAAGTTATCCATTTACCTAACTACATTAGTAATGCCAACAACCCTGACA
>CAYMML010000071.1:0-9852 GCA_964391515.1 uncultured Thermodesulfovibrio sp. | reverse complement strand
GAAATCCGGATTTTCGCGATACCTCAAGTACCGTGAAACAACCGCCGGTGTTACTATTATCACTGCCCATAGAACTGTTTTTATGATCGAATAAAATCGCTTTAAATCCGGTTTCGATGGAGTTCTGCCTGCCTTGAATGACGTTATTAATGTTAAAAAACAGTAACTCATACCAATAGAAGGTTACCCTCACATCTCTAATGTTTTATAATAATAACCTGAAATGAAACTGACAATAGGACATCTATCAACACTTTACCACACATCTATCATCTTCCTGAGTCACCCTGAATACTCGGAAACCCTCCCTTTTGAGACCGAATGGATGCTATTTGGAACAGGTCCGGCCATAGTGGATGCATTCAGAAGGGGTGAGATTGACCTTGCCTACATCGGTCTTCCACCTGCAATTATCGGCATTGACTCCGGGCTTCCACTAAAGTGTATCTCAGGAGGCCACGAAGAGGGCACCGTTATTGCCGCCGGGAAAAACTCTCCCTCATTTCCCGAAACGGACAATCTTAAAACGATACTATCTGGTTTCAGGTCTATTGGTGTTCCGGGTTCCGGCTCAATACACGATATAATCCTCAGAGACACACTTGAATCAACTGATGTCAATATACCTGTCATAAACTTCCCCTGGGCTGATGAGGCACTTGAGGCCTTTCTCAATGGAAAAATCGATGCGGTTGTTGGCACACCTGCACTTGCACAGGCGGTGATACACTTTGGAGGGGGTAAAATCGTCTGGCCACCCTCAAGGTTGTGGCCGTCAAACCCCAGTTACGGTATTGTTGTAAGAAATGACCTGATTTCTGAAAGAAAAAATGACCTGATAGACTTCGTTAAAACACATGCAAAACTCTCCGAAATCCTGACAAATACACCAGAACTGGTATCCCCAGGCATAGCAAGACTGCTTGGGTTTGTGGACGAGGAGTTTGTCCTGAACACTATAAGGATATCTCCCCGATACACCCATCTCATCAGTAAAGATTACGTATCTTGCACACTACAACTTGCACGGAGAATGAAGGAACTTGGATATATAAAAAGAGACTTTCAAGAAGATGATATATTTGATTACACCATACTCGAGTCATTATGAAACAATTACTATTCAAAAAAATCCAGTCCTATGACGATCCTGCCCTTGGAGAATTTGTCACTCATGCGCTTGACACACTCATAAAGGAGACATCCTTAGAAAATAAAAAGGTTCTTATAAAACCAAACCTCCTTGCCCCTTCCCGGCCTGACCAGGCGGTATGTACGCATCCTGAAGTGGTTTACCAGGTGGCAAGGTATTTTGTTGAAAACGGGGCGGTTGTCCAGATATCCGACAGCCCTGCAGTAGGCAACTTTGAGAAGATAGTCCAGTCAACAGGGCTGAAAGAGCACCTTGCTCCACTTGGGGTCGAAATCAAACCCTTTAGAAAATCTATTCTGGCCGACATCGGTGCCCCTTTTGGGAAAATAGAGATCGCAGAAGATGCCCTCACATCTGACCTCCTGGTAAACCTTCCAAAACTAAAGACCCATTCCCAGATGCTTCTTACACTTGCCGTAAAAAATCTCTTTGGATGTATTGTGGGAATGAGAAAGCCAGAGTGGCACCTCAGGGCAGGTATTGACAGAGAAAGGTTTGCAGAACTCCTTTATCTCATTGCAAAGAAATTGTCCCCACAGATCAACCTCCTTGACGGGATACTCGGGATGCACGGAGACGGTCCAGGAAAGAGCGGAACACCAGTGAAAACCGCAATAGTAGTTGCCTCACATGAGCCGCTCCTTGTAGATATTGCAGTTTGCAAATATCTTGGTGTATCTCCCCATTCACTTCCCACAGTAAAGGCTGCAATGGTGTCGGAGAGAGGCTTAACCGTTGAGGATGTTGAGTTTGTTGAGAGATTTGAGGGGGAGTTTAATCTACCGAATCTCGGCCCCGTAGTTTTCGGGCCGGCTTTCCTTCACGGGTTTATGAGGAGGCATCTCACAGAAAGGCCTGTCCTTTCCGGCAGATGTATGCTCTGTAAAGAGTGTATCAACCACTGCCCTGCCGGTGCAATCAAGGATGGAGGCAAAGAGGTCTCTTTCGACTATGATAAGTGCATCCGGTGTTACTGCTGCACAGAGGTATGCCCGGCAGGAGTGCTTCACCCGGCAGAACCTGTTCTTGGCAGGATGCTTCAAAAGGTTTTTAAAAGGTGGTAGTTATCTATCATCCCTCATCGGAAGAGAAAAGGTAAACCTGCTTCCCTTCCCCGCTTCAGATACCACCCAGATCACCCCTCCATGAAGTTTCACTATGTCTCTTGTTATTGCAAGACCAAGGCCTGTACCTCCGTATCTTTTAGTGATTGATGGATCTGCCTGCTGAAAGGGCTCGAAAATCCTCTTTTGTGCCTCTTTATCTATGCCTATACCGTTGTCTTTAACTGTGATCAGGAGATGCCGACATTCTGGTATATCGTTAATCTCAAAATCATCCATGAACTCAGGTGGTATCCTCTCAAGGAGGTCACTCTTTTCTACACCCTCAAGAATAACCTCGATTCTCCCGCCACTTTGTGTAAACTTGAACGCATTCATGAGGAGATTAAAGACCACCTGGAGTATCCTTCTTTCGTCAACCCGTATCATGTCAGGGACACTGTGCTTGCTTACCAGAAAAGTTATATTCTTTTTCGTAAGCCTTTCTTTCAACATGTTATAAGCCCGCTCAATGATCAACTCCGGGTTTGCATACTCAAGATTGAGGCTGACCTTGCCGATGTCTATCTTCGCCATGTCTATGATATCGTTTATCAGTGAGTTGAGATGGGTTGCGCTGTCCATTATGTCCATAACATATTCTCTCTGCTTTTCGGTCAATAACCCGGCCTTTCCATCCAACAACACCTCGGTAAAACCGAGAATTGAGTTCAGGGGAGTTCTTACCTCATGCCCCACACCTGCAAGAAAGGTGCTCTTTGCCTGGTTTGCCTCTTCCGCCTTCTTGCGGAGTTCCACCGCCTCTTTTACCGCATCCCTTAACTCTCTGTTTTTCCTCACGATCTCCGCCGCCTTCTCGTCAACCATCTTCTCAAGGTCACTGCGGTGTCTTTCAAGTTCCTTATCCCTTACATCTATCTGGGAAAGCATCTCGTTAAAGGCCTTTATCAGTTCACCCAGTTCGTCTTCTCTGTCGTCATCAATCCTGGTTCTATAGTCCCCCTTTGAGGCAATCTGTTTCATGGTGTCACGGAGTCTCCAGATAGGCCTGGTTATCACCCGGTGAAATACAAGCGAAAGGAAATAAAGTGCTAAAAAGGAAAAGAATGTTATCAAAACCCCTATCAACACTCCCTTTTTTATTTTACCGGTTAGAATTCCCTGGGAATACTCCATATAAAGGGCACCAAGCACAGCGCCGTTTGTTCTGATTATCTTGAACACATCTATGTGATCACTCTCTATATGCACCCCCTCTTTGATGTTTTCATACTCTGATGCACCGGTAGTCCACCCCTCAGGAAGTTTTGTATGATCATACCAGTAGCCTGGCTCAGGTGATTTAGGGTATTCACCCTTTTTATACGTTGCAAGGAGATTACCCTTTTTGTCATAGAGGTAAGCAGCAGAAATGTGTGGCTCTTTTTTAAGTGACTGAAGAACCGCCTCCGCCTCAAGGGCATCACCAAAAAGAAGCGGTGCCCTTTCGTTTTCTGCTATGATCTCAGATACAGAGGAAAGTATTGTTGAGATGTTCTCCCTTGGCTCAAGATATACATCGTTAATAATAAAAAGCGTAATGGTGGGTATCAAAACGGCAAGGCTCGTTGCCATGAGCACAAGCATCATCTTGTTTCGTAACCCGATGTCCCTGAACCTTAATTTCCGCCTACTCTTCATTTTTCTCATTACCCTTAACTCTCTTTTCCCTGTCCCAGATAACACCAGACTTGCCGTAAACCTTTTGTGCAAGAATCAGGAGACGGGAACTGATCTTTATCCCCACCGAATCTGCCGCATATTTGTTTATCTCAAACCCGATCCTCTTTTTAATCTTTACAAACTCAACCATCCCTCCCCCCCGTGCAAACCCCTTTATATCACTTACAGTGAAGACGGGCATCCCATCAAGTGCCTTTATAATAGGCATATACCTTCCCCCCTCGCTTTTGCTTATAAAAAGTATGTGGCACCCCTTTATATCTGAAACCTTCTCCACCCTTTTCACCCTTAAAGGCTTCCTGTCTTTACCTTTTTCAAGTTCAGAGATCATCTGACCGAAGGGGTTTTTGCCGTAAACACATAGTTCATGATCATTGATTTCCTCATCAGGCCACTTCACAAACTCAATCATCCTGTAAACCATGGCGGCCTTGACCATATACTCCTTTTTGATACCGCCTTTCTGAGTCCCCCATGAAGGTGTGCCTCCTGTTAGTATTGCCAGAGAAGTAAGTATCACAAATGCAACTCCGGCCGCTTTCCGGATTAATGCTCGCTCTTTTGGTATTGTTTTTTTCAGAAAGGATGCACCATCAACCATGAAAGAAAATCCCCTCCTAAAAAGTGTATGTCAGTCTGAAATTAACCCCCCTACCGTCCTGCCTGATACTGTCCTGCCTATGCTCTGATGAGACGGGGTAATAATATTTTCTGTTTAAGAGGTTGTATATGTTAAGGCCAAAACGAACATGTCTATCCATGAACCCCTTACCAGAAAAAGAGAGGTTCAGATCAAAGACATCACCGGTCTGCCCGCCTGAGAGCGTCTTTCTTGAAGAATTATATACGCCCTCAAGGCTTGCAATGAGTTTTTCTCCAGAAATTGGATAGGAGACTGCAAACACACCTGTATGTCTCGGAGAGTTTGGGAGCCAGTCGTCCTGGTCTTCGTCCTTGGCGTACTGGTAACTGTAAGAGACCCTGAAAAGCATAAGAGGGGCACCTCCCCTGTAAACCAGTTCTGTCTCGATCCCTTTTGCATTTACCCTGCCCAAGTTATCGTACATGAGCAGACCATCCGTCTGATCCCTTACAAGGGTGATAAGATCCTCAGCAATATAGTTATAAGCAGAAATACTTGCGGTGAGTGATTCAGAAAGGTTGTGCTCCAGTGCAAACTCGTAAGTCCTGATCCTCTCATTATCAAGGTTGGGGTTCATCTTCTGCGTCAACCCTTCGTCATCGTAAAACCTCTCGTAGGCATTTGGTTTTCTGAAAGCAGTTCCAAACAGAAACTTCAGAGTGGTTTTCTCAAAGGGTCTCCATATCAGTGCAAGCCTTGGATTCAGGGAGTCCTCCCCTTCGTCGTAAAGGTCATATCTAAGGCCTGCATTCAAGGTGAGTTTTTCCGAAAACTTGACCTCATCCTGGAAGAAAAGTGCATAAGATGCCTCGTCTCTTTCGTCTTCAAAATACACCTCACGATCGTAGTTTTTCTGATATTCCCTGAGATCGAACCTGAACTCCCCACCTATGGTCAACCTGTTCTTACCGAACCTTCTCTCAAGCACCCCCTCCCCCCCAATCCACCTCGCTTCAGAGACATCCTTGTTGATCACCACATCAGACCTGTCACCCTCCTCTGAGTAATCGTAAGGGTAATCGGCATAGTTATTGTAGGCGTTCAGGTTTAGTTTGAATTTCAAATTAACCCCATTATCTAAGGATCTGTTGTAATCCATCCCAAGCATGTAGTACTCGTCTATTGTCTCATAGCCGGGGTGTCCAAAAAGGGTTTCGTAAGTGGCGGTAGGAACCTTCTTTTTTCGGTAAGAGTAAAGTGCATGAAGGCTGAAATCACCATAACCTGCCCTGAAAAAGAGCCTTTCAGCCCGGTCTCTGTCCATATCCTCGGCTATTCCATGGTTATTGGAAGGTGTATCAAACTCCTCAAAGTACAGCCTCTCCTTGCCTGAGGTCTTATAAAAAGAGCCGGAGAGGAGCAACCCGTTGAGGTCGCTGCCCTTCACCCTTCCAAGAAACAATCCCCTCAACCATTCTTCTGAACCAGCCTCAAGCGTAACCGAATTACTTTTTATCTCTTCAGGGCTGAACGTTATCACATTTATAACACCAAAAAAGGCATTTGTGCCATAGAGTGAGGAGGTTGGGCCACGTATGATCTCGACCTTCTTAACAAGGTCAATATCAACCGGGAACTCTGTACCAATGGGTGAGGTGTTGAACACACCATCATTTATCCTGTGGCCGTTTATCATGAGGAGCACCTTGGAGTTAAAGTCGCCGGGTATGGAATACCCCCTGATACCGAGGTAGTGGTAGTTTCGGTCGTAAGAGATGTAAAGCCCTTTCACTGAGTTGAGTATATCGGCAAGGCTCCTGTAACCAAACCTCCTTATCTCCTCAGCGGTGATTACCGTTACTGATGACGGTGCATCCATCACATGCTGGGTGTAACGGGATGCCGTAGAAACCGTTTCCACCTCCACCTGCATCAGTTCCTCAAGGCTCATCTGGAGGTATTTATTCAAGGTTTCTTCTGAAAATGAGGTTAAAGGAAAGACAAAAATGGTGAGAACCAAAATGGGCAATAACCTATTTAATATCTGACCCTTTCTTTTCATAGCCCCTCCCTCATTTTTACTAATCGAAGATCAGTAGTTTCCTCCTCAGGCAGGCTCAGAGCGGCTTCATCCTGGGTAGTGTAAACACAAAGCAACTCCCCCTGCCCTCCGGGTTATCTTCCACCCATATCTTACCCCCCAAACTCTCGGTTGCCATCCTGCAAAAGGTAAGGCCAAGGCCGGCACTTCCGGTCTCCCCGTTCTTGCCATCTATCACCAGTTGTTCAAACCGGTCAAATATAATCTCTTTCATCCCATCGGCGATACCCGGGCCGGTATCAGTAACTGAAAATCTGAGAAATTTTCCATCATCCCTTACCGAAATCGTCACACTTTCCCCGGAGTTACTGTATCTGATGGCGTTTGAGATCAGATTTCCCATTATCCGTTTGAAAATGTCCGTATCTGTATCCATGGTGTCTGCATCTGTATTGTATTCCACATTCAAGTCCACACTCTTCAAAGATGCCTTTTCACGAAAGTCATCAACTATCTCCTCAAGAATGGCCTTTATATCCAGTCTCATATATCTGGGGGTTATCTTGCCCTCTGAGAATTTATACACATCCAAGATGTTCTGTATCATCCCCATTATCCTGTCACAGGCAAACCTACCCTTTTTAATGTAATCTCTGTCCTTTTCAGAAAGGGATTTATTCATCTGGAGCATCTCAAGATTTCCAAGCACACCGGTAAGCGGGTTTTTGAGATCATGTATTATCATGTGGATGAGTTCCTCTTTTGCCTTCTGTAGTTCCTCCAGTTTTTTATTCATCCTCAAGAGTTCATGGTTCTGATCCATCAGCCTCTTCTGGTATTTCATAATTCGCATCAGGGATTTTACACGAAGGAGAAGTTCGGTCTTGTCAACCGGTTTTGTAATGAAGTCATCGGCTCCCGCCTCTGTTGCCCTTATCCTGTCTTCCTTTGCCTCAAGAGCGGTTACCATTATTATGGGATGCCGAAGCCCATCGCCCTCCCACTCTCTAATCCTTTTACAGACCTCGTAGCCGTCAATGTCGGGCATCATGATGTCGAGAAGAAGCAGATCAGGAGCCCTCTCAAAGAATACCTTCAGTGCCTCCTCGCCGGATGTGGCCTCAAGAAGTTCGTACCCCTCCCCCTCTAAAAAGGCGTTCAGGAGACGGATGTTCCTTTCGTCGTCATCTATGATGAGTATAGTCCCACACCCTTCAGACATACAAACCTCCTGTTTCATTAAACACATTACATATAACGAAACCCCTCACGTTAAAGATATTTTAACATATAATGTATGCAATTTTGTTTGCCCTATTGTAAATGATGTATAAAAATCCGGCATTAATAATGTCTACATTAGTAATTCCAACAACCTTGCTGGAACAGCACAGGCGGACCTCAGTAGAAACCCGGATTTTCGCGATACTAAAAGTGCTATGAAACGACCGCCGGTGTTACCCCTGCACAATTACCACAAAAAAGGTATTGCATACCCGTCACTCCCTTCATTGTGGTGGATGAGAGGTCGATACGACAATTTTGAAACTGTGGTGAGTTTCCACTTCCCCATGCTCCCTTCAGCAGAAAGGAGGTGTTTTTTAGATATTACAGTGTAAATCCATTGTTTCTGTGTTTTTCTGTGTTCCATTTTTACGATTGAATGAAATCGCATTAAACCCGGTTTTCATGAAGGCCATTCTGCATCAACCGGCATTACTGATGATAAAACATGGTAAGATCGGTCAACTGTCACTAAAGGAGGGATTTTTGCTACTATAGGAAAATACAGATGCCGTTAAGTTCTGGACTCCCAACCGGACTTTATAAAAAATCAAAGGAGGCATGATGGACAGAACAACCTACGACAGGGAAAAACTTCGGAAAATTGTCTCAAAAAGGATTGAGATTTTTAAGAAGAAGCCCGAGGCAGCCGTTTACAGACCGTCGGTGGTTTCAAGACACATTTACGGACTCTACTCGGAGACAACCGTCCGCTCCCATACAGTAAAGGCGGACTACCCCGAACCTGCAGGAGGCACAGACAGGGCACCCAATCCTATAGAACTCCTCCTTGCCGCCCTCGGGGCATGTATAGAAGGTGCACTCTATGAGTTTGCAGTTCATGAAGGGATAGAAATAACCGGTATGACCATAAACATTGACGGTGAACTCGACCTGCGTGGTCTTTTCATGGTTGATGACTCGGTAGCCCCTGGATTCAATGGAATAAGTTATACCCTCGAGATAGAATCACCGGATGACGAAGAAAAGATAAAGGCACTTGCCGAGAAGGTGATCAAGCATTGTCCTGTTGTGGATTCACTTATAAGACCGGTTCCAATAAGCGGTGAGATAAAGATAAAGAGGTAAAGAAATTTCTTATAAACTCTCTGCCCCCCTTGTTCTCTGACTGCTCCGTGGTTGGAATTATGCAACAATTAAGATGATTTCGATCTCAAGGGAAGCAATTCAAATGCCCTATTCTTCCTTCCTCCTCAGGGCAAGCATACCGCCTGATGCAAGGAGGGTAATCAGCGCAACCGTTCCCCACACATTAAGAGATGGAACGGCTTCCACTCCTCTATCACCTGCCCGAATCTCCCTGTCACACTCGTCCTCGTAAGCCCAGTCTATAACGGTTCCCTGTGAGGCATCTGCGGCACCTGAAAACCTTATCCAGCCATAGTGAAAGTTAGAACCGTTCCTCCCGGTGCATGATGCACTTGTGAACCTTACACCAAGGTAACCGGTCTGCCCATTAAAGTTCCCATCGTGAGAACTCCCGGGGTAATGAGCACCCATCAGATCCCTGCTGTCTGTATCCACAGACCAGCCGAGAGAAGGAGCAGTAATATCCGGCTTTATCACATAGGTTGAGATAAGCCTTGCGGCGTCATCATTTCCAGTTGAGCCTATCCACTGCCTCCTTCCATTGGTAGTGTTTACGGACAGGCCAAGATAATTTGTCGAGTAAGTCTGCTTGAAAAAGAACTTAAAGTCAACAATGCCATCTGCATTCAGATCAACAGAAATGTTGGTATTTGAGGAGTTGAGTGTCAGATTTTTCAGACCACTATACTGAACCTGCGCCTCGGCACCGGAATGGATCAGAAGGACACCCGATGCAACGCCCAGATAGAGGGCTAACCGCTTTTCAAGAGAGTTTTTTTTCTTGTTCAATGCCTTTCAGTTCCTCAATAAACTTTCTATTTGTAACATAAATTAAAGCAGACAGAACTCCATCGAAACCGGATTTAAAGCGATTTTATTCTAATCATAAAACAGT
>CAYMML010000070.1:0-9946 GCA_964391515.1 uncultured Thermodesulfovibrio sp. | reverse complement strand
GGTTTCGATGGAGTTCTGCCTGCCTTAACTGACATTATTAAAGTTACAAATAGTAAGTTCTGCCTGGGCCTCTACATACTGGTGGTTACTCTTTAAGTGTTATTGAGCCGGTTTTGGGGTCATAATCATACCTTTCTTCACTCAATTCCATCCCGGCAAACTCTCCAAGTTCTTTAAGGCTTTCAGGGTATCTTCCATTGGCAGCACGAAAACCCTGTATTGCATTTCTGAGATTGTCAATACTGGTGGCATCCCCAAATTTTCTGGATGCCTTGTAGGCATCAACAGTCTTCGTACCATACTCTTCTACGGGGTTCTTGTCACAGGCTGAAAACAGAAGTGGTATGGAAAGCATGGCAAGTATGAGCGGGGTTACAGAGATTTTCATCTCATAGTCTCCCTTTGGTTGAGGGAATCCTGTCGGACTCAATAGTTACCGCCTCTTTCAGAGCCCTCCCGAAGGCCTTAAAGACCGCCTCGAAGATGTGGTGAAGGTCTCTGCCATACATGACATTTATATGAAGGTTCATCATTGCATGTGTTGAAAGAGCCCTGAAGAAGTCTTCAAAGAGTGATGCCGGAAGGTCTTTGAGCCTGCCGGTCTTTTTAGGGATGTTATAAACAAGGAATGGTCTGCCGCTCAGGTCGATTACCACCTCTGCAAGGGTTTCGTCCATAGGTATCTTTGAAAACCCATATCTTCTTATCCCCTTCTTATCGCCAATGGCCTTGGTGATGACCTCGCCAAGGGTGATCCCGATGTCCTCCATGAGGTGGTGATAATCAACCTCCGTATCGCCAGAGGCCTGTATTTTAAGAGATAAATTGCCATGATGTGACATAAGTGTAAGCATATGGTCAAGGAAGGGAATGGATGATGAGATATCATACTCGGCCTTGCCGTCAAGGTTGAGGCTTATCTTGACGGAGGTCTCTTTTGTCGTTCTTTCAACTTCTGCCTTTCTCATACAGTATATTATGTTTTCTCCCGGATTTTATGTTTGATTATAGCATATAAAGAACGGTTAAGTGCTAAAATGTATGAATTCTCTCAGATGATTAACTATAGAAAAGTGACCGGTATTATTAATAGGTTAAGATACCAATTTCTTTGGAACTTTTTGTAAACTATGGTTGCTGGTTGTATGTGTTTTTCTACGTGTATAGTGTTTTAAGATTTGTTGAAGAAAGAGGTTGATGGTATGATTCAGAGCATGACGGGTTATGGTGCTGTAGAGAAGGCCGGGTTTCGTATAGAGGTCAAGTCGGTAAACCACCGGTTTCTGGATATGAGTTTCAGGATGCCGCCTTTCTTACAGCCCTACGAGATGGAGATGAGGTCTATTGTGAAGTCTCTTGTAAGTCGTGGTAAGGTGGACGTAAGGATATCCCTTACCGGCGAGGCTGGGTTGCGGCTTGATATAAACCGGTCGTTTATTAAGGAGTTATTTGCGGTGCTAAAGGATATAAAAGGAGAACTCTCCCTTGAAGGAGGGCCTTCTCTTGACCATCTCTTCTGGTACAAGGACCTTATCTTTGAAGAGGAACCGGATTATGATTCTGAAGAGTTGCTGAATGTCCTGAGGGATGCCGTGCAGAGGATGGTTAAGATGAGAGAGACGGAAGGAGAACACCTGAAAAAGGCTTTGCTTGAAAGCCTTGATATCCTGGAGAGCCACCTTTCTGAAGTAATAAAACTCTCATCGAACACACTTGAGCAGAGTTACCAGAAAATCAGGGAGCGTTTAACGGAGTTGTTGGGTGAGGGTGTTGATGAGACGAGGCTCATTCAGGAGGCGGCATTCCTTGCCGAAAGGGCAGACATTGAGGAGGAGATAGAGAGGATAAAGAGCCACATAGACCAGTTTAGAAAAATAATCTCTCAAGGTGGTACAATAGGCAGAAAGATGGATTTCATATTACAGGAACTGTTAAGAGAGACTAACACGATAGGCTCAAAGGCTTCAGAGTATGCTATCTCCGAAAGGGTTGTGCATATGAAGGCGGAGATAGAGAGGATGAAGGAACAGGTTCAGAATATCCAGTAACGCTAATGCGACCTTTGAGGTCGCAAACCCTCAAATAAAAGGAGGCAACCTTGAAGAAGGAAAAGATACCTTCACTCGTAAATATAGGTTTTGGAAATGTGGTTTCCGCATCGAGGGTGATTGCCATTGTTACACCCGGTTCCGCGCCCATGAAGCGGCTGAGAGATGAGGCCAAGAAGCAGGGTAAACTCATTGATGCTACCGAAGGCAGGAGGACAAGGGCGATAATTATTACAGACAGTGATCATGTGATACTCTCAGCCCTCCAGCCCGAGACGATAACCCAGAGGTTCATAGGAGATATCTCTTCGGAGAAGGAATAAAAACTGCTGATGAGAGGAAGTCTTTTTGTTGTATCTGCACCTTCCGGGGCGGGTAAGTCCACACTCTGTAACCGCCTTATAAAAGAGGTTGAGGGTGTGATCTTCTCGGTATCATACACCACCAGGAGCCCCAGGAAGGGCGAACAGGATGGTGTTCATTATCATTTCGTTACCGAGGCGGCCTTCAGGAATATGATTGAGAAGGGGGAGTTCCTTGAATGGGCAGAGGTGCATGGGAACCTCTATGGCACATCCATCCGCTGGGTTGAGGAGAAACTCTCTGAGGGTAAGGATGTCCTCCTGGACATAGATGTACAGGGTGCATTACAGTTGAGAGAAAAGGCACTTGAGGGGGTATATGTCTTTATACTACCGCCATCTATTGATGCCCTCAGAGACAGGCTGTTAAAGAGGGCAACGGATGCACCTGATGAGATCAACAAAAGGCTGGAAAATGCAAAAAAGGAGATCCCTTACTATGAAAAATACGATTATGTTATTATAAATGATATCCTTGATAAGGCTTATGACGAGTTACGCTCTGTAGTGATAGCAAGCAGGGTTAGAAAAGGCCGTATTGACAGGGAGTGGATAGAAGAGAACTTCAGTGTCTGAAAGTTTTACCTTACAGCAGATTTATACACTATAAAACACAGGAGGCTTCAGGATGGATATAATCTCATTGCCCATTGATACCGAGGTGGAGGGTATAGAGGGGAGGTTCAGACTTGTGAATGTTGCTGCTCTTCGTGCGAAGGAACTCGCTCAGGGTGCGGAACCAAAGATTGAGAGCAGGGCTAAGAAGGTGACCACCCTGGCTTTAGAAGAGGTCCTTTCCGGGAAGGTGGAGTTTCTTACTGGAGAGGAGGCGCTCCGTGCAATAGAGGAGGCCGAGGAACTCAACCTCAGGAGGCTGCTTGAGGAGAGTACAGAAGAGACTGAGTCAGAAGACCTCTCTGAACTCGAAAAGGACCTGAAGATGTACTTCCCCGAAGAGACCTCGGAAGACTCTTCAGATGCCGAATTCGATTCTGAAGAATAAAAAGGTCCTTCTTGGCCTTACCGGCGGGATAGCCCTTTATAAGATTCCTGAACTAATAAGGCGGTTAAAGGAGCGGGGTGCCGATGTAACTGCCCTGATGACCCGGGCAGCCTGCCGTTTTATCCCTCCTCTTACCTTCGAAACACTGACCGGCAAAGATGTATTCACCGACCCCTTCAGCACCCCTTTATCTCATATAGATATACCCGGAGAGGCGGATGTCTTTTTAATAGCCCCGGCAACGGCAGACATAATCGGAAAACTCGCCTCAGGGCTGGGTGACGATATGGTATCGCTTTCTTTTCTTGTCTTCAGAGGACCGGTGCTGGTTGCACCTGCCATGAACTCCCGTATGTATGATCACCCTGTGGTAAGGCGTAATCTGGAGATACTTAAGGAGATGGGGGTGGTTTTGGTTGATCCAGAGGAGGGGGCGCTTGCCTGCGGTGAGTCAGGGAAGGGGAGGCTTGCCTCCATAGAGACTATTATTGAGGCACTGGAATCTGCCCTGACCACAAAGGATCTTTCAGGCAGGAGAGTGGTTGTGACCGCCGGGCCTACAAGGGAGTACCTGGATCCTGTGCGTTACATCTCAAACCGTTCATCAGGGAAGATGGGGTACGCCGTTGCAAGGGTTGCTGCAAGAAGGGGCGCAGATGTAACACTCATATCAGGGCCCACACATCTTGAACTGCCCCCTTTTATGGAAGGATTCAGACAGGTTGAGACCACTGATGAACTACTTGCAGCCGTAAAGGATGAGGTGCAGAAAGGGGCAGACCTGCTTGTGATGGCTGCTGCCGTTTCGGATTTCACCCCCTCCCAACAAACCGAAACCAAGATCAGCAGGAAAGAACTGTCGACCCTCTCTCTCAGAAAGACCCCTGATATAATCTCAGCCATATCCGGGATGCCCGGAAGACCGTTTATAATAGGGTTTGCCGCAGAGACTGGCCCTGAAATTGCAAAGGCAAGGGGAGAGATGCATGAAAAAGGAATGGATATGGTTGTTTTCAATGATGTTACAGAGGAAGGAGCCGGGTTTGATCACGATACCAATAAAATCACCATTATAGACCGCCAGGAGACCGTATCGTTGCCTCTAATGTCGAAAGAAGAGTGTGCCCGGAAGATACTTGACTTCTATATTAAGAAGACATCTTAGGAGCATTATTTGACAAAAATGGGCAGGCAGTTTGACAAGTTTTGTTAGGAGACAATATAATTTAAACAAATAAACGGGGGTTTATATGGCTCTTGAAGATATTGAAAAACTGAAGGCACGGATTGAAAAGGACCCTGATTCAAAACTCTTCTTGCCCCTTGCCGAGGAGTACCGGAAAGAGGGGATGTTTGATCAGGCTGCCGAGGTTCTCAAAAAGGGGCTTGAGAGGCATCCAAATTATGTAACCGCTCGTGTTGCGCTTGGAAAGACCTATCTGGAGCAGGGAAAACAGGATGAGGCACTTTCAGAGTTTGAAAATGTTGTTGCCTCTGTGCCTGATAACCTCTTTGCGCAGAAGAAGATCGCCGAGATATATAGAGACAAGGGGAATATTGAAAAGGCGGTAGAGCATTATAATACCGTTTCTTACCTTAACCCACAGGATGAGGATGCAAGGCAGTTCCTCGAAGAGTATGCATCAAAGAAACCCTCTGAAGAAGAGCAACCACCTGAAGAACCCGCCTCGGTGGCACAGGAAGACTTCCAGAGTGTTGAGATCAATGAGGAACCCTCCGAGGAGGTAACGGCTGAGGAGGTTCAAGAGGAGAATATAGGCATAGATATCACTGACACGGATTTTGAGGTTGAGGACACTGACGAGATTGAGTTGCTTTCACCGGTGGAGGAACCTCAAGAGCCTGCAGGTGCAGTTCAGGAAGAGGAGGCCGTACAGGAAGACTCTGCTTATAAGGAGTATGAGGATTTTACGGAGTTTATAGACGAAAAAATACACGAGGATCTTGATCTGCAGACTGAAGTGTTTGGTACCGAAGAGTCGGTTGAGGAGTCCGAACAGGAGGGGGTTTTTACTTTGCCTGAAGACGAGACCATTCCTTCTTTTGAAGAACTGAACCAGTTCGGTATGGCAGGGGAGGATGCCCTTTCACCTGTTGCTGATGAGGATACGTTGCTCGAAACCAGAGACGAACTTTTAAGTAAGGCTGATGCCCTTGTGAAGGATGAGCGGTATCTTGAGGCACTGGAACTTTACAGAGAACTTACTCACAAGTATCCGGACGACAGGATGATACTTCAGAAAAAAGAGGAGTTGAAGGCGCTGATGAAAATGCTCGGGAAGGATCCGGATGTGCTTGTAGACCGGTTTGAAAACTTTCTTAACGGTTTAAAAGGGAGAAGGGATGAGTTTTTCAGAAACCCTTAAAGAGGCGGTCGAGAGGGTAGAGGGGGCTGTAGCATCCATAATAATAGCCTCCGATGGGATACCTGTTGAAGAGCATGTAGTTGAGAAACTCATAGACTTTTCAGACCTCTCCGCCGAGGCATCTAACCTGATACGGGATATAGAGATGGCCTCGGAGGATCTGAACCTTGGAACCGCCAGAGAGTTTGCACTCATATCTGAGAGGTGCGGTATTTTTATGAGGAGGATAACCTCAGAGTATTACTTTGCGCTTGTGCTCCGTCCTGACGGCAACTTTGGTAAGGCAAGATTCGTCCTCAGGCTGCTTGTGCCAAAAATAGAGAAGGAATTCTGATCACCTCATCTCGCCTTCAAAATTGATTTACTCCCCCCTGAATGACTAAAATACCACCTGACAATTTTAAGGAGACTCTTGGATGAAGAAACCCTGGGCTGGACGTTTCATGGAGAAAACCGCAAAGGAGGTGGAGGATTTCACCGAATCTGTCTCCTTTGACTGGAGGCTGTGGCCATACGATATACAGGGGAGCATTGCCCATGTGAGGATGCTCAAAAAGACCCGTATATTGAGTTCTGAAGACGCTGAGAGGATAATGAAAGGTCTCGAGGAGATCGGGGCTGAGATATCACAGGGAAGGTTCAGATGGCGGGAGGAACTTGAAGATGTACACATGAACATCGAATCTGCCCTCCTTGAGAAAATAGGGCCTGTTGCCGGTAAGTTGCATACCGCAAGGTCAAGGAATGATCAGGTAGCAGTTGACCTGAGGTTGTATTTGAGAGACCAGATTCAGGATATAATAAAAGAACTCAAACGGCTTATCAGGGTGGTTCTCTCTCATGCCTCAAGGCATACAGATACACTTCTTCCCGGTTATACCCATCTTCAGAGGGCACAGCCTGTCAGCCTTGCCCATCACCTCGTTGCCTATGCAGAGATGTTTCTTCGTGACATGGACAGGTATGGTGATGCCCTGAAGAGGACTAACACACTCCCCCTTGGTTCATGTGCCCTTGCCGGTACAACACTGAAGACAGACAGGGAGTATCTTGCAAGGGTTCTCAGGTTTGAGAGGATATCGGAAAACAGCATGGACGGGGTTTCAGACAGGGATTTCGTGATTGAGTTCCTGTCTGCAAGTGCCATTTTTATGATGCATTGCTCAAGGCTTGCAGAGGAACTCGTCCTCTGGTCAACGGAGGAGTTTTCCTTTATCGAACTGCCGGACGCATACACAACCGGTTCAAGTATTATGCCCCAGAAAAAGAATCCTGATGTGGCAGAACTCATACGTGGCAAGACGGGCAGGGTGTATGGGTCACTCATGGCCTTGCTGACGATTATGAAGGGACTTCCCCTTGCCTACAACCGGGATATGCAGGAAGACAAACCCCCTCTCTTTGATACGGTTGATACCGTTCGGGGTGTTCTGGGCGTGCTTGTCCCTCTCATCAAGAATATAAAGTTCAGAAGAAAAAGGATGAAGGATGCGCTCCGTGGTGGGTATATACTATCTACAGATGTTGCCGAGTATCTGGTTAAAAAGGGGATGCCCTTCAGACAGGCACATGAGGTGACCGGATCTCTGGTAAGGTATTGCCTGGAAAGGGGTAAGGAACTCCATGAGTTGAGTCTTGAGGAGTACAAAAGGTTTTCTGAGTTGTTTGGTGACGACATCCTTTCCGTGCTTGACCTTGAGGAATCAATCAGGAGAAGGATCTCCCGGGGTGGCCCAGCGCCTGAAGAGACAAAGAGGCAGATACAGAGGATAAGGAGCCTGCTTTAATGATAAAGAGGTTTATTCTTCTATTGGTGTTGGTCTCGTTTCCCCTTTTGTCATACTCCTGCGGTAGAAAGGCCCCACCTAAACTGCCTGATGCGGGTTTGTCCCTCAAAAAACCTGTTTCCTTGACAGGAGGAGTCATTGAGTAACAAAAGGGCTGAAGGAATCATAGCAAGGGCGGTTAAGGAGTCGGTGAGCCTGAAGGAGGTCTTCTTTTCTGAAAACGCCGATCTTATTATCAAGACGGCGCAATGTATTGCCGATGCCTTTAACGACGGGGGGAAACTCCTGCTCTTCGGAAATGGTGGCTCTGCCACTGATGCCTCACACATTGCTGCGGAGTTTGTAAACAGGTTTAAGAGAGACCGGCCGGGGCTTCCGGCAATAGCACTCAATACGGATATGGCCGTGATCACCTCCATTGCAAACGATTATAACTATGCGGATATCTTTGTCAGGCAGATGAGAAGTCTGGGACAGCCAGAGGATGTTGCGCTCGGTATCAGCACAAGTGGTGCATCAAAGAATGTCCTGAAGGCGATGGACCTTGCCCGGAAGATAGGGATGAAGAGGGTTGCCTTTACCGGCAGTAAAGGGGTGAAATTTGCCGAAAAGGCTGACTTTCCATTTGTGGTTCCTTCAGGCGATACCCCGAGGGTGCAGGAGATACACATAATGCTCGGGCATATCCTCTGTGAACTGGTGGAGTTTTATCTCTTCGATCAGGCAGTTGAGTAAGTCGGGCAACTGAGTTTTTTTGAACTATAGTGTAATTACATCATATCATTCTATGAACCCTGAATTTTTCAGCAGAGAACTCCTTCAGAGTGGCATTTGCCATCCTTCGTGCCCTTTAATCGGGCAGATTCACTGATATGAAGGTTATCGGTATCGATCCAGGAAGCATTGCCTGTGGCTTTGGGGTGGTGGAGAAGGACGGTAGGGGGAGGCTTCATTGTATTGAGTATGGGACTATCCGGCCTGAAAGGGGGTTGGCATTACACGAGCGGTTAGGTGTTCTCTATAAGACACTCACAGAAGTTATAGATCGCACAGGCCCCGATGAGGCGGCGGTGGAAAAGGTGTTTTTTGCAAAGGGGATCAAGGCTGCTCTCAATCTTGGACATGCAAGGGGGGTTGCGCTTCTGAGCATTGCCGAGGCGGGGCTGCCATATTTTGAGTATAATCCCAACGAGATCAAAAAGGCGGTTGTGGGTTACGGTAAGGCAGAAAAGAGACAGGTTCAGGAGATGGTAAAGGTGATACTTTCACTGAGGGAGATTCCCCAGACTGACAGCGCCGATGCCCTTGCCATAGCCATCTGCCACCTGAACCAGTTCAGGGGGTAAATTCCCCCGGCCAGAGGGTACCACGAAGTCTTCGACTCTCTGGGATTTAATGTCGGTGCCTTCGGCGGTATTACCGAAACACCTCCTGCAGGTACTCCTTAAGCCTCCTGGGTGTGAACCCGAACTCCCTTTCTATTAAAGACGGGTCGGTTATGTTGTCCATCTGGAGCAGGTCTATCTGGTCACGGCTTGCCTGTGGTATCTTCATCCCCAGGGCACGTCCTATACTGGAAAGTGGGAGGGTTGCCTTCACAAGTCCAGCCGGGAGGTGAACGATCTTTTTCCTGACCCCAAGTGCTTCCATGTACATTTCAAGTATCTCGTTGTAACTTATCCTTTCAGGCCCCCCCAGTTCGATTGTCCTGTTATAAAATGCAGGAGTTTTTATCGCCTTGAGAAGGCACCTCACCCAGTCTCCTATATATAGAGGCTGAAAGAGGCTCTTGCCGTTTCCAGGAACCGGTATAACGGGGCTGTTTTGAATCAGTTCTTTCATCCTCAAGGAAAACCCGTCCAGTTTCCCAATGATGAGTGAAGGACGGAAGATGAGGTATGGTAGCCCTGAATCCTTTACAAGTCCTTCAGCCTCTGCCTTCGTCTTCTGGTACCCAAATGGGGAGTCTTCCGATGCCCCAAGGGCAGACTGGTAAAAGAACAGGCCAATCTCGTTACCCTCCGCCTCATCAAGCAGGTTTTCTGTCCCCTCCACATGCACATCGTTAAATGTAACACCAGAACTTTCCTCTATTATACCAACCAGGTGGATTACTGTGTGGACACCCTTCAGGGCACCCTTCAGGGACTCCCTATCGGTTATGCTCCCTATATGATATTCAAAGCCGAGTCTTTTGCATTCCTCAGCCTTTTTTTCAGATCTAACGAGGCATCTCACCTCCTGCCCCTCCTCTTTCAGGGCATGGAGGAGATGCCTTCCCACAAAACCCGTTCCACCTGCAATAAATATCATAGTAAACCTCCCTTTATTATATTATCATTTTCGGTGCGGTTCGTAG
>CAYMML010000069.1:0-9975 GCA_964391515.1 uncultured Thermodesulfovibrio sp. | reverse complement strand
TTAAAAGGCAGGATCAGATTTTGAGTATCTTGTCGTATTTGTAAGTCTTCAGGTAACTCATAAAGTCATCCGCCGGATGAGATAAGACGGAGTACTTTGTTGTAATAAGGCTGAACTGCCTCATCATCTTCTCTTCCTTGAAACTCAGGAGTTTCAGAGTTCCGAACTTGACCTCACTCAGTGCAGCCCATCTCGAGAAAATGGATACTCCCATGCCACGCTCAACGGCATGCTTGATAGACTCGGTGCTTCCCAGTATCAATGTGATCTTCATGTTCTGGATCGATATCCCGTGCTTCTCAAAATACTTCTCTATCACCTGCCTTGTACCAGAACCCTCTTCCCTCAGGATAAACGGCTCCTTTGTGATATCAAATATGGAAATCTCCTTCTTCTTTGCCCATGGATGCTGTGGCGGCACCGCAAGGCATAGTTCGTCATCTATCAGTTTTTCTGCAGATATCTTCTGCCTTGATATCTCTCCTTCAACAAGGCCAAAATCAATGTTTCCGGCATTCAGGAGTTCCACCACCCTCTTTGTGTTGCCAACACGCAGGTTGATCTTTATCTTCTGCCTCGTCTTTCTGAAATCAGGGATAACCTGTGGGAGCATATAGTTACCGATAGTGGTGCTTGCCCCAATGGAGACACTCCCCTTTACGAGACCGGTCAGTTCACCTATCTCCTTTTCGGCAGAGGAGTAAAGTGAAAGGATATGTTTTGCATACTTATAGAGAACCTCACCGGCCGGTGTGAGGGTAACGGTGCTGCTTGAACGGTCAAAGAGTTTCGTCTCGTATAGTTCCTCAAGTGCCTGTATCTGGAGACTCACGGCTGGCTGTGTGAGATGGATTATCTCGGAGGCCTTTGAAAAACTCTTCGTCTCAGCCACCGTACAGAAGACCCTTAATTTGTGATCATCCATAGCCATAGATAATTATATCACAACCACCTTTTAAAAAAATTTCTTATAATTCTATCAGAAAATATTATTATTTGGCAAGCAACTGCAAAAGGATGCACTACCCCTCTAATATCAGTCTTTTCAGGTCATCTCTCGTATAAACCGGCGGGCGGCAGGTCTCCTCCTTACAGAGGTATGCTGTTACCCTCTCATCCAAGGACCTCATCTCTTTCGTCCATGGCAGTAACATGGAGAGGTCTTTAGCATTTGAGGGGGTCTTTCTGTGGACATAAAGCGCCGGGATGGAGGTCTCTCTCAGCATTTCTTCAAAGGGATGACCACTGAAGTCCTCCACGGTATAGGCGATAACAACCGTTGTGGGACGCCTTCGTCTCAGGCTCTCAGCGGTCAGAAAAAATGTAGCAGAAGGGGTATATTCCCCAAGCATTCCAGTTACCGCATCTATATCCTCCTCAACAAGTCTCAGATACTCCGCATCACCAAACATCTGACCAAGCCTAACGAGGTTGTGTACAGCCATTGAGTTACCAGAAGGGATTGCTGCATCATGGACCTCAATCGTCCTGATGGGCAGGTCTCTTTCCTGTTCGGTCAGATAATACCCCCCTCCATCTCTCCTGAACCGTTTTAATGTATAATCCATCACCTCCCTTGCCCTCTTTATAATATCGGGAGTGCCGGTACATAGATATAGTTCTATCAGGCCGAAGCAGTAGAAGGCATAGTCGTCAAGATGGCCATTTATATCCGCCTCCCCCTGGAAGTAACGGTGAAAAAGCCCTCCATCGGTTCTGGACATTTTCTCTTCTATAAATCTGTAGACACCCCTGGCAAGGGCAAGGAGTTCTCTGTCACCGGTTGCCTGGTATGCCCTGCCAAGGCCTGCCATCATGAGCCCGTTCCAATCTGTAAGCACCTTTTCGTCTCTAAGTGGATGAACCCTTTCTGCCCTTTTCCTGAAGAGGGCATCTCTCCACTTATCAATCTGTTCTGAAGGAGGTCTGTCTTTCACAGAACCAGCACTTCTAAAAAGGACATTTCTCCCCGTTTTTCTTCCACTACTCTCCTCCAGATAGTTGCCTTCCCTGTCCATATTGAAATACTCCATAAAAAGATATCCCTCTTTTTCGCCAAGAACCTCCAGTATCTCATCTGTTTCCCAGGTATAGAATCTGCCTTCCTCCCCTTCGCTGTCTGCATCCCAGGCGGAATAAAAACCGCCCTCCGGGGCAAGGAAATCCCTTTTCAAAAACTCCTTCATCTCCTCGATCACTCGCAGGTACCTTCTGTCACCGGTTGAGCGGTACACGTCTCCAAGCAGATAAAGGATCATCGCCTGGTCGTAAAGCATCTTTTCAAAATGTGGCAGACGCCACTGCTGATCGGTGGAGTATCTGTGAAACCCTCCTCCAATGTGATCATAAATCCCCCCGGAAAGCATCATATCAAGGGTGTGAAGCACCATCTCAAAGAGGTTTTCATCCTTCCTGTCATGCCATCGGGAGAGCAAAAACATGAGGTTATGAATTGCAGGAAACTTCGGAACCGTTCCAAACCCACCATACCGGTGGTCAAACCTTTTTGCCAGTTCCTCCTCCGCCGTACGGACAGGATCTTCTCCGGTACCCCTGTGTGGCGGCCTCTCGTAGTAATGGGATACCTCTCTCATAATCCTCTTTGCCTCATCCACCAGGTCTTTCCTTCTGGTCTTCCAGAGTTCCCCGATAAGTGGGATCAACTCCCGCATCCCCTTCATCCCACCCCGGCTCTCCTTAGGGATATAAGTAGCCGCAAGAAAGGGCTCCTTTTCAGGGGTCATAAATATGCTCATGGGCCAGCCCCCCCTGCCGGTCATTGCCTGGCAGACCGTCATGTAAAGGCTGTCGATATCAGGGCGCTCTTCACGGTCAACCTTTATGGATACAAAATACCTGTTCAGCAATGCCGCAACCTCCTCGTCCTCAAAAGACTCCCGTTCCATCACATGGCACCAGTGGCATGTTGAATAACCTATTGAAAGGAAAATGGGACGGTCCTCTCTCCGTGCCACCTCAAAAGCCTCATCCGACCAGGGATACCAGTCAACCGGATTATGGGCATGCTGAAGCAGATAAGGGCTCTTTTCATTTGAAAGGCGGTTCATCAATAACCCTCAAAGAAGTCATAGGCACGCATTATAAGGGCATCTCTTCTTTTTTCATCAAGAAGCATCTGTGCAACCGTCTTTCTGTATCTCTGAAAATAGGCAAGTGCCTTGCGGAGGTCTTTCTCTATCTCTGCAACAGAGGCAAAAAACTCCGTCCTATTTAGACGAAGTTCCACCCTGCTGAATTTCTTTTTAAACCTGGCACAGCCATCAAATAGCAACTCCTCACCGGAAGGCTTTACGAGTTTCCCGGGAAGACCGTAGACCCTGCATAGAAGGGGACGGTATGGATGGAGGGTGCACCTTGAGTACTCACAAAGGGGGCATAGCATCCTGAAGTTCTCCTCCGGTGAAGATGTGGCAGAAAACCCCCGGTTATATTCCTCCGCCCTTTCAAGGATTTCTTCACGCCTCTTTGCGGGGAGTTTCCGAAACCCCTCAAGCAGGTGGAAGTGTTCAATCAGTGTCAGGTGAATAAAAACCTGGTCGCAGCATACACTCTCACAACCCTCACAGGAAAACCCCTCATACTCATCTGCAACAAGACGGTACTCATCATCCAGTTTCTTATAGACCTCTATGAGCCTATCTGTGTATGCGGTTACATCAAGAAACATATAATTCAGGTTTAGATTCTTATATCAGGTTCCTGTCAAGAAGCATCTCGGCAATAGTCTTCTGAAACTTCATCATGTAGTCCATTTGTCTTCTCAGTTGGCTCTCAAGCGTGGCAATCTGACTGTAAAACTGAGTTCTATCTATTACGACCTTCCGCTCCTTTTTGTTAATATCCTCGAACCTCTTGCATCCCGGAAAACTCCTCGTCCCCTTCCCGGGATGTTTGAACGCCCCCGGCAGGCCATGTACCCTGCATATCAACGGCCTGTGCTCATAAACCGCACAGAGCCCGTCATAGTTGAGCGGGCAGAGGATCTTCACCTCATACTCACGCCCCCGGTACCGGTTCAACTTTCTCAGATACTCCTCTGCACGCCTCAGACTTTCTGCCTTTCTCTCATCATCAAGTTTCTCAAAACCCTCCATGAGCCCAAAAAACTCAATCAGGGTGTAGTGATAGAACACGGTATCACAGCAGTTTTGCTCGCACCCTTCGCAGGAAAACCCGTAGTAATCTGCCGCATCGGCATATGCCTTATCTATCTCTTTATAAACTTCGTACAATTTATCAAGATAGACACCCGCATCGAGATCAACGGTTTCAGACATCAAACACCTCCTGTTTCAGTTTTCATTCTCCTCTGTCTCTTTCCTCTTCACAATCCCCGCATGGGAAGTAAAGCATGAGTGCATTTCTCAATTTCTCGATCACCTCAGCCTGGTTTCTACCATGCACCACAAGCCCGGGGATCTGCTCTGAATACCCTCCCCAGCCCTCATCCTCTCTGTATATAACAAACCTTCTCACTGCTATAAACCCTTCAGTTTTCTGTGTCTATCCGTTGTTTCCGTGTTTGTCTGTGTTCCATTTCTACGATTGAGTGAAATCGCATTAAATCCGGTTTCGATGGAGGTCTGCCTGCTTTAACTGGTATTATCAATGCTACACATAGTAACCGCCGAAACTCCGCCAACAATGCCTTATACTTTTAGAATAACACTATTTACATAAAAACCACACCTTCTTTAGCACCATGATCTTTGAACCAAACACCTGACATCTCACCTTATTCAGAATGTCTGAGAATATCACCTCACTTTTACCTATGCGATCTCCGTATTCTCTGTGGTTATCTTTTAAGGCATTCAGGGTTACTCACCCAGAAGCACAGTGGCAAGTGCCGCAACCCCCTCTCCCCTTCCCACAAACCCCATCCCCCCGTTAGTTTTAGCCTTGATGCTGATACGGCCTTCCGGAAGTCCGCTCTTTACAAGATTTTTCATAATGTCGGTTCTATATGGCCCTATCTTAGGCTCCTCTGCGATAACCGTAACATCTGCCCATTCTATTCTAAACCCCCTTCTTAAAACATCCTGGATAACCTCCTTTAGCAGTTCAAGGCTTGACCTCCCCCTGTGCCGTTCATCAGTGTCTGGAAAGTAAGTCCCTATGTCCCCTGTGCCCATTGCACCGATTATGGCATCAATAAGTGCATGCACCACCACATCACCGTCTGTGTGGCTTAAAAGCCCCCTGTCATGTGGGATATTTACCCCTCCCAGAATCAGGGGAACCCCTTTTGAAAACCGGTGCGAATCAAACCCGTTACCCACCCTCATTATCAAACTCTCCCCTCAAGGATAAGTTCAGCCAAGGCAAGGTCAACAGGTCTTGTGATCTTTATGTTTGTATCCTCCCCATCAACAATCCTGATCCTTCCGCCCGCCAACTCCACCACCTGAGCATCATCAGTGCATTTCTTGAGAACCTTTCTATCCATTTCATACCCCTTGCTTAACAGATCATACCTGAACACCTGGGGTGTCTGAACGAGTATGAGTTGGTTCCGGTTCAGCGTCTCTTTAACAACATCCCCGTCTCTATCTTTCACGGTATCATGTGGAGTGATTCCAGGGATAACACCGTCATAATCCCCGAGTGATTTTATCACCCTCTTAATCAACCGATCAGTGACGAGGGGTCTAACGCCATCGTGAATAAGCACCCTTTCAGGTGTCTCATCAATGCTATGAAGGGCGTTTTTCACCGAATCAGGCCTCTCCTGGCCACCTGGAACCACCTTTTTGACCTTGGTTATCCCTGTTAACTCCACTATCTTAAGGACATCCTCCATTATCTCCTCTGATACAACAGGAATGATCTCGGAAATTTCAGGGATTTGTTGAAGGGCCTGAAGGGTCCAGGCTATCACCGCCCGACCCTTCAGGCTGGCAAGCACCTTATTGCCACCGAACCGTCTTCCCTTCCCTGCAGCAGGTACTATGGCAAGACAGCCCTTCATCAGTTGTGGCTCCGCACATCATGGCGGTCATGCTCATTCTTGGGTTTAGAGAAGATCATCCTTCCGGCAGTCGTCTGAAGCACACTTGTAACCTCAACGTCTATCGTCTTTCCAATGTACTTTCTTCCCTGTTCCACGACCACCATGGTACCGTCATCCAGATAGGCAACGCCCTGTCTCTGTTCCTTCCCTTCCTTCAGAACAAAGACACGAAGCCCTTCACCAGGCAGCACGATGGGCTTTAGTGAGTTTGCAAGTTCATTTATATTGAGAACCCTGACCCCCTGAAGTTCAGCCACCTTGTTCAGGTTGAAGTCGTTAGTTACCACCTTTGCATCCATCAGTTTCGCAAGTGCTACAAGTTTCGCATCAACCTCCTTTATATGGGGGAAATCCTCCTCCACGATCTTTACATTAATCTCCGACATCTTTTGTATCCTGTGGAGTATATCAAGCCCTCGTCTCCCCCTTGCCCTCTTCATGGAATCAGAGGAGTCTGCGATATGCTGGAGTTCCTGGAGAATAAACTGGGGAATAATGAAAGTCCCCTCAATGAACCCCGTATCACAGACATCGGCGATCCTGCCGTCTATAATCACACTCGTATCCAGGATCTTGAGGTTGCCCTCCATAGGCTGCCCCTTAAAAAGCCTCATCAGCCCAGACACGGTGAGATTCTTGCCCCTCTTAGCACCTATAAGCAACCCACCATACCCGAGCAGGGCGTTTAGTATAAAGACAACAACCGTCTTCTGCCCCGCCATAAGAGGCTGGAAGGGAAGCACCAGGAGTTTCGCAAAAAGCAGGCCAAATAAAAGCCCCAAAAAGGCACCAAAAAATCTACCTATATTTACCTTTTGAAAAAGGGTATCCGACAATAGGGTTACCACTCCGAGTAAAAGGCCTGCAATAGCACCTAACAGGTCGTACCCGTACCGCCCTCCGATTATATACCCACCTGCTATAAGCGAGAGGAAGATAATAAATCTTATTGCCGTTAGCATCATCTCTCACCTCCTTTCTCTTATGGTTTAACGGCCACATAGAAACGGCGGCCTTCTCTGTTCAAAAACACCACCACAGACTCTGCACCCCTCAGTGCAGAGGTGATGTCCTTCCAGTCTTCATAGGTCTGAACCCGCCTCCTGTCCACCTCCTGGATAAGATCGCCCTTTTTGATACCAGCACGCTCAGGAGGGCTCCCCTCTTCCACACTGACCACAACCACGCCTCCCTCTGCCGGGTTTATACCCAGTTGTCTTGCTATGGAATTCGTGAGTTCGGCAACGGTCAGCCCGGAAAGGGGGTTTTCATCCTCCGGCACCCCCTTTTTCAGACTGGCAATCTCAGTAAACTCGTCAGGAAGTTCTGCAATCTTAATCTTGAAATTCATCTTTTTTCTGTTCCTTATCAACTTCACCACCACCTCATGCCCTACCCTGCTCTGAGCAACCATATTTCTTAGGGTGCTGACCGTGGGGATCTTCTCACCACTAAACTCTACGATTATGTCTCCCCTTCTGATACCGGCCTTTTCTGCAGGGCTTCCGCGAAAGACATCACTTACAAGAGCCCCAGATGGTGAGTCAAGGCCAAAATTCCTTGCAAGTTCAGGGGTGAGATCCTGGATAGTGACCCCTATCCAGCCCCTCACCACACGCCCCTTTTCCCGAAGTTGCTCGATAATCGTTCTCGCCATATTGCTGGGCACGGCAAAACCGATCCCCTGGTAGCCACCACTCCTTGAGAAGATGGCGGTGTTTATCCCCACCAACTCCCCTTTGATGTTCACAAGCGGCCCACCTGAGTTTCCTGGATTGATTGCCGCATCGGTCTGGATGAAGTCCTCATAATCGGCAATACCCACATTTGCCCTTCCAACAGCGCTGACTATCCCCATAGTCACGGTATTGCTAAGACCAAAGGGGTTGCCTATGGCAAGGACAAACTCACCCACGCTGAGTTTCCTCGAATCGCCCCAGGGAATGGTTGGTAAATTCTTTGCCTTTATCCTGATCAGGGCAAGGTCGGTCTTTGTATCCACACCAACCACCTTGGCCATGAAGGTGCGCCCGTCATAAAGCGTGACCCTTATCTCCTCTGCCTGCTCAATCACATGGTTATTCGTTACTATATACCCATCGGGAGAGACTATCACGCCTGAGCCAAGACTCTGCTCCTTCCACTTCTTCGGAGAGTTGTGAAAGGGGTCAAAAAAGTCGAAAAAGGGCTCTCTGGAGAAGGAGTCCAGATCCTTTTTTACAACTCTGGTGGTGGAGATATTGATTACAGAGGGCGAAACCACCCTTACGATATCAGAAAAATCCTTACTCGTCTGAGCAATCTTTCTGCTTACAACCGGTGGTGAGTAAGGCCGGGAGACAGGGTGCTCCACCTTCTCATAGAGCAGATGGTAGAAAACTCCCCCTAATAGAACACCTATTAGTAAAACTAATAACCCTAAAAGTATATTCTTTTTCATATTTTTTATTATAATAGTCAGTTCTATATAATTGCAAAGATTTGCGTTTATATCATTCAAACAATATAAGTGTCAGTTCAGGTTCAATTTTTTCTCTTTTTCGCCTGAACTCGGCGGTTTGTTTTGCGTGATAAGGTCACCATGGTGAGTTCTGCCCGTTGACCTTTTACGGGGCAATCATGTGGTAGGCTTTCATAATCAAGAAAGATATTCTAAAACTATCAAAATAAGGAGTGAGAAAAATGGGTAGGGTTTATAATTTCAGCGCAGGGCCTGCTGCCCTTCCTGAAGATGTCCTGAAAAGGGCGCAGGAAGAGATGCTTGATTACCAGGGGACGGGAATGTCTGTAATGGAGATGAGCCACAGGAGTAAGGAGTTTGTCTCCATAGCAGAGAACGCTGAAAAGACCTTAAGGGAGATCATGGAGATACCTGAAAACTACAAGGTCTTATTCCTTCAGGGTGGTGCATCAAGCCAGTTTGCCATGGTGCCCATGAACCTTCTCCGCGGCAAAAAGACCATGGATTACCTGAACACCGGTTACTGGTCAAAAAAGGCCATTGCGGAGGCATCCCGGTTTGGAGAGGTAAATGTGGTGGCATCGAGCGAGGATACCAACTTCTCCACCATTCCACCGGTGGACTCCTGGAAGATAAACCCTGACTCTGCCTACCTCCACTACACCCCTAATGAGACCATCGGGGGGGTAGAGTTCCATTTTGTTCCGGAGGTTGGAAATCTCCCGCTTGTTGTCGATATGTCTTCAAATATACTTTCAAGGCCTGTTGAGGTGAACCGGTTTGGGTTGATCTATGCCGGAGCACAGAAAAATATCGGACCTGCAGGGCTCACCATCGTTATCGTGAGAGAAGATCTGATAGGTAACCCCATCCCCGGCACACCCACCATGTTTGATTATGCCACGCACTCCAAGACCAATTCCATGTATAACACCCCCCCCACCTACGCCTGGTATATAGCAGGCCTCGTATTTGAATGGATAAAGGAAAAGGGTGGGCTCAAGAAGATGGAAGAGATAAACGAAAGGAAGGCGGAAAAACTCTACAACTACATAGACAACTCCGATTTTTATTCCAATCCCGTCTCGAAGGATGCACGGTCAAGGATGAATGTGCCCTTCACCCTGAAAAACCCTGACCTTGACGGGAAGTTTCTCGAAGAGGCAGGCAAGAGGGGACTTGTAAACCTTAAGGGGCACAGATCTGTTGGTGGAATGCGAGCAAGCATATACAATGCCATGCCCGAGGAGGGTGTAATGGCACTTATAGAGTTCATGGAAGAGTTTGAGAAAAAGTATGCCTGAACAGGAAAAGGTTGTGGGCAAGGTTGAGAAAAAAAGCGTATAGCGTGTAGTGGGAAAAACTATTTTGTCATATTGAGCGCAAGCGAAGTATATAGGTTTCTTTGTCAATTGGATAGATATTTAAACCCAATTACGAAAGGGTATATTTGAAACCTTTGCTATCAGTCACCCTGAGC
>CAYMML010000068.1:0-10125 GCA_964391515.1 uncultured Thermodesulfovibrio sp. | reverse complement strand
CAGAGCCGGCAATTTTCTTCCACTTTTCAAGTTTCTCCTTAGGGACAAAGTCGTTTATGAACCTGTTTATCTCTTCCAGCCAGGCCAGTTTTTCCTCTGCCGAGAGGTTGCTGAAGGCGATGAGATGCTCTCTTCCCACCCGAAAGGCGTAGTTTGTTTTTTTGATCTCCTTCATTTTTCACTTTCCTGGCACCGTGATCACCTTCATCTTCATCTCCACCCTCTCAAGGGGGTTGTCACGGTAGTCACGGGGCTGGGAGACGATTTTATCAACCACATCCATCCCCTTTTCCACCTCTCCAAAGACGGTGTACTTGCCGTCGAGATGCGGGGCATCGGCAACGCAGATGAAGAACTGTGAGCCGGCACTGTCGGGGTCTGCCTTTCGGGCCATGCTCAATATTCCCCTCTTATGAGGGATATCGTTAAACTCCGCCTTCAGGGTGTAGCCGGGGCCTCCAAGGCCGTGACGGGCACGGTTGGGGCTCTTTGAGTTGGGATCACCGCCCTGTATCATGAACCCGGGGATCACCCGGTGGAAGATGGTGCCGTCATAAAACCCCTTCTTTGCAAGGGTGATAAAGTTGTCCACATGGTTCGGGGCCTTTTCCGGGAAGAACCTGAGAGTTATATCCCCGAACTTTGTGCTGATGATCACCCGGGTCTTTTTCATCTGTTCGATCTCCTTCTTGCTGAACTCTCTGTGCCTGACCTCGGCATTTGCTACCATGGAAAAGACTGCAAGAACCATCACACACATGAAAAGAAACGCCCATTTCTTCATAGACTTCCTCCTTGTAGATATTTCATTGATTTGTTTCATATTCCGCATCGGTGCACCTTCATAAGGTTTGTATTCCCGAAGAGGTCAACGGGTGAACTTGTAAGGATTATGACCCTGTCTCCCCTTCTTACCAGGCCCTCTTCAAGAAGTATCCGGTCCATTTTCCTCATTAGTTCATCGGTGGTTTCTACCGGTTCCATCATCATGGGGATCACGCCCCAGTAAAGGGTAAGGTTATTGTATACACCTTTTTCGGGGGTAAAGGCGATCACCGGTGTTGTGGGGCGCATCTTTGAAAGCATCCTTGCGGTAAAGCCGGTGCGGGTAAAGGCGATTATGAACCGTGCAGGCAGGTCTTCCGATGCCCTTATTGCCGCATCCACCACCGCAAGCCCTTCCCGTTCATCCTTCCCGACCTCCGGCAACTCTCTCCTGCTTCCCTTCAGGTCATGAAGGGTGATCTTTTCGGCCTCTCTTATTATCCGGTGCATCATCCTCACAGCCTTGATGGGGTATCTGCCCGATGAGGTCTCAGCGGAGAGCATGAGTGCGTCTGCGCCGTCCATGACCGCCGTTGCCACATCCGTTGCCTCTGCCCGAGTGGGGCGGGTGTGTTCTCTCATGGACTCAAGCATCTGTGTGGCTATTATGACCAGTTTGCCTGCCCTTGCGGCCTTTCTAACAAGGGTTTTCTGAACCATCGGGACCCTCTCAGGCGGAATCTCCACCCCAAGGTCTCCCCTTGCAATCATGATGCCGTCTGATACCTCAAGGATCCGGTCAATATCCTCAAGTGCCTCCGGTTTTTCTATCTTTGCTATGAGTGGCAGGTCTCTCCCCTGTTCTTTCAGGAACTCCCTGATCTTCCTGATATCCGATGCCCTGAGCACATAGGATATGGCCACCATGTCAACCCCTGCACGGAGACCAAACATCAGGTCATCCCTGTCCTTTTCGGTAAAGGGGCTTAAAGATATCCTGGTATCCGGCAGGTTAACACCCTTTTTGCTTCTCAGAACACCGCCTTCCCTCACCACAGCCTTTAATGCCCCGCCCCTTTTACCGGTTACCCTCAACTCCATGAGGCCATCATCAAGGAGCACCCTGTGACCCCTTTTTAAATCTCTGAGAAGCGGGGGGTAGTTTATCTGTATCTCCTCTCGTGAGGAAACTCCCGATCCTGGTCTGAGAGCTATATGGTCACCAGCCCTTAACTCTATGGCTCCTCCATCTACCTCGCTTATCCTGATTTTAATACCCTGCAGATCCTGGAGGATACCCACGGGAGCCCCTGTCTCCCGGGACACTGCCCTTATTGCATCTATGTACCTCCTGTGCTCTTCATGGGAGCCGTGGGAAAAGTTGAGCCTTGCCACATTCATTCCTGCCCTTACAAGCCCCCGCAATGTCTTCTTATCTGAAGATGATGGTCCAATGGTGCAGACAATCCTTGCCCTTCTCTGGTTTAATCGCATTCTTCCCTCCATCTGAGAACCTCTCCTCCCTCGCCCCTCCGGAGGAGTTGGTGGAAGTAGCAGTTTTCCCTGCCCTTCTTATCAGAGCGGTAATGTGCCCCTATGCTGCACTCACGACTCAGTGCCGCCTCGGTTATCAAAAGTGAGGTCTCAAGCATGTTCTTTACCTCAACCTCTTGCCTCGTCATATATGTCCGGTCAAGGATATCCCTCTTCTGTGAGAGGGTTTCTCTTGCAATCCCCAGTGATTCAGCGCATCTTATAATCCCAACCTTTTCCCACATGAGCCGTCTGATCAGGCTTCGCACCTCGTTGCATGCCTCTATTGTGCTTACAGGTGGTTCCTTGACGCTTACCTCTTCGGGTATGCCCTTAAGAGCGGTTGCATATTCCAGAGCCGCCCTTCCTGCCCTTGCACCAAATACCAGTCCCTCAAGGAGGCTGTTGCTTGCAAGCCTGTTGGCACCGTGCACGCCTGTACAGGTCACCTCTCCTGCGGCAAAGAGGCCCTCCACGGAAGTCCTTCCGTTTGTATCGGTCATCACGCCGCCCATCATGTAGTGGGCGGCGGGTGAGACGGGAATTCGGTCTTTCGTGATATCCAGATCGTATCTGAGGCAGGTCTGGTATATCCTTGGGAACCTCTTCTTTACAAACCCGGCATCAAGGTGCGTCAGATCAAGATATACATGCGGTGTGCCGGTCTCAACCATCTCTGAGATGATCGCCCTTGAGACCACGTCTCGTGGGGCAAGTTCACCGTCGGGGTGGTATTTTTTCATGAACTCCTTCCCGTATATGTTAAGGAGTCTTCCACCCTCACCGCGCATTGCCTCACTCAGGAGGAACTGGGGTGCCCCGGGTGCATATAATGCGGTTGGATGAAACTGGACAAACTCCATATCCCTCAAGACCGCTCCGGCACGCCAGGCGATGGCCATCCCGTCCGCTGTTGCCACCTCCGGGTTTGTTGTCCTTGCAAAGACCTGTCCTCCGCCGCCGGTTGCAAGGATGGTTGCCTTTGAAGTGACCCTGTAGAGAGTGCCGTTTTTGAGGATTACCGCCCCGGTGCATCTGCCATTATCATCAAGCATCAGGTCGATTGCCAGAGAAAAGGGAAGCCGCTTTATGCTACTTATGCTTGTAACCTTTGAGAGCAGAACCTTCTCGATCTCCCTCCCCGTTGAGTCTCCATGGGCATGAAGCACCCGTCTCCTTGAGTGTGCCGCCTCCAGGGTGAAATCAAGGCGTGAGCCTGTCCTGTCGAACTCTGCACCCCAGTCTATCAACTCCCTGATCCTCCAGGGGCCGTCGGATACGAGCACCTCCACCGCCTCCTTTATACAGAGGCCGTCTCCCGCCTTCAGTGTGTCTTCATAGTGAATCCCCACCTCGTCTTCGTCACTCAGGGCAACGGCCACCCCACCCTGCGCATACTCGGTGCTTGACTCCTTCATTATGTCTTTTGTTACGACTGTGATCTCCCCCCGGCCTGAGAGTTCCACGGCTGCCCTCAGGCCGGCAACACCACTGCCGATTATGAGGAAGTCTGTCCTGATGATTTCAGTCATGCACTAATTATATCACTTAATGGCGCTGATCTTCTGATTATTGGGATTCTCTTCAGACCGCCGGGTCAAGGTGAGAGACTGGTCGGTATTATATGCCTACTATGGAAATCCCCCTTTTGTTAGCAAACTCTATCAATTCCTCTTTCTGAAGGATAAGTGCCTTCTTTGCCTCAACCCCAAGCACACTGCCACTGACTTCAGCGAGTGACCTGACCGTGTTTAGCCCTACCACAGGAACATCAAACCGGAAGTCCTGATCAGGCTTGCTGACCTTGACCACAACGGCACCCTCCCTTGCAAGTCTGCCACCTCTCCGGATCGTCTCATCGGTGCCTTCTATCGCCTCTACCGCCATTACGGCTAAGTCTTTTACGACCACCGTCTGCCCGATGTCCAGCCGTCCGATCTCTTTTGCCATCCTGTATCCGAACTCAATATCCTTCAACTCGGATCTGCTGGGCTTACGCTTCGTCAGAACACCTTCAGGCATGAGGAGGCTGTCTGCAAAATCGGTGGTATTGCGTATCTTTATCCCCAGTGACTCGATCTCATCTGTGACAGCCCTCATTATGGTGTCGTCTTTCCTGTCCTTGAGTGACATCAACAAACCCAGTGCCTTGAGGTCAGGGGTGATCTTCCCCCCGCCGTTGTAAATAAGTTCCTTTGTCACCTTGCCTGCCATCACGACCTCAGAAACACCTGCGGTTTTCAATGCCTTGAGCAGCCCCCCCAGTTTGCCCACGTTCAGCCTTATCACCTCATGGCCGGCATCGTCAGGAACCTCTGAAACCGGTTCAAGTGCAAAGACCACCACGTAGTACCCTTTGTTCAGGGCCTCTTTTGCTATAAGAATCGGCAGATCGCCGTTACCTGCAATGATACCAAGCGTCTTGTCCATGGATGGGTTATCAGGTCTCTTCTTCGCCTTCTCCCTTATTGGCGGCACGGGTGATGCCCCGTCGGTTCTTGTTTATGAACTCGATAAGATGGGCTATCTCATCGGTGTATGGGAGTTCTGCCTGCACCTTCTTGACACCTTCTTTAAGGGAGAGGTTGCTGCGGAAGAGAATACGGTATGCCTTCTTGAGTTCGCTTATCGTTTCGGAGGAAAACCCCCTCCTCTTCAGCCCAACGAGGTTCAACCCGTAGAGTTTTGCCCTTGTGCCAGAGGCTATTGTGAAGGGCGGAATATCCTGTATCACGCCGCTTAAACCGCTTACCATCGCCGAAGAACCCACCCGGGCAAACTGATGAACCGCAGAAAGGCCGCTGATCACGGCGTAGTCGCCCACCTCTACATGGCCTGCCAGCGTTGCTGCATTTGCCATTATTACATGATCTCCGATGACACAATCGTGTGCAATATGCACATATGCCATAAGGAAGTTGTTGTTGCCTATTTTTGTGTAACCATCTCCGCCAACCGAGCCCCTGTGAATGGTTATAAACTCCCGTATCGTGTTGTTGTTTCCTATTTTGACGCCGGTGGGTTCACCTGAGTACTTGATATCCTGAGGCGGTAGCCCGATTGTGGCGAAGGGAAATATCTTACAGTTTTCACCGATCTCCACATCACCTTCAATAACCACATTGTTCTGTATCACAGTTCCGCTTCCGATCTTAACATTACCACCTATGATGCAGTAGGGGCCCACAATCACATCGTCTGCTAATTCTGCCCCTTTGTCCACTATTGCCGTTTCGTGTATATCTGCCATTATTGTATCTCCCTGTCTGTTACCATGGCGGTGAACTCTGCCTCGGCAACAGTGTTGCCGTCCACCGTTGCCAGTCCGCTGAACTTCCAGACGCTCTGGCGTGTTTTCAGTACATTTACCTCTATCCTTAGTTGGTCTCCCGGCACTACAGGTTTTCTGAACTTTGCCTTTTCTATGCTCATAAACACAGTGGTCTTTCCCTGAACACCGGAGGCTATGGCAAGCGTGCCCGAGACCTGTGCCATCGCCTCAATTATGAGCACGCCGGGCATTATGGGGTTGCCGGGGAAGTGCCCCTGGAAGAAAGGCTCATTTATGGTCACATTTTTGATACCCACCGCCCGCTTTTCCTTTTCCATCTCCACCACACGATCCACAAGAAGGAAAGGATAACGGTGTGGCAGATATTTCATGATCTCCCTTACGTCAAACATCTTTACCTCCCTTTTCGGTTTTTGCCTTTAGTCGATTCAGTTCATCTCTCAGGTTTTTAATCTCCTTGAACAGTTCGGGTAGTTTGCCAAAGAGCCCCTGCAGTCTGAGAAACTCCCGGTGAGGCCTTGCCGGTGCACCTAAATAGACACCCCTTGAGAGTTTCCCCATTACACCAGACATGGCACCCACCACAGTGCCTGACTCTATCTCTGCATGGTCTGATACACCCACCTGACCTGCAAGGGTGACATTATCACCGATCTTTGTGCTCCCTGCTATGCCCACCTGTGCCACGATGATGCAGTTTTTGCCGATCTTTACATTATGGGCTATCTGGACGAGATTGTCTATCTTGGTGCCTGCACCGACCACCGTCTCGCCGGTGGTTGCCCTGTCTATGGTGGTATTGGCACCAATCTCCACATCATCACCTATCCTTACCCTGCCAATCTGGGGTATCTTGTGGTGGTGCCCACCTTCAGGAATGTATCCAAACCCATCAGCCCCTATTACCGCATTTGGGTGGATGATAACCCGGTTTCCGATAATCACCCTCTCTCTTATGACGACTCCGGCATAGATTACCGAATCGTCTCCGATCTCCACATCCTCGCCAACGAATACGCCGGGAAAGATGGTCACCCTGTTACCTATTTTTGCACCCTTTGATATATAGGCCGATGGGTAGATCGTTACCCCCTCACCCAGGGTTACATCCTCTTCAATAACTGCCCCCTCCATGACACCCCTCACGTCCGGGGTAGGGGGGTTGAAGACCTCAAGTGCCTTTACGAAGGAAAGCATCGGGTTTTCTGATACGATGCATGGCTTATGAACCCGGTCTTTTAGATCTCCGGGTATGATAAAGGCAGACGCATCCGAGGAAACCGCTGCCTCAAGCATCTTGTTATCACGCAGGAGGGTGATCTCGCCAGGGGAGGCATCCTCAAGTCCACCCACTCCGGTGATTTCTATTTCAGGGTCTCCGGAGACCTCTCCCCCTATCCTCTCAGCAAGTTCTGAGAGTTTCACTTCTTCTCCTTCATGGCCTTGTTAATCCGTTCTATCACCTTGCCGGTGAGGTCTACAGAACTGTCCTTGTAAAGGAGAAACTCCTCGATATCTTCAAAGATGAAGGTGTACCCTTCCTCTTTCCCTATCTGTTCAACTATCTTTCTGATCTCCTTTATGACCTCAATGGTGAGTTCGTTTTCCTTCTTTTTTACCTCATCCTGTGCATCCTGAACAAGCCTCTTGTACTCACGCATCTTTCTGTCAAGGTCGTCCTGCTTGGACTTCAGGGCATCTTCAGAAAGCACCGTTGCCTTTTTATCGATCTCCTTTTTCAGTTCCTCTACCTCTTTGCCCTTCTGGTCGATCACCTTCTGTTTTTCCTTGATCAAACCCTCAAGTTCAGCCTTTGCCTTCTTGCCTGGTTCAGACTCGTTAAGTGCCTTCTGTAAATCCACATAACCTATCTTCAGTTCTGCCGCATATAAGGGGAGTGAAACCCCCAGTATTAGAAGTGCGGAAACAAACAGATAAAAGACTCTTTTTGACATCTTAAATTTCCTCCTGTTTTTGTTTTTTTATACTCTGGTTAAATAACCTTCTCTTAGAAGAAACTTCCAAAGGCAAACTCGATCTTTCCGCTTTCTTCGTCCTCCTTGGGGCTCAGGTTGAACCCGTATTCTATTCTCACAGGGCCAAAGGGTGAGAGCCACCTGATGCCACCACCTGCCGTGTATCTTATATCGCTCAGGAAGTCCTCTGAATCGTCGTATGCCCTGCCGGCATCGAGGAAAACGACCCCTTTGAGTTTTGCCTCCTCAAAGACCGGGAATATATACTCGGCATTCAGTATCACCTCGGTGGTTCCACCAATCACCTCGCCTGTTTCGTCTCTTGGACCGCCCTCACCAAAGCCAAGCCCCCTGATTGTGTATATCCCGCCCACGTAGAACCTCTCGTAAAGCGGTATCTCATGCCCGAACAGCCCCTTTATATAGCCTATACGACCCCTGAGTGATATGGTGGTCTTTCCAACCGGGAGGAACCAGGCTGAGTCAATTAGCCCCTTGACGAAGTAGTTATCCCCGCCGATACCGGCATAGGTGAGTACAAGTGAGTGCCTTGTCCCCCTTGTGGGGTCGATGTAACTGTCTCTGCTGTCTCGGGTGATACTGCCGGTAATGCTGCTTGTGGTCTTTGTGCCGATCTGATCCTTGACGATATTTGAGGCGGAATCCGATACATTTTCCACCGTTGCCCTCTCAAACCTGTAAGTTGCACCTGCAGACCAGTACTCCCAGAACCTCTTTCCAAACCCGATAGAGCCACCGGTTGCGTTTCTGTCGTAGGAGATAAAGTCTCTCTGGGTCTTGTAGGCGCTTAGGGTCATGGAGATGGGTTTGTCCATAAACCAGGGGTCTCTATAGGAGAGTTCGTAGAAACTGGAACTGCCACCCAGTTCGGCCTTGAGTTTTATGTACCTTCCCGTTCCAAACAGGTTTGCCTGAGTAAGGTCTATTATGCCTACCAGTTTGTCCACAGTGCTGTAACCGCCACCAACGCTGAGAAACCCGGTCGCCTTTTCCTTTACCTTTACATCTATATCGATTGTCTTGGTCTCAATGTGCGGTTTGGGGATGAGTTCAACGGTCTCGAAAAAGTTGAGATTGTTTATCCGCTCGTAACTCCTTTTTAAGAGTTTCCCGTTGAACCTTTCACCCTCGTTGAACCTGATCTCCCTGCGGATAACCTTATCAAGTGTCTTTGTGTTACCGATCACCTCGATTCTGCCTATATAAAATATATCTCCCTCACTGATATTCATCGTTATAGAGGCGGTATGAGCCTTCTCATCCGTGGTGATCCCGGGCTCAATGGATGCCATGGCATAACCCTTTTCTGAATAGAACTCGGTTGCCTTCTTTATCCCTTCTGAGAGTTTACCCTTGCTGAAGATGTCACCCTTTTTGATGCCGATTAGTTCCCGGAGTTTCTTTTCGTCCGCCGCCCTGTGCCCCCTGAATGTTATATCGCCTACTTTGTACTGGGGCCCCTCAGAGACCTTTATTATAATGTCCAGTTTCTTGCCGTCTTCAGTGGGCTTTACCACCGGCTCGGCCACCTTCACCTCTAAGTAGCCGTTATCCAGATAAAGTTCACGGATGCTCTCAAGGTCGAGCCTCATCTGTCCTTTTTCATAGTAACCACTCTTGGTTATGAAGGAGAATATCCACCACTCCTTTGTCTTCATCACCTTCTTGATCTTTCGGTCAGAGAGTGCAGAGTTTCCCTCTATAATGATGTCCCTTATCCGCACCTTCCTTCCCTCTTCTATCATGAATGTCAGTGATGACTCGTTCTCAGTAATCCTTCTTACCACCGGAACGATCTTAACCCTCCAGTACCCCTCAGACTCGTAAAAACTCCTGAGTGCTGCAACATTATCCTGAATGAGGGTCACGTCGGCTATTGCCCCGGGTACGATGGTTATCTTTTCATTTAGTTTTTCGTCATCAAACTCCTTGTTTCCCTCGAAATCCACCTTCACGATGGTGGGCTTTTCCTTGACGATGAAGATCACCTTTACACCGCCTTCAAAAAACTCCGTCTCCGCCTTTACATCGTCGAAGTACCCCATTTCGTAAATCTTTTTGATATCTGAGGCGATTTTTTCTCCAGAAAGCGGTTCTCCCACCTTCTGGCTGATCTTCTGCCGTATTGCACCCGGCTCGATCCTCTTAACCCCCTGAACCTCGATGGCGGTAACAAGTGGTGCCGCCTCCTCCTGAGCGGTGACCTTTGCTGGGATCATAATGGCAAGACATATTAAAAAAACAAAAAACAGCCTTATCCCCCGGTTTTTCATCCTTTTTCTCCCTTTAAATGGATTTTAGAAAATGAATGATAGTATAGCACCATCAATGCAAAGAGGTAAATAAAACCTTGCCTTTCAATCTACTCTGGCATTCAGAAAGGGCGTATTTGTAAAATATCCTGAAATATCATTGTAGGGAAATTGTGCCGGTGGGTCGTATCCAGAACGCCTGCTCTAATTTACAGGCAGGTTGATGCTGTCTCAAGATTACTATTTGTAGCGTTAATAATGTCAGTTGAGGCAGGCAGAACCCCAT
>CAYMML010000067.1:3908-10152 GCA_964391515.1 uncultured Thermodesulfovibrio sp. | reverse complement strand
ACAATTTCAGGGGTATACTCCCCTTCATAAACACACACATCAGGCAATCCGCCCAAGTTTTCAAGGCCTATCCTGCCGGGAAGTGCAGTCACAGCCTGCCGGTAAACCTTATCGGCAATAAGGGCATTCATTTCAAAATCGGGCAGAGTTTCAGAAGGCAACCTCATTATTGTTTGCTTGTATGCCCTTATCCTCCCTAATGCCTCTTTGATCCGCCCTTCCGTCAATGTTCCATTCTGGACTGCATCCCCTATTTCAGCAACCACCTTGTATGGATCAGAAGGGTGTAGCAGAATATCCATCCCCGCCTTCAGGGAAAGCACCGAAGGGCTTCCGTACCCGTTCAGGGCATCCATGGTCAGGGCATCCGGTAAAAGAAGCCCATGAAAACCAATTTCATTTCTTATGTATTTTACAATCCTGCCTGACAGAGAGGCGGGGGCATTATTATCCAAGGATGGAACCAAAAGGTGTCCAACCATCACCGATGGCACCCCAGCCCTTACGGCCTCCCTGAAGGGGATTAACTCAAGCGTCTCAAGTTCTCCAACTGTCTTTTTGATCACAGGAAGTGCCATGTGGGAATCTATGGCGGTATCGCCATGACCGGGAAAGTGCTTGGCACAGCAGATCAGCCCATTTTGTGTAAGGGTTTTAACATATTTAGCGCCGAGGTGACCCGTCAGAGCAGGATCGTCAGAAAACGCCCTTGTGCATATTATGGGGTTAAGAGGGTTTGTGTTAAGATCAAGCACAGGGATTAGGGGCATGTTTATACCGGCATAGACCGCCTCCTCAGAGACGGCATTGAGCATCTCATCAAGTAGATTCTCCTGGCTTTCCCGATTATGAAATGCAGCGGCAACCGCCATCTGAGGTGGAAACCTGGTGGCTCCCCTGAGTTGTTGCCCCACCCCCCTCTCGATATCAGAGGCAATGAAAAGGGGAACCTTTGAGATTGATTGTAACTGAGCAACAGACCTTCTTACAGATTCAAGACTCCCCCCGAAGATTATAAAACCCCCTACCCCCTCCCTCACCAGGGATGTCAGATAATCCATGTACTCAGGCTCTTCAACCTCCTCACCATCAAGCCGTGCGACGATAAGTTGAAAGAGATCACTTCTTGAAAGCATCTAAAATTATAACCTGAAACAGGTGATTTTCTTAAGCGGTTCCCAAAAACACTGCCTCACTTGCACTTCGTAAGTGTCACTTGCACTTACGAAGTGCAAGTGAGTAATTTTGGGTAATTGATTTTTTTGTCTTGAAGTAGGGAAGATATCCTCTGATGAAAAGGGAAGGCAGGAAAAGAGGTTTTGATAAAAGAACCGTTCTCTGGGTAAACTCCACATATTTTGCCGAGGGGTTACCATATATGATAGTCCGGTTTCTCTCATCGGTCTTCTTCACCGACCGGGGAGTGCGTGAGGCATATCTGGGGTTTCTGAACTTCCTTGCAATACCATGGAATCTGAAGTTTTTGTGGGCACCACTTGTTGACATAATAGGAACAAAGAGGGGCTGGCTTCTGAGGATACAGTTCGGTATCGGTATCCTAACCGCTTTAATTGCAGTGTTTTCAGTTATGGACGAGGCACACCTGCCAGTGGGAGTAACAACATCAAATATTTTGATAACCATCATATTTATCGTTCTTGCCTTCCTGAGCGCCACACATGACATCGCCATAGATGCCTATTATATGGAGGCACTGCCTACCGAGAAAGAGCAGTCCCTCTACTCAGGGCTCAGGGTACTTGCCTACCGTGTGGCGGTAATCTACGCAAGGAGTGTCATCCTCTTCGTGGCCTCTGCCACAAACTGGCTCTTTGGTTTTGGAACTGCTTCTCTTACCATGCTTGGCCTATTTGTATTTCATTACCTATTTCTTGAAAAAACCGTAAAACCGGAACTTTACCAAAGCGATACTGTAAATGCCTTTAAAAGGCGGTTTGTGCAGGGGTTACAATTATACAGGAATGCCTTCATCTCTTATATAAGGCAGGAGAGGATAACATTAGTCATATTTTTTATAGTTCTTTACAAACTTGGTGATGAGATACTCTTTTCCATGAATACCCCCTTTTTGCTCAGAGAACTGGGAATGACCAAGGCACAACTTGGGTGGGTATCGGGCATACTGGGAATGATCTTTGCCATAATGGGTTCACTTGTAGGTGGCAAGTGGATATCTATAAGGGGGCTCAGAAAGGCGATATGGCCAATAACCATTATAATGAACATTACCATCCTTGCATATGTCTATCTCGCCTGGTTAAAGCCAGACCCTGCTACAACCGGAGGCATACTGACCATTGCTGCAATAAACAGTTACGAACAGTTTGCAGCAGGGCTTGGAACGGCTGCGCTAATGGTCTTTCTGATGGGACGTTGTGACCCTGACTACAAGGCTGCACACTACGCCATTGGTTCGGCGATAATGTCCATTGGAGGCACGGTCATTGGAGGTTTTGGAGGGGTAATTGTAGAACTCTTTGGATATCTCAATCTGTATGTGTTTGCCTTCATCAGTTCTATTCCCTCTTTTATACTTCTTATTTTCGTACCGCTTGAATACAGGAGCCGCTAAGTGATCATCAACACAGGCAGATGGAAACAGGAAGAACTTGATCAACTCCTCAAAGAGGCATTCAGGATAAAAGCCCCCGGTGAGAGGGTTGGTTTTATCTCCGAAGTCTTTCTTGGCACACCTTATAAGGCAGGCACACTGATAGGAGATTTCAAAAGAGAAGAAGCACTTGTGATAAACCTTGCCAGTCTTGACTGCTTCACCTTCCTTGACTATGTGGAGGCAATGAGACGGGTATCGAGTTTTCAGGACTTCTGTAAGATGCTAAAACGGGTGAGATACTCAGAGGGAGTTTTAAATTACAAAAAAAGAAACCATTTTTTTATACAGTGGGGAAGAAACAACCGCCCTCATGTGATCGAATTGTTCAAGCAACTTGATTTAAAAGAATTAAAGACGGCTCAAAAAACGCTGAACCAAAAAAACAAATTCTCATACTATCTTGAAGGTATAAGGCCATTTCCTGTGAATTTCCGGTATCTACCGTCAACACATCTTGAAAAGGCCATACCTTTCTTAAAGTGTGGTGATTATGCAGGCTTTTACACATCTAAAGAGGGGCTTGATGTGAGCCATGTGGGTATAATTATCAGAAAGGGAGACAATCTTTTTCTGAGACATGCATCTTCAAAGAAAGAGACAATGATGGTTATAGATGAGCCCTTTAATAAATATATGAAAATGAAGGAGGGATTGATTATCTTCAGACCGGTCTGATTCTACTACTATTTGTAACGACAATAATGTCAGTTAAGGCAGGCAGAACTCCTTCGAAACCGGATTTAATGCGATTTTATTCGATTATAAAAACAGTTCTATGGGCAGTGATAAGAGTAACACCGGCGGTTGTTTCACGGTACTTGAGGTATCGCGAAAATCCGGATTTCTCCTGAGTTCTACCTGCCCTGTTCCGTCAGGGTTGTTGGCATTATCAATGTAGATATCAGTAATTAACCGTTGTCTGAAAAGAGATATAAGAGAATTGATCTGCAGCCGTGTCTTAAGGCATTTATTAACTGTTTTTATATATAATAGACCGCATAGGCTTATAAGTTTTCCTAATAAATCCAATAATTACAAGGAGGTCGTGATGTGCAGAGTAGCCAGTAGCAGCACTGAACTCAGATCCATGATCTCTGAGGCCCTTTCGATTGAAGAAGGGGGGATAAGGGTCAAGGATCAACAACTCCTGAGAGACAGGGTTATTGATGATCTCATCTACACTGCGGTTTTCGGGGAGGATGATGCGCTCAAGGAAGAAGCAAGGTCGTTAATCCGGTCTATTGCAAACGCTCTTGGTGCCATACCCGCTTCAATTCATGACCTTTACATGGCCATGGGAAGGGGAGAGACCAAAAACTTTACAACCCCCGCCATAAACATCAGATGCCTCACCTATGATACAGCACGTCGTATTTTCAGGGTTGCCATGAGAAACAACGTGGGGGCATTTATATTTGAGATTGCCAAATCAGAAATCGGTTATACATACCAGCGCCCCTCTGAATACGCCTCATCTGTTCTTGCGGCAGCCATTAAGGAGGGATATACCGGGCCGGTCTTTATTCAGGGCGATCACTTCCAGTTCAGCGCCTCAAGTTACAAATCTGATCCAGATGGAGAGTTGAAAAAGATACAGGATCTTACAAAGGAGGCTATTGAGGCGGGTTTTTACAACATCGATATCGACCCATCAACCCTTGTTGACTACTCAAAAGAATCCCTTCTTGAACAGCAAAAGGAAAACTATTTAAACACCGCCAGGATGACCGATTTTATCCGGTCACTTGAGCCCGAAGGCATTACTGTATCAATAGGTGCTGAGATAGGCCACATAGGCGGAAAGAACTCCACACCTGATGAGGCCGAGGCCTTTATGGAGGGCTACAAAAACACACTGTCCGAGATGGGGAAAGACAACCTCACCGGAATTTCAAAGATAAGTGTGCAGACCGGAACCGCCCACGGCGGTGTTCCTCTCCCAGATGGCTCTATTGCGGAGGTAAAACTTGACTTCAACGTGCTTGACTCTATCGGGAAACTGGTTAAGGAAAAATACGGTCTTTCCGGTACGGTACAGCATGGGGCTTCGACCCTGCCTGATGAACTGTTCGACAAGTTTCCAGAAAACAACTGCTCCGAAATACACCTTGCTACAGGATTTCAGAATATCATGTACGATCTTGCACCAGAAGAACTCAAAGACAAAATATACTCCTTTATCAAGGAAAACTTTGCATCTGAGTGGAAAGAGGGGAAAACGGAACAACAGTTCCTTTACAGCACCCGAAAGAAAGGGCTTGGCCCGTTCAAAAAGGAATGGTGGTATCTGGACAAAGATATAAAGGAAAAGATCCTCAACGCCCTTGAAGATAAATTCCAGTTCCTCTTCAGTAAACTAAATGTCTTTGACACCAGAGAGTACACAGATAAGTTTATAAAACTGGTTAAGGTTCCATACAAGGCCGGTGGAACCCCCAAAGAGGTGGAAGACGTAAGAAATCTCAAATTAGAGGAGGGTGCAGACTGATGCCAACAATCGGGATGGATCTAAACAGGTTTATACTTGAGGAGGAAAGGAGATATCCCAAGGCAACGGGATCATTGTCCATTGCACTGACGGCGATAACATCGGCAGCAAAGATCATAGCAGCCCATGTAAGGATGGCGGGGCTTGCTGATGTGCTTGGGGCAACAGGAGTTACCAATGTGCAGGGAGAGGAGGTTCAAAAACTCGATGAACTATCAAACCGGATTCTGGTTCAGCACCTTTCCGACAGCGGCCAGTTCTTTGCACTTGCTTCAGAGGAGATGGAAGAACCTCTCTTCCCGGAGAAAGGTAAGAACGGTAAATACGTAATAGCATTTGACCCACTTGATGGGTCTTCCAATATTGATGTTAATGTAAGCATCGGCACTATCTTTTCGATCCACAAAAAGGTCTCCGGTACTGTGGAGGACTTCCTGCAGGAAGGTGAGAAACAGGTTGCCGCAGGCTATATCATTTACGGCTCTTCCACGGTTCTTGTTTACTCAACAGGTAACGGAGTCAACGGGTTTACACTCGACCCCTCAGTGGGGCTATTTTTACTCTCCCATCCTGACATGAAGATACCCGAAAAGGGCAAGATCTATTCCATAAATGAGGGGTATTACAGGAGATGGGATGACAAACTGAGGGAAAAGGTAGATGCCTTTAAAGAACAGGGATATTCTCTCAGGTATATCGGCTCTATGGTTTCCGATGTCCATCGCACACTTATTAAAGGTGGCATATTTGCCTACCCTGCAGACTCAAAGAGCCCGAAAGGAAAACTCAGGCTCCTTTATGAGGCATCACCAATGGCCTATCTCACCGAACATGCTGGCGGTCGGGCATCTACCGGCAGTGAGGACATACTCAAGGTAAAGCCTGAAGAACTCCACCAGCGGGTGCCGGTGTTTCTGGGAAGCGCAAAGGATGTGGAAAGCATGATCCAATAATCTTTACATTTCAGAAAAAGGCAGCAGGTCACAAACCGCTGCCTTTTTCTGAAAGTTTTATGTAGCCATATGGTACTTATTCTCTGCCCGGGCTTTCTATCGTAATGCCTGGCACCACCATTATTACACATTTTTTAACATTATTACGGTTGCAGATGAAGATACCCT
>CAYMML010000067.1:0-3808 GCA_964391515.1 uncultured Thermodesulfovibrio sp. | reverse complement strand
TTATTACACATTTTTTAACATTATTACGGTTGCAGATGAAGATACCCTGCAGCAAGACCACAGGGAGTTCGCTCACTATGGATATTAAAACACAAACCAGCAAGAAGGATGATATTGCATTGCGCCCTCTCCCTTTATGAGAAAGCCAAGGCGGCTCATTTCGAGGCAGGGCTGAGTATGATATGGTTATTCTCAAAATAGAAAACCTCACAAAACAATTCAACAACGCAAAGGCACTTGATAACATATCGCTTGAGATATCAAGGGGTGAGATAATTGGTGTCCTTGGCCCAAACGGTGCCGGCAAGACCACACTGATTAACTGTATCCTCGGCCTCATTCTTCCGGATCACGGCAAGATAACGGCTTTTGGAAAAGACATCTACGAAAACCGCTCTCAAGTTCTGAAAAGGATAAATTTCGGATCAAACTATGTCTCACTCCCATATTCACTAACCCCTTATGAGAACCTCATGGTCTTTGCAAACCTCTATGAGGTGGAAAACCCTTCTGATAGATGCCGAGAACTCCTTGAACTCTTCGGCCTGGATAAACTTGCCAACAAGCCTACCCGCCGTCTATCCTCAGGCCAGATGATGCGGCTTAACTTAGCCAAGTCACTCCTTAACAGCCCTGAATTACTGCTTCTTGATGAGCCCACAGCGGGGCTTGACCCCGGTATAGCAAGGAAGACCCGTGAACTTTTGATAACCCTTGTAAAACAGGAAAATGTCTCAGTCATTTACACATCACACAACCTGCATGAGATGGAGGAGGTTGCTGAAAGGGTTATATTCCTTAACAAGGGCAGGATTATTTCAGATGGCACACCGAAGGAATTGATGAGAACACAAAGCACAGAGACACTGGAGGAGTTGTTCTTCAAGGTGATAGAAGATGCACAATAACTCTATAAGACAATTCTATCTCTAATGCATATCAAAAGGGTAAAGGCAATAGCGCTTCGGCAACTCTACCTTTACAGGAGGAGTCTGCCAAGGCTCCTTGAGGTCTTTTACTGGCCGACAGTTGATCTCCTGCTCTGGGGGTTTGTGAGCCTGTATCTGCAGAGAACAACGGCCGATATACCCGCCTTTGTGGTTTATTTTCTGGGCGCTCTGATACTCTGGGATATACTCTTCAGGGCACAGCAGGGCATAGCGGTAAGTTTCCTGGAAGATATGTGGGCAAGAAACCTGATAAACATATTTGCCTCTCCAATCACGCTTCATGAATACCTGCTCGGCCTTTTTGTTATTAGCATACTGAAGGTCACTATCGCTTTCACCGTTATGTCTTTACTTGCCTGGCTCTTCTACTCCTTTTCCATATTTAAACTCGGTATCTATTTACTCCCTCTCGTTTTGAACCTGATTGCAATGGGCTGGGCCATAGGGATATTTACTATGGCGCTTATATTACGATTTGGACAGGAGGCGGAGGTGCTTGCATGGGCGGTGGCATTTCTGTTCATGCCCTTCTCGGCAGTATTTTACCCGGTAGATACACTTCCTGGAATATTACAAAAGATTGCAAGCATTATACCTGCCGCCCATGTATTTGAAGGGATGAGAGAGGTGATAAAAACCGGCGCATTACCGGCCGGGCATCTCACCGCTGCACTCATTCTAAATGTTATCTTCCTCTCTATGAGCATTTTCTTTTTTAAGAGGGTCTACCAGGGCGCCCTACGTCGCGGAAGTCTGCCAAAGATCGGGGAATGACTATTCAAAAATCTTACAGGAACATTTACTGCTCTGCATGAGACATTTTGACAAAAGGCAATGAATTCCATAATAATTTAAAAATGCCAACAGTTAGAGATATTGAGGGACCATATCGGTTTTTCTTCTGTAGTTTTGATTGTAACGAACCAATGCATGTACATGTTCAGAGAGACAAAAATGTCTGCAAATTCTGGTTAGAGCCAATCGTTTTAAGCAAGAATTACGGGTTTACCCCAAGAGAATTAAATATTGTACGGAAAATGATTTATAATAATAAAGAGAAGATTGTGGAGGCCTGGCATGAACACTGCGGTTAAGGCACTGGATATAAGGATTAAAGATATAAAGGTTACTGAGGATTTGATTACCGCCTATCTTGTTGATGGCCGAGTAATCAGTGTGCCTCTTGTTTGGTCATGGAGGCTTTCAGAAGCTACCCCAGAACAACGGGCCAATTTTGAAATTATCGGAAATGGTTATAGTGTGCACTGGCCTGATATAGATGAAGACATCAGTGCAGAAGGTATGATATATGGAATTCCTTCTGCAAGGCCTCAAAGGTCAAAATAGATAAGTTACTGGTTACTAACCACAACATTGTCTCCCCAGCCCCTTTTGTGCCATAATAAAACTGGCTAACAGTTTTTGACCATGAAATTGATAATTTTACAGGAGGTATAAATATGATTACCACAACGCATTATAAAATCACATCTCCCCCCACCTGCCCATACTGCGGCAAGAAGATGACCAAGACCGAACCGCCCCCATACAACATAGGGGATGGACTTGGCTGGGGGCTCAAGTATTTCTGGGTCTGTTTCAATGATGAATGCTCATTTTTTGTTGAGGGCTGGGAGAATATGCGGGTTAATTACGGAAAAACCGCATCCTACCGGTATGTATGCCTGCCGGACAACGGTGAGTCTGCAGCCATCTGTGTACTGTCTTACGATGGACTCAAGGGTGGTATAATCGAGGAGCCCGAAGAGGAGTAACTCCAGCCCGTTACCAAGGAGACTTCCCGGTGATTGCAATAGTTGACTACGGAATGGGAAACCTTCGGAGTGTGGAAAAGGGTTTCCTGAAGGTTGGTTTTGAAACCAGGGTAACCAGTTCACCCTCTGATATCATGAATGCATCTGCAATTGTACTTCCCGGCGTGGGGGCATTCCGTGACTGTATCCGTAATCTTGAAAGATTAGATCTTATTGATGTGGTGCTACGGGAGGTGGAAAAGGGCAAACCCTATCTCGGCATATGCCTTGGCTTACAGGTGCTTTTTGAAGAATCAGAAGAATTTGGCACCACAAAGGGGCTTGGGCTTCTGAAGGGAAGGGTGGTGAGATTTCCTGAAACCGGTTTAAAAATACCCCACATGGGCTGGAATACGGTAAAGATCATAAAGAGGCCGCCCGTCTTTGATGAGATACCAGATGAGAGTTTCTTTTATTTTGTCCACTCCTATTATGTTGTACCTGAAGATAACGAAGAAATTTCCGGCACCACAAACTACGGCATCGACTTCACCTCAATGGTCTGGAAAGACAATATACTGGCAACCCAGTTCCATCCTGAAAAGAGCCAGGGGCTTGGGCTAAAAGTCCTTGAGGGGTTCGGTAACTTCGTTAAGGCCTACGCCTGAGCCTCAAGCGATTCAAGCATCTCCCTTACTGTTTTTCCGGTTACAGGATGCCGAAGATCAGGCGCAATTTCCGAAAGAGGTCTTAAGACAAACTCCCTTTTTTCTATGTATGGGTGTGGTATTTTCAGTTCAGGGGTATCTACGACAAGGGTGTCATAAAAAAGAATGTCAAGATCGATCAGCCTTGGTCCCCACCTGTAGGTCTTAACCCTTCCCATATCAGACTCAATCTCCTTCAGGAGGTTCAGCAACTCAAGTGGCCTCAACTCCGCCTCTGCCTCAACAACCATGTTGATAAAATCCGGCTGGTCTTCCACACCCCAGGGGGATGTCTCATAGAGGGATGACATTTTCAGGATGGAAACCCCCCGCTCTTTCAGGATCGAAACCGCCTTCTCACAGTTTCGTTCCCGTCCCCCCACATTAGAACCAAGCC
>CAYMML010000066.1:0-10200 GCA_964391515.1 uncultured Thermodesulfovibrio sp. | reverse complement strand
TGGTGAGCCGCTACCTCACCAACTACCTGATAGGCCGCAGGCCCATCCCCAAGCGGATTGCTCCCTTTTCTCACCAACATCCCAGTCCGTGAGCTTATCCGGTATTAGCCCGCGTTTCCACGGGTTGTCCCGGTCTCGGGGGTAGGTTGCCTACGTGTTACTCACCCGTTCGCCACTAGGTAACACGGTGCTTCAGACCGAAGCCCTCCGCTCCGTGCACCCCGTCCGACTTGCATGTGTTAGGCACGCCGCCAGCGTTCGCTCTGAGCCAGGATCAAACTCTCATTTGTTTCCGTGAAACTCTTACAGATCTCTGACGGGACCTGCTTTCAAGTTATCAAAGAACAAAAAAAGGGCGCAAAGTCCCTTTGATAGAATCTTAACATCTAACGATCTAAAAAGTCAAGCAGCGTAAATTATCCTTACGCCTATTTTATTCTTTTTATATATCCCCGCGATACCTATGGTTTTAAGAGCTACTGAGGCTCTTTAACAGGTGGGTGTCTTCATGAGAGTACTTAGGCTTCCTCTTGGACCTTTCAGAGCCCTTGAGGCATGCTCACCATACCCTCGCCAGACTCCCATCTCTCGTCTGTTCCCTCAGCTCTTTTAACCTATTCGGGTATCGCGGAGAATCCTAAAGCCAATATTTTTTAAAGAACACACAGCCTACAACTATATTAAACAAAAGGTAACGGGTTTATGTCAAGAGTAAAATCCGGCAGTTAGTGAGGTTATTTAGTGTATATATGAAGGTATATCAAGTTTATCAGCCGTTTTCTTCAAAAATCTCATCATGCCAGTTTTATGAGGAAAATTTTTAAAGTTATATAAAACTGTATTAAAATGACGGTAGTTGTTGTACAACTGTTTCTTTAAAACTGTGGATATATTTCTCAGTATCTCCTTATTCAACTTTAACTATTTACCCAGCCTTTTTACTTGCCAGTGCTTCGTACATCCTTGCATTGTCAATGGCCATACCGCATACTTCTGCAAGAGACTGTGCAAAGTCAACCTCCTGGCTGGAGAAACTTCTTGGTACCCCTGTAAGCAGTCTGAGCACCCCAAGGAGTTTACCTTTTGAGATTATAGGTAATGTGAGCATGCTCTTGATCCCCTCCTCAACCATCTCTTTCTTATATATTATCCTGTCATCCTTACTTACGTCATGAATGCTCACCGGTCTCATCTGAAGGGCCTCCTGAACGTTTACCTCACCATCCACGGGTCCTCTGTTGAGATAGTCCTGGCTTAAACCATAAGCCGCTACAAGATTTAATCTACCGTTATCATTATCAATGAGCCTTATTGTGGCAGCCTTCAAACCCATCACTTCGGGAAGTTTCCTGACTATGAGTTGTAATACCTCATCCAGATTGAGAGTTGAACTCACCGTCTTTGTAACCTCTTCAAAAACCCTTAAGAACTCTTTTTCCCTTGAAATGGAACTCTCAAATATACGGGCATTATTTATTGCTATTGCCGCCTGCTCGGCAATCGCTCCAACAAACTTTAAATCCTCTTCTGTGTATTCCGTGGGCTCTGATGTATACATCCGGAGAACCCCAATTATCTTTCCCTTTACCTTAAGGGGAATAGAGAGTATGCTCCTTATTCCCTCTTCCACCGCCTCCTTGTAATAAACCGATCCCTCATCCTTTGTTATGTCGTACACAGACACAGCCTTGCCGTTAAGGGCATCCTCAACGCTTCGGTCTGAAACAACGGGCCCCTTATTCACATACCGCTCGCTAAGCCCATAATATGCAGCAACCTCAAGTTCATTTGTTTCTTCATTAAGCAGTCTTAACATACTCGCCTTTACATTCATCACCTTTACCACATTCGTCACCACAAGGTCCAGCACCTCTTTGAGTGAAAGACTTCCGCTAATTGCCTTGCATATATTTTGATAACTCTCAAGATACACCCTTTTATGGAAGATTTTTTCGGCACAGTGTGGGCACATCCCGTGGGTAAACACACCAAAGCCTGCCTTGGTAAGGTATATCTCTATGCTCTCCCAACTGTCCGTGTCAGTCCTGATCTTTTTGCACCAGGAACATATGGGAATAAGGTTTCTATCTGCCATTTTTAAAACTCCCATTTTTTTTACATTCCTGTCAAATTAATTTTATTTATCCCTTTATTGGAGATGTTCCTGGAAGGTACGTTGTTTGATTGTACCGCACTCTAAAGTTTCACTCATTTCGACCGATAATAAAATAGAGAGGACTTTCTTAACATAACCGACTTTTATCAAGGAGGGCCTATGAGCACAGAAACATTATTGCCCGAACAGACAGCCGCCCAGGAGGTCTTTCAAACCGTCACCTTCTGGCTCGGAAGCGAGGAGTATGGCATCAATATCCTGAATGTTCAGGAGATCATTAAACCAACTGAGATCACCGTTGTTCCTAACTCCCCCACACACATAGAGGGTGTAATCAATCTGAGGGGGCGCGTGATCCCGGTAATAAATCTCAGGAAAAAGTTTCTTCTCCAAGGACAGGAAGGTACTACATCCACAAAGATAATGGTGGTGGAGGCAAATGGAAAAACCGTCGGTTTGCTGGTAGATAGAGTAAACGAGGTGCTGCGTATCAATCCAGAAACAATCGAGCCTCCCCCGGCACTCACACCGGCTAACCATGCAGAGTATATAAGCGGAGTATGTAAGATGCCCGGAAGGCTTGTCATAGTTCTGGATCTGGAGCAACTAATTTCAGAAACCGGGTAAAGCACGATGATCAAGGACATTGATATAAAAAAGCAGGTAAAAAAACTGAAGCACCTTCCCACGATCCCATCACTACTACGAGAACTCTTCGAGGTGCTTCAAAACGAGCAGTCCAACTTTGCAGATATAGCAAGGATAATAAAGCAGGACCAATCCGTTACCGAACGGATACTGCGGGTTGCAAACTCACCCTATTTTGGACATTCTGGATGTGTAGGTTCAATAGAGCAGGCAATCATGTTCCTGGGATACGACCTCGTAAAGGGCATATGTCTTGGGACTACAGTATTCAAACTCCTGAATAACGGTAAGAGGAGAACCATCTCCAGTTTATGGAAGCACTCGTACCAGGTGGGAATACTTGGGGCAACCATATCCGAGCACCTTTCTGTTGGTGACCCTTCAGTCTGTTTTGTGGGGGGGCTTCTTCACGACATCGGCAGGGTGGTACTGCTTACACTGGACATGGATAAATACCTCTCAATTTTCACTTCAGACGACATCCTTACAGAAGAATACGACTATTTCGGCATACCTCATACAGAAGCAGGAGGGGAGTTTCTAACTAATGCAAACATCCCGGAAGAGATTGCACTCTCTGTAAAGTACCACCACAGCCCGGAAAGTGTCACTGAATTTTCTGACACCGTATGCATAATAGCACTTGCCGAAATTTTATCAAGAGACTTCTTTCCCATGGATGCCGATGACGGCATCTGTACAGAGGAACTCAATGCCTTCCTGACCAGCAAACTACAGTTAAAGGAACAGGAAATTTCAATTATTGGTGAGGAGGCAAAAACACACGCCTCTGAGGTAGGGGATTCCATCTCTCTTAACTAAAGATGATCATGGGATCAAACTGTGCCTCTGTAATCTCTTTGGCACATACCACCTGTGAAGGTTATAAGTTATCCCTATAGGTGAAGGCTTAATCCCTTTAAACCGGGCATGAACAATGGGGAGTGCATCCGGAACATAAAGAAACACGTAGGGCACTTCTTCAGCAAGTATCTCCTGAATTCTGAAATAAGCCTTTTTCCTTTTTTCGCGATCAAAGGTTCTCCTCCCAGTTTCAAGGAGGCTGTCTACCTCAGCATTTTTGAAAGAAACAAAGTTGAACTCCTTCTCTCCCGTCTTGCTTGAGTGCCAGATATCGTACTGGTCAGGATCAAGACCGATAGACCAGCCGAGTATTACCGCCTCAAACCGCCTCTTATCAATAAACTCATTTATAAATGTACTCCACTCAAGAATCCTGATATTGACCTTTATACCCAGTTGTTTGAGCCTCCACTGGATAATGGTAGCGGTTCTTTCCCGCACGGAGTTCCCCATATTGGTAAGGATTGTAAACTCAAAGGGGTGTCCATTTTTGTCAAGCAGTCCGTCTCCATCATGATCCTCCCAGCCTGCCTCCTGTAGTAACCTTCTTGCCTTTTCAGGGTTATACTCATATCTCTTTACATCTGGGTTATAAGGCCAGGTGTTAGGGACATAGGGTCCTGTAGAAACGTTGCCAAGACCAAAGAGTACCACATCTATGATCTCCTGCTTATCTATACCATAGGCTATGGCCTGTCTTACCCTTTTGTCCTTGAAAAAGGGGTGTTTGAGGTTAAATCCAAGGTATGTATATGCAAAGACCGGATAGCGGAACTTCTGAAAATTCTCTTTAAAAAACGGAGTGTTCGTTTGTTTGCTGTACTGTATAGGCGTGAGCCCCATCATATCCACCCCCCCCGCCCTCAACTCCATAAACATCGTGGCAGGGTCAGGGATTATCCTATATATGTAGTAATCAATGTAAGGCCTGCCCTCAAAATACTGGGGGTTCGCTTTAAGTATCACCCTCTGCCCCGGCTCCCATTCTTTTAATACATAAGGGCCCATCCCTATGGGGTTCCGGCCAAAGGGGTCTTTAGTAATATCCTTTCCCTTAAGGAGGTGTTCTGGAAGGATCGGGAGGTTACCCCAACTGCTCAGGGCAGGTGCAAAAGGCTTTTTGTACCTCACCCTGAAGGTATATGGATCTACCACCTCGGCCTTTTCCACCTGAAGAAAATCCTCCTTGTATGCGGTAGGGGTTTTTTCGTCTATAATAGTCTTATAACCGAACATAACATCCCTTGCAGTAAACTCAACACCATCCGTCCATCTGACACCCTTTCTCAGGTGGAAGGTGATAACAAGCCCATCCGGTGATATGTCCCAGGACTCTGCAAGGTCTCCTATGATGGAGAGGTCTGTATCGTACTTTACAAGCCCGTTAAATATGAGTCCTGCAACCTCATGGGATGCACTATCACCTGCAAGCATTGGAATAAGCACGCTGGGTTCCCCAATTGAGCCCACTATAAGGGCATCGCCATACTCTGGGGTTTGTTCGGCACAGAATGCGTTAAGGGAAGACAAAAAAATTATCAGATTAATAAGAAGGATAAGCGGCAATAAGAACCCTGCCTTACAATATCTCAAGTGTATTGTCGTCATCTTCATTTTCGTTATCAACCTGAGAAAGGGTATTTTCCTCAACCTCCTCCCGTGCTATAAGCCAGATCTGCCCAAACTCCCTCTCCTGGTAACACCTAAGAACCCCGAGTCTGAGGAGTTCAAGTATCGCAAGAAAGGTAACAATAAGAACCGCTCTGTCATCATCCGGAGCAAAGACATCCTCAAACCTTACAGCACTCTTTCCTTTCAGACTGTCCATGAGGAAGTTCATCCTCTCCTTTACCGTGAGCACCTCTTTCGTGATCTCGACGGCCTTGGCAGGTGCCCTCTCGAGCAGACGCTTAAAGGCGCCAAGAAGGTCATAGAGGTTTAGATCGAAAAGCAGTGGCTCTTCAGGCTCGTCGGTTCCATTTAGTGGAGAGGGAGACCTTCCAAGAAAGTCCTTCCAGGTCTCAGCCCTGTCCCTTAACTGCAGTGATGCCTCCTTAAAGGCCTGATACTCAAGCAGTTTTTCTACCAGTTCTATTCGTGGGTCCTCCCTTTCCTCAGGTGGCACGTCCTCGTCCACAGGGAGTAACATCCTTGTCTTTATCTGAATAAGGGTTGCAGCCATTACCAGAAACTCCCCTGCCACCTCAAGATTCAGTTCACGCATAAGTTCGAGGTATTCAAGATACTGTCTGGTTATCTCCGCAATGGGGATATCATATATGTCCACCTTGTTCTCCCTGATGAGATGAAGCAGGAGATCAAGGGGGCCTTCAAAGAGAGGCAGTTTCACACTGTAGGTATCGGTCTTCTCATCAATTTCTGGCATGGTGAAATTATAACCTAACAGATATACCAAGTTGTTAATCGGCCGTTCATGAACGGAGATTTCTCCGGTTTTTTCAGAAAGATTTCAACAAAAGTGAAGCAAACACGCCACCTAAACCAAATGAGTTTACCACCGCATAACCGAAATCTCCCTTTTTCGGCATGACACAGTAGTCTAATGCCGGCAATTCTCTATCCACCTCCACGAGGTTCACAACTGAAGGCACAACCCCCTCCTTCAACGCCATTGCCGCTGCTGCGACCTCAAGCGCACCAGAGGCAGCAAGCATGTGACCTGTTGCACCCTTGAGTGCTGTAACCCCGATTCTATTACCAAAAGTTTTGTATATCGCCTCTGCCTCAACCCTGTCACCAATAGGCGTAGAGGTTGCGTGGGCGGAAACAAAGTCAACCTCCGCAGGTGTTACCCCGGCTCTGGCAAGCAACATACCCATCAGATCCGCTTCCGCATTTACAGATGGCCTGATCCCTCCCTCAGGTGTTACAAAGGTATCGAACCCCTTAATCTCGGCATAAATCCTGGCACCTCTGTTCAGGGCGTGTCCCAGTTCTTCAATTACAATACCCACACCACCCTCAGCAAGCACAAAACCATCCCTTCCCATACTAAAGGGTCGGCTTGCTGTAGGGTCAGCCCTTTTTGAGAGGAGTCCCATTGCGCCATAGCCCTCCAAACAAAACCTCGTAATTGGGGCATCAGCACCACCGGTTATGGCAACCTCGGCATCGCCTGATTTTACAGCACGAAACGCCTGTCCCACTGCAATCGCCCCGGAGGCACAGGCAGAAGAGACTCCGTAACCCGTTGCCCTGATGCCAAGTTTTTCTGCTACAGCCGAAACCCCCATGCCGATCATGGTGGAGATCATAAGCGATGGTCTCAGCCCCTTTTTTGCACTGCTAAAGGCCATCTCCATCCCGGTGACCCCGCCTCGTGAAGAGCCAAAGATAACCACAGGGGCATCAACCCCGCTTATTCCGGCATCACTGACCGCCTCAATAGCACTTACCACCAGGTATTGAATAAACTGATCAAGCCTCCTCTTTTCCTTCTCTGTAAAGGGGCTAACCCTTTCAAAGCCATCCACCTCACCGGCCATCACATAAGGGAGGCCTTGAAGGTTTTCCCTCCGTAGCCTTCTTACCCCCTGTCTTCCATTTATCAGCCCCCGCCAGGTATCACCGAAGTTGAGGCCAAGCGGCGTCACCGCCCCGATACCGGTTATAACAACTCGTCTTTCCACCGAGGAATATCCTGTCTTTCCCTTAAACTCAATTTCTAACAATATATCATTATACCGACTTTAACCTGTAATTTTTATTATAAGATGTTTTTATAATTATAACTTGACATTTATTGTATCATCCTATACAATGAAACTATAAGGAGGGTGAACAGATCCGGGGCTTTTAGCCTCCAACACTTCTTAAAAGGAGGTGGGTTATGGAAAGAAGGGTATTGTTAGTGGTAATCGTTGTTCTGGTCTCTGTTTTGATGTCCTTAGGGGTCACCCTTGGGGCAGAAAAGAGTCCGCCACCTGTACACGCCGGCAAGATGATGCTTGAACATGTGGGTATGGACTGTACCATCTGCCATGGCAAGTCTGGTCCTGAAGGCGTCAAGATGGGTAATCATCCCGGGCAGAAATGCACCGACTGCCACAATGTCGAAAAACCCAAGACCAGGCTCCACGTAAAGCAAAAACCCGTCAAGAAGAAGAGCCCGCTTGCAAAATCCATGATGCTTGAACACGAGGGGATGGACTGCCGTATCTGTCATGGTGAAAACGGCCCTAAGGGTATGATGATGGAACACGAGGGAATGGAGTGCACCACCTGCCACATTATGGAAGAAAAATAATCCAGTAATCCCACCAAAGGGGTGGGGGATTTAAGGGGACCGGCAAAGGTCCCCTTACTTATCCCGGCTTTGCCGACAGGAAAGTGCCATTGCACATAAACCCAGGCAATCCCTTATCGATGCATGTAATCGCATCGAGTCGGTTAGACTTTTTCGAGAGATTGCCATCTGCACCTTCGGTGCCTGCCGATGCGTGATTTAAGGTTTTTCATACACAACCTGCAAATTCGGGTACTTACAACAGTCATTGTTGGTTTTTATATACTCACCTGTAATATAATATCAATCTAAACTTTTTAAAAATCTAATAATATCCTCTCGTGTAACTACGGGGGAAAAGGAGGTTTTATGATCAAGGCGTACTACGATAAAGATGCCAATCTGGATGTGTTGAAAGGGAAGAAGATCTGCATCATGGGCTATGGAAGCCAGGGACATGCCCATGCAAACAACCTCAGAGACAGCGGTATGGATGTAATCGTGGGGCTAAGAAAGGGTGGCAGTTGGAAAAAGGCAGAGGCAGCAGGCTTTACAGTGATGCCCCCTTCCGAGGCTGCCAGAGAGGCCGATGTGGTTATGATACTGCTTCCTGACGAATTCCAGGCGGATATTTACAACTCCGAAATAGGCCCAAACATGAAAAAAGGGGCATACCTTGCATTTGCCCATGGGTTCAACATCCATTTTGGCCAGATAGTTCCCTCACCTGATATCAATGTATTTATGGTTGCACCTAAGGGGCCGGGACACCTGGTGAGGAGCGAGTACGAAAAGGGAAGCGGTGTACCGTGTCTCCTTGCCATACACCAGGATCCCTCCGGCGATACCAGAGAGATCGGGCTTGCCTATGCATCCGCCATCGGCGGCGGGAGGGCTGGAATCCTTGAGACCACATTTAGAGAAGAAACAGAAACCGATCTCTTTGGTGAACAGGTTGTCCTGTGTGGGGGGCTAACATCTCTCATTCAGGCGGCTTTTGAAACACTCGTAGAGGCAGGCTACGCACCGGAGATGGCCTATTTTGAATGCCTCCACGAGGTTAAACTCATAACCGATCTCATATATGAAGGCGGAATTGCAAACATGAGGTACTCCATCAGCAATACCGCCCAGTACGGTGACCTTACGAGGGGACCGCGCGTTATAAACGAATCGGTCAAGGCTGAGATGAAGAAGATACTCGGCGAGATACAGTCTGGCCAGTTTGCAAGGGAGTGGATACTTGAGTGCAGGGCAAACAAGCCGGTCTTCAATGCCCTCACAAAACAGGGTGAGGAACACCCCATTGAAGAGGTAGGCAAAAGGCTCCGTGCCATGATGCCCTGGCTTGGCAAGAAGAAATTAGTGGACCGTTCAAAGGCATAAAAAATGTGCACTCTCAGAAGGGGGGCACTGTTCCCCCTTCTTTCTTCCCTCCTGCTGATTATCCTGCCTCTGGGCGCAAAAGGTGGTAGCACCGTTAATGCCGATCGGTCGATAACAGCCCTCTTTACTGTCGAATCATCCGGTCATAATAAAAAATACATAAACGAAACAGAAAGACTTCTTCCTGACGTGATCTCCGAAATCCAGGATTCTCTTGGCTGGGATTTCAGTAAAGGCGGGAAGATCATTCTTGCCGATTCGGAACACTTCAAGAAAATCGTAAGGTTCGGACAGATCTCCGCAATAGCCATCCCCGAAAGGGGGCTTATCGTCATTGACCTCTCAAAAACCGCATCCGATCCTTTCAGGTTCCGCTCTACCCTTAAACATGAACTCATCCACCTCCTGCTTCACGAACACATAAAATCCACCCCCTTACCCAGATGGTTTAATGAGGGTGTAGCCCAGTTTTTCAGTGATGGTATCTCGGAAATCCTTATAAGCACCAAGGGAGACATCCTCAGAAAGGCATATCTCTCAAACCGTCTCATAACAATCCCATCCCTTGATCCTGCTTTCAATCACCCCGACACCATACTGCTTGCCTATGAAGAGAGCAAGTCCTTTGTTGAATTTCTGGAAGACCGCTTTGGCAAAGGTACACTTCGAAAAATACTAAAGGGGATGGAGAATGGAAAGACCATCTACATATCTATAAGTGAGGCAACCGGCACCGAGTTTGCCCGCATAGAAACGGAATGGATAAGATCACTTAACAAAAGGGATTCCATCCTCTCGTATCTCAGCAACTACTTTGTAACCTTCCTATTCGTCTTCGGCGGTCTCCTTGCAACCTACGGCTTTATCAGGATGCTAATAAGAAAAAGGCAATACCGGGACGAAGAAGAGGAGGAAGAAAGCACATTTTACGATTAGGCAA
>CAYMML010000065.1:0-10422 GCA_964391515.1 uncultured Thermodesulfovibrio sp. | reverse complement strand
ATATGCCGTTAAGGGAATACCACAAGGGACTTGCAGACACTTACAAACTCCTTGCAACACTGTTCATGGACACCCCCGATGAGGGCCTCCTTGAGGAACTGAAAAATACCTTCGACTTTGAGGAGGGTGAATCCCTCATGGAGATAAACGAGGACTTTACCTCGCTCTTTTATGGGTTTGACACCCCGGTCTCTCCCTACGAGTCAGTCCAGATGGCCGGCATGGAGGGGGTTGGAACTATCTGGAGCAATATCACTGAGGATGTAAGGGATGCCTACGAAAGGGCGGGTCTTGTGATTGATGAGGAAGTATCGTTGCCACCAGATCACATAGGGATAGAGTTGCTCTTCATCAGTTACCTCATAGAAAATGGAAACCTTGAAGAGTTAAGAGAGTTTCTGGAGCAACATGTAATGAAATGGGCTCCCCATTTTCTCCAAAAAGTGAAAGAAACTGCAAAGACATCCTTCTACAAAGAGGTTGCCTCAATCACCATGGAGTGCCTTTATAACGACTATGAGGAGTTGACCCGGTGAAAAACAATGAAGAAAAAAGGACATTCTGGCGGCAGTTGCTTGATGCAAGCACCGTCCCACTCAACCTTGTAACAGCAACATTTGTAGGGCTTGCCATTGGTTACGGTCTGGATCGTCTCTTTGGAACCTCGCCCTACCTCACCATTGTCTTTCTCATTTTTGGTATAATCGCCGGGTTCAGGGAACTATTCAGATACGCAAAAAAGCAGGAGAGAGATGGTAAAGAGGATTAACAGACAGTCACTTTATATACTTATTCCACTTGCCGTTTTGTCGGCCTTTATAGAGTGGAAGAAACTGCCCTTAAGCATTATAGTTGGAGGAGCGATAGCGCTTGCCAACCTCCGTGGACTCCACTGGGGCGTCACCGGACTTTTCGGCTCTGAGGAGGCATCGGAGTCGAAGGGGAAACTGGTCTTCTTCAGTATGTTCAGACTTTTGCTGGTCTTCATCGTGCTTGCTATCCTTCTATATCTAAGACTGGTAAACCCTATAGGGATACTCGTTGGACTTACCGTTGTATTTTTCTTGATAATAAAGGAGGGCTTTAAGGAGGCAAAGAGACTGTAACCATTTGCGGTATCCCCCGCAGATGGTAAAACCCAAAAAGGCAGGATGTAATTGCCTCCTGCCTTTTTGAGTAATGTAGATGCCTTACTGTCTTATCCTGAGGTGTTTACCTGCCAAACTCCCTGTCTATCGCTGCCTTAATCTCGTTTATCGACTTGCCTTCTTTGTATAACTGGGCTGCCCTAAGGGCCTCCTGCTGACAGAGTACTCACCCAGCCCCATGGGTTTCAACGAAACAACTCAGGAGGCTCTTGTGATTGAAGGGTGGATCGTCACAGTAGCAGTAACAGTAAACCTGATCAAGCACCTGGGGATAGGCCTTGGCAGCAGCATATGCCGCCCTTACCATACCCGTGAACTGAGACGGGTCAAGAACAGGCCTGGTCTCTCCACCCTGAACGGTAAAGGAGTTTTTCTTACCACTTACCACATCGTTATTGCTCTTTCCCCCTACGATAAAGGCTATACCAACTATCAGTACACCTGCTATCAGGAAAAGCCATATCTTGGAGGACTTTTTCTCTTCTGCAACCTTCTTCTTACCCTTTTTCCCCATCACTTACCTCACTTTCTACTTTGATGATATCTAAACTCCGGCGAGCCTTCCGGTGTTAGATATATCTTACACCGGGAATGTGAAGAAATTATGAATTTTCCCTCCCGTCTTTATAAGGCGGTTCAGGTTTCTTCTGGCAAAGTGCCGCACATAGTAAGGAATACGATGAAAGAGGAGGTACTCCTTAAAGTCGTAACGTATCCTCTCCTCCGGCAGATTCCATTCCTTGCCGGAGAGGCAGAAGATGAAATAGATACTGCATCCCATTGAAACAGCAAGCCCCATCAGTATCTCCTCCACAGGGTCTTCCATCCCATACCTCTCTTTCAGGTAACGATCCAGATTGTAGGCAAGCAAAAACAGACAACCCACAAAGAGAAGAGGGGGAAGTATCTCTTTTCCTATGGAGAACACCTCTGTAGCCATATCCCATATACCTCATGTTTTTCGCCTTAAATTCAAATCTCCTTACTGCCTTATCGGCCGCTTTGGCGCACAACTTTAGTCATAAAAAGAAGAGCAAAACCCGTGCCATCATGCCCGAGTCTCAAAACTACATTACCACCTGAAATTAAACATAAACGCTGGAAAAACACCCAGGGGGTGCAGAAAATAATGTGGTCAAAGGATTGTGAGAAGTTTCTTTTACCCCTTTAAAGTTTCCACCGATGAAAATACTGAAGGGATTACTGTACACTAAACAGGTGAATGCAAATAAAAAGAAGGAGACAGACACCATATCATACCCCGCCATAAGAGTGACAAACCCATTAATAAAAAAAGAACTTATTGACCTCCTTTCATCTTACTGCTTCAGCATGGGCTCAACGGGGATAGAGGAATCTGAAACTGGATTCATAGCCTATTTCACCGAGGATAGAGACGCTTTGGAGATAAGGGAACTTGCCTCCTCACTCACCCGTTTGGCCAGGTCATTCAATCCTTCCATTGATCTAAAAACGGAGGTGTTAACCATTAAGGAATACGACTGGGTATCAGAGTTGAAAAGGCGGTTTAAACCCTTTGTGGTAGGAAACAAAATCCGGATCCGACCTCCCTGGGCAGAACCCTCCAGTGATTTTATAGATGTAATAATTGAGCCCTCCAGGGCATTTGGCACCGGTGAACATCCCACAACAAGGCTCTGTCTGCTCGAGTTAGAGACACTTTCAGATGAAGGGTTTAGCGGCTCAATGCTTGATGTGGGCACCGGCTCCGGGATACTTGCAATGGTGGGCTCCCTCCTTGGGTTTCACCCAATCACCGCCATTGACAATGATCCAACTGCCGTAGAGATAGCAACGGAAAACATCAGGAAGAATAACCTCAGTAACATCACCGTAACACTATCTGAGCCCGATGGCCTCACCGGAAGTTATGATCTTATCGTTGCCAACCTTACGGCCGGTATAATATCTCAGTGTATTGATCAACTGATATGCCTTGGGCACAAAAAAACACGATGGGTCTTTTCAGGAATCATGAATGATCAGCAGGAAGCCGTGCTGAACCTGATTACCGGAAAGAAGATGAGGTTGTTAAGAAAGAGGGTTTTAGCAGACTGGCTTCTCATTACAGCATTGACATAACCGCTATGGTCAACAATTACCTGATCCTGAAAGCAGGCTCGGTTATCCTTGTGGATTTACAGACAGGGCATTTACCCGGCCGCTTTAACCTGTCTCTCTTTCTGAAGATGTAACCACAACCCAGGCACTCCGGAGGAGTTACGGAAAGTCTCTTGCCCCTGTGGGAGAGTGATCTCTGTATATGCATAAGGTGTTCATATACCTCCTGCTCTTTAACTCCTATCTCATAGGCAATCTCAGACGGAGTAAGGGGTTCTTGCTCAAGCAGAGAGATCATCTCCTTCCTCAATGTCTCAGACCTTCCTGTGGGGATTTCGGGCTCTTTACCCCTTTTCATATCAAACTACTTCCAGACCTCTTCAACCTTCTTTTCGTGCTCCCTTATCATGGCACGCTTGTGTGTTGAGCCTACGGAAGATATCTGGATGATCAGATAAATTGCTATCAAGAGGGCAGCCCCGATGAGAAGGATGGCTCTGAGAAACCTGAATTTTCTGAGAAAAAACAGAAGTATAAGAAGCCCAGCCGCAGCGGCAAGATAAGGCTCCTGGATGGCGATATCGGTTATTCTGCCGATGATTGCTTTAATGTCAGGCATTTGCAGTGATTTTAACAGCACAGGGGCAGGTTATACAAGTGGTTTTATTTTACAGTTGCAAAACTTGACGAAAACGGTGGCAGGCTATGAGGTTGGTATGAAGGATAGGTTATAATAGATATTCAAAAATAATTTTTTGGAGGAAAAAATGGAATACACAACTAACTGTGACCGCTGTGGTAAGGAGATAAAGGTGGTAAAGGAGGTTCAGGACGACAAGACCTTTTATATGATACATGGGCTGTTCTGCATAAACATACCTGCCTTTTTTTGTGAAAAGGAGTGCTTTGAATCCACCATTTCCACCATCAAACAGTTTGATTACACCGAAAAGGATGATGACGGTAAACCCATTATTGACGTTGATGTGATGATCAATGAATCCCTCCTGCTTGATAGGATGTACGATATCGTCTATGATGCGGAAAACCCGCTTTATCCTACCCTTGTGCTCCAGAGGTTACTTGCCGTTGACCCTGGCAACCTGAAGTTTCTGTACGGCCTTGGGTCACTGTATCTCGGGCTGTTGATGGCTGAAAACACACCTGAAGAGGTAAAAGAGAAGATTGCTTCAAGGCTATCCGAAGTGGAATCAGACATGAAGTCACAAAGTGAAGAGGTCTATAAAAATTTCCTTAGAGTAAAACAACATTACGGGTTTACGGTAACGGATCAATGATTAGTGGTGATGAATATGACGTCATAGTTATCGGTGCAGGCCATGCGGGTTGTGAGGCGGCACTTGCAACCGCCCGTCTGGGGTTACACACCTGCCTTTTTACGATGAACCTTGACACCATTGCCCAGATGTCCTGTAACCCTGCAATCGGCGGGCTCGCCAAAGGACACCTCGTAAGGGAGATTGATGCCCTTGGTGGTGAGATGGCAAGGGTTACCGATAGGGCAGGGATACAGTTCAGGATCCTTAACAGGAGTAAGGGACCGGCAGTATGGTCATTAAGGGCTCAGGCAGACAGGCTCCTCTACAGGCTTGCAATGCGTCAGGTGCTTGAAGAACAGACCAATCTGGTCATCAAGCAGGCACAGGTGGAAGAGATACTCTGTAGTAACGGCAGGGTGACCGGCGTCAGGACATCGCTTGGTGTATCTCACAGAGCAAGGGCGGTAATAGTCACCACAGGTACATTTCTAAGGGGTCTGATCCACATAGGGCTGGACAGCCATGAAGCGGGTCGTGCTGGAGAGTTTCCGGCCATTTCGTTATCGGACTCACTTAGCAAACTCGGCCTGAAACTCGGAAGGCTCAAGACCGGCACACCACCAAGGCTTGACGCAAAGAGCATAGATTTCTCCATTTTAGACAAACAGTGGGGTGATGACCCACCTCCACCATTTTCCCATACCACCAGGGAGATCACAAACCCGCAACTTCCCTGCTACATAACCTATACCAACGAGGAAACACACAAATTGATAAGGGAAAACCTTGACCGTTCACCCCTTTACAGCGGGAAGATAACGGGTATCGGTCCGCGTTACTGCCCATCAATTGAGGACAAGGTGGTCAGGTTTGCCGAAAGACACAGACACCAGGTCTTCCTTGAGCCAGAGGGGCTCAAGACCACTGAGTATTATGCAAATGGTATATCCACGAGTTTGCCCTTCGATGTGCAGATCAAGATGGTAAGATCCATCAGGGGGCTTGAGGAGGCTGAGATCATGCGGCCTGGCTATGCAATCGAGTACGACTTCGTCTATCCCACCCAACTGAAGCACTCCCTTGAGACCAGACAGGTGCAAGGCCTCTTCCTTGCAGGCCAGATAAACGGGACATCAGGATACGAGGAGGCAGCAGCACAGGGACTTATGGCAGGAATAAATGCGGCAAACCTTCTGCTTGAAAGACCACCCCTTATACTTGGTAGGGACGAGGCGTATATCGGTGTCCTGATTGATGACCTGGTCACAAAAGGCACCTCTGAGCCATACCGGATGTTCACTTCACGGGCTGAATTCCGCCTCCTTCTCAGACATGACAATGCCGATCTAAGGCTTACCGAAAAGGGTTACAGGATAGGACTGATCGATGAAGGCAGGTATTCCTCATTTCTGAAAAAGAGGGAGGCCATCGGGAAAGAACTAAGGCGGCTGAAAGACACAAGAGTAACACCTGCCGAATCAAATTCCATCCTTGTAGCCGCAGGAAGCACGCCTTTAAAGGAACCCGAAACGCTTGAACAACTCCTGAAAAGACCGGAATTGAGTTATTCTATTCTAAAAAAGATATCACCACCTGTTGAGATACTGACCGAAGAGATGGAGAGGATAGTGGAGACGGAGGTAAAGTACCATGGATACATCATGCGTCAGAAGGCAATGGTTCAGAGGATGAAGAAACTTGAGGATGCGACAATACCTGACGATATCGATTATGAGGGTGTGGCCGGTTTGTCCAAAGAGGTGATCGCTAAACTCAAGGAGGTCAGACCCGAGACGATTGGCCAGGCATCGAGGATACCCGGCGTAACCCCTGCGGCAATAGCACTGATAATGCTTGCAATCGAAAAGAAAAAAAGGACCAAACGGGCGGTTTAAAATAACTAAAATCATCCCACCTCACGGCGGGTTTTGTGGATGGCAAGCCCTTCCTGCTCAAGCAAACATCATCACAACTTGGTTATAATAGCAGTATCTCAAATTTAATTAAGTCTTCCAATGAGCAAAAGTAACAAACATAAAGACCTCTTGAAAATCCTCTCTCTTACAGGAAAGAGGTTTTTCAACGCCCTGGAGGGGTACCTTCATGAGCCGCCTGAAATTATCATTAATCGTCTCATAGGGTTTCTTGACAGAGAAAAGATGAACAAAACCATGCTCAGTAACCTCGTCACACTCTTTTGTATCTGCCTTGAGGAAATAGGTATCGAAAACATGACGCCTGCTATTTACAGAAGGGTCTCTGAGGTTTTAAACCATGAGTCTCTAACCGATAATCTCAGGTTGAGGATACTTTCCGCCCTCGACCCTGAAGAGGCGATTAAATATATCCCTGAAATAGAGCCTCTTATTATGGCGGTTGCAGAAAACCCGCCTGATCTGGAGGGGTTTCTTGTGGAAAACCTGGGGAGAAACCCAGCAGCCCTTCACGACATTTATGAGGCGTTTGTTAAAGACCGTCCAGCCCATTTCATCCTGCCCCTTCTGGAACTACTGAGAGGGAGTAAGAAGAAGGAGGTGCTTGATTTTCTTGAGTTACTCACCTACCATGAAGACAAGATGGTTGCATTGGGGGCACTCCAGACAATAGAGATTGCAGGCACACAGGAGGCGGTAAAGACACTTTACAGCATCTCCCGCCTTAACCGAAAACTGGGCAAAGAGGCAGAAAAGTATTATGTAGACCTCCTTCACATCCTGCCCATACCCGGGCAGAAACAAAGGCCATCCGCCCAAAACAGTTATACAGACCTCAGGATGAGTCTTGTTGATGGTAACGGGGCATTTTCTGTGTTGTTGGGGAAGAAAACAGGAAGGGGTACCTATCTTATCTCCTCAATTCTATTCAAGTTTGACACCGGCATAAAAGATGCCATGCTATTTACCAATACAGATAGAGGGGAATATAACCAGATCAGGGATGAGTTTCTTGGAGAAATTCCACTTTACCCGGTAAAAGAGGAGTTCGTTAAACGGGTGGTGGAACATGCACTCTGGCTGAATGAAAAGACTAACACCCAGATCCCCATCGAGTTTATCATCCTCAAAAACATCCTAAACTGGACCGACCTCGAACCAAGGGAATACACATGGGAGTTTCCCGTTACCAGGAGGGAAAAATACAGAATTGACGACCTGCTTACTTTCCCCTTTAACACCTGGTGGCTTAACGAGGACTGGATTTACCAGAGCCTTTTACCTTACAAAAATAGTACTTTTGAAGAACTGCCCGATGAAGTGGTGGAGGAGATATACAGAGGGTACATGCTTCATCTTGTGGAAAATGTATCCCACTGGGCAGGGCTTTCAGCAGAAATACTTTCAAACTCCACCGACAAGAGGCTTAGCAGAAAAATCCGGGTACTTATGAGCATAAGAGACGAAATATCCGGACCACCCTCACAGTTGGCGAATTCTACCTTCCTCAACTATGGTCTTTTCATGACCATTGATAACATCCTTCACAACCTTTCTATGGGATATGACAGGCCGGCAGAGGAGTGAGCAATCTTCGGCTGGGAAACTGTTCAGAACCCTTATCAGAGAAGGCCTGAAGGAACTGGGTATAGATACCCCCTCACTTGAAGATGCCTTCCTGATTTACAGAGATGAACTTATCAGGTGGTCACGTGCCTATAACCTTACAGCCGTCAGTTCAGAAAGGGAGATGGTAACAGACTTATTCCTGGACTCGCTCCTTTATGCAAAACTCATCCCGGGGTCTGCGGATACTGAAACACCCTTGCGGTTACTGGATGTTGGAAGCGGTGCCGGATTCCCGGGTATGGTAATAAAGATTGCAAGACCAGAACTCCACGTAACCCTCCTTGAGCCGTCCCGCAAAAAGGCCAGTTTTCTAAGAAACCTCTCTTTCAGGTTGAAACTGGGGGATGTAGAGGTTGCTGAGGAAGACCTGGGTTCCCTGAACAGGCAAGGCAAAGTGGCATACGACTTCATAACAACAAGGGCACTTTTCAGTGTATATGAACTCATCTCGGGGGCAGTGAGGGTGAGTTCCAGTAAAACGGTTTTTATACTCAGCAAGGGGCCCAAATGGAAAGAGGAGATAGAAGAGGCAACCCGAAAATTCAAAATAAAAGGGGCATCTCTCCGTTATGAGATAACTCCTTTCAAGATACCACTAACGGACAAAAAGAGATACCTGATCCGGGTATTTTCTCCATCTCCTTATCAGTAATACCCTTCCTTTATTGCCGGATGACACCCCTTACAGTCCTGCATGGGGAATGCAACCGAGATGTGGCATACGCCACAGAACTTCCCCTTGAGTATATAACGCATCTCGAAGTGTTTGGTGGTCTTCTTCTTAATGTTGAATATATCTGGATGGCAGTTGGCACAGTCGAGCCAGTATCCATGCCTCTTGTGAGAAAAATACGCAGGAGGCACCATAGTCCACTCCGCCTCAAGCCGGAGGAATTTCTTAAATGGCATGGGCTTATAGTCCTCCTCAAGAATGCTTTGTTTGGGTTTGATAAGTCCCTTTCTTACAGCCCTTGTCCAGTCTATCCTGTTTCCGTGGGGCGATTTTGGTAATTTCTCTGCAAGTTCTTTGAATTTATCCACCGCAATTCTCCTGTTTCCTGTGTGACACCGCTTGCAGTTCTTTTCGGAGTGATCAAAGGCGGTCTTACCGTCATGGCAGGCACCGCAGAACCTCCCGTTTCTGTTAGCCTCCTCGGTGATACCTGAAGAGTTTGCCTTCATATAGAAATCAAGTTCGAAGTGACAGACCCTGCAGGTGTACTTCACCCTGTGCTGCCAGTGAGAAAAGACCGCAGGCTTGATATCCCCCCTGTTTTCAGAGGGTGATTCAAGGAGTAGATTCCCATACTCTTCAGGCGGGGGCACCTTGGGCAGATCCCAGAAGGCATAAACAGATACCACCCAGACAAGCAAAATGGCGCCACCACACAGCAAGACCCATCGTTTCATCCGCATTTCCCCCTTTAAGTTAAATTGGCTGCCTGATCTACTAATAGACGTCCTTCGTATGGCAGAGCCTGCAATCGGTATTGGGAAAGGAAACCTTTCCATGACAGGCACCGCAGTACTTCCCATCGAAGATATCCTGCATTGTGTACTTTGTGGCACCCCTCTTAACACCGAATATCTCCGGGTGGCAGAGTTCACAGCCGCTCCAGACGGCGTGCTTTTTGTGAGAGAAAATGATATCAGGCATACCCACCTCAAGGGCCTTGAGTTCGGTATCCTCAGGTATCTTGAGGGCCTTTCTCTTTATTGAGACACCCTCAATGTAGTCTTTGAGTTTTATAAGCCCCTTTTCCTCCGCCTTCAGCCAGTCCACCCTGTTTCCGAATCTCGCCCTTGGAAACCCCTTTGTGAATTTATAGAAATTGTTTTTGAACTTCACCTTTTTCCCGTAAGAATGGCATCTGTCACAGTTCTTGGTGGAGTTACCCACAGAGTCATGCTCTTCAGGGGGGAAAGACTCCTTACCGTTGTGGCATGTGCCGCAGTACAGGCCGTTTCTGATGTCCTCCTCCCTGATGCCGGTTCCACCTGCCTCCATGGCAAACCCGATATCCACATGACAGAGCCGGCAGGTATATTTTGATCGGTGAAGCCAGTGTTTGAAGACCACAGGTGCAATGTTGTTCTGCTCGGAGAAGTTGTTTATCACCACATTGCCGTACTCATGTGGTCTTGGCGCACGCTTTTTGATCCCGAAGGTCTCCCCGAAGACCATTGTGGCTCCAATCAGGAAGGCTAAACCCACCAGAAGATAGATTGCTCTTTTCATAGTCCCATACCCCCTTTGAAAGTATTTATAATTCTGTTTACTAAATGATATCAGAAAACAAACTAAATGTCAAATGAAAGATGGTATATTGGTATATTGGTATATTGGTG